>NZ_CP187112.1:2014166-2332500 GCF_050613275.1 Anoxybacillus dikiliensis
CTCTTGCGACATTTCAATTTTTCGTTTCACGATCATCACATCATCAATGTCATAAAAATTCGCTGCTGGCTTGATATAGGCAATTTGTGTAAGCCCGTACTCATCCGCAACGACTTCTTCCACTTCTCCGATAAATAGTCCTTTTGGAAAAATCCCGCCAAGTCCTGATGTGAATACACGCTGTCCTTTGTTTATTTTCGCATCATATGGAAGGCGTTTCAGCAGCAATGCTTCCCGTTCTTCATCGTATCCTTCGATTAAACCGAATATGTTTTCATCTCCTTGAACAAACGCAGAGATGCGATTTTTTCGATCATTTGCGCTAAGAAGTTGCACCGTTGCGCTGAATGGGGAGACGCTGCGCACTTTGCCGATGAGTCCTTGGGGCGTAATAACAGCCATATCTTTCTTTACACCGTGTTGAGATCCTTTATTTACAATTAACGTCTCTTCCCAACGATCTGGATTGCGCCCGATCACCGTCGCTTGAATGGCGACAAAATCACGTAAACTTTCTTTTTTATCCAGTAGATCACGCAAACGTTCGTTTTCTTTTTTGAGCGATTCCACCTCGGACTGCAAAAGAACGTATTGTTCTAAATGCGCTTTTAACTGTTTGTTTTCTTCATATGTATGACGCAAATCGTTTACATTTTCAAAGAAGCCCGCAACGAGCTGTGCGGGCTTGTGCACGATAGATTGCATAAAAACAACGGTGTCTTTTGCGAATTTTTCCATCCATGTTAATTCACTTCGTTCTTTTAACGAAAAACCAATGAGAGCCACGAGCACCATGATGCTAACAAGCAATATAATTAGCCGTTTATTTAAGAAAAATTTCGGCATGGCGACACCTTCTTACACATTAGCGATGGTCTCGCGCTTTATTTTTAAATAAATGAATGTGGTCGAGCGCTTTTCCTGTACCAATCGCGACGCAATCGAGCGGATTTTCAGCAATAATGACTGGCATATTCGTTTCTTGGCTAATGACTTTATCTAAATTGCGCAACAACGCTCCTCCACCAGTTAGGACAATTCCACGATCCATAATGTCTGCCGCAAGTTCTGGCGGCGTTTTTTCAAGCGTATTTTTTACGGAATCAACAATGGCATATACTGTATCGCGCAACGCTTCGGCGATTTCTTCCGCATGAATTTCAATCG
This sequence comes from Anoxybacillus dikiliensis, assembly GCF_050613275.1. Lineage (GTDB taxonomy): Bacteria > Bacillota > Bacilli > Bacillales > Anoxybacillaceae > Anoxybacillus. The sequence goes on from NZ_CP187112.1 coordinate 2,015,334, forward strand.
TTTTTGGCAAGCCTGTTAATAAGTCGCGACCGCGAATTTCCATGCTTCCGATCCCTTCCGGATTGCCTGCCGAACCAATTTCGACTTTAATCGCTTCCGCTGTACGCTCCCCAATCATTAAATTGTACGTTTTCCGAATATATTGGATAATTGCCTCATCCATTTCATCACCAGCGACACGAATGGATTGGCTCGTAACGATACCGCCTAAAGAAATGACAGCGACTTCCGTTGTGCCGCCCCCGATGTCGACGACCATGCTTCCTGTCGGTTCCCATACAGGCAAATTGGCACCAATTGCCGCCGCAAACGGCTCTTCGATCGTGTAAGCGTCGCGAGCCCCTGCTTGTCTCGTTGCATCAATGACAGCACGCTCCTCGACTGCCGTAATACCTGACGGCACGCACACCATCACGTATGGCTTTCCAGCAAACAGTCCGCTATTTTTCGTTGCTTGCTTAATGTAGTACTTCATCATAATGGCTGTCGTTTCGTAATCAGCGATCACTCCATCTTTCATCGGACGAAGTGCCACAACGTTTCCTGGTGTACGTCCGATCATTTGTTTCGCTTCATTCCCCACCGCAACAATTTGTTTCGTATCTTTTTGTAGCGCAACGACAGAAGGCTCGCGCAAAACGATTCCTTTTCCTTTGACATATACAAGTGTATTGGCAGTACCTAAATCTATTCCGAGATCTCTTGATCCAATTCCAAACATGTTCGTATCTTCCTTTCTGAAACAAAATGCTTTCAAAAACTCATGACATTTATTATAACGCAATTACAATGAAAAGAGAATGATTTACACATATCCTTTTTCTTTTAAACTCACATACGTTTTATCACCAATAATTAAATGGTCAAGCAGCTCGATGCCAACGAGACGTCCGCATTCTACGAGCCTGCGCGTCACTTCAATATCTTCGCGGCTCGGCGTCGGATCCCCTGACGGATGATTGTGAATGCAAATGATGGAAGCAGCAGAACGTTTAATCGCTTCTTTATACACTTCGCGCGGATGGACGATCGATGCATTTAGACTGCCGATAAATACGGTCTTTTTATGCATCACTTGATTTTTCGTATTTAAATATAACACAACGAAATGTTCTTGGCTTAAAAAACGCATATCTTCCATGACGTAACGTGCACCATCTTCCGGAGAACGAATGACATAACGATCATCATATTGCATTTGATGCACGCGCCGGCCAAGCTCGAGCGCTGCAATAATTTGGATCGCTTTTGTTTTTCCGATCCCTTTAATGCTTGTCATTTCTTCAATTGTTGCATCTTTTAACTGACGAAGTCCTTCAAAATGGGTAAGTAAATGTTGCGCGAGCGTAAGAACGGAATATTGTTTCGTCCCCGTGCGAAGCAAAATGGCTAACAATTCTTGATTGGATAAACTTTGCGGTCCTTCAGAAAGCAAGCGTTCACGCGGGCGTTCATCGGGTGGAACATGACGAATAAGCATACATTCCCCCCTCTATTTTAACCTTTTTTTAACGAAATGGATAAAATCCGAATTTTTTTAATTCGCGGGCGAGCCTTGCAATCGGCAAACCGACAACGGAAAAATAGTCTCCGTCAATCTTTTTTACAAAAAGCGCTCCCCGTTCCTGAATGCCGTACGCGCCCGCTTTGTCTAGCGGTTCTTTTGTCGCAATATACGCCCAAATGTCTTCATCTGTAAGCGGCCAAAACGTGACGTCCGTTTTTTCTGCAAAAGTGACGCACTCTTTTTCTGTACAAATGGCGACACCTGTCCATACTTCATGTGTCGTTCCAGATAAACGTTTTAACATACGAAAGGCGTCTTGTTCGCTCATCGGCTTCCCAAGCACCTCTCCTTCACACATAACGATCGTATCAGCACCGATGACGCACGCGTCTTTTTTTTGTTGCCATACCGCATTTGCTTTTTTATGTGCGAGCTGCTTCACAATTTCACTTGGGGATAACTCAGCATCGAATAATTCATCGACATCGCTGACGAGGATGTCAAACGGAAGTCCAAGCATACGAAGAAGTTGTTTTCGACGAGGAGAACTAGAAGCTAACACAAGTTGCATCGTCATCACCTTTCTGTCATGAGCGTCTGTTTCAAGGAAGATACACTTGTATCGTACCAAATTTATACACAATATACAATGGTTCGACAAAGAAAAAAAGAAGCTGTGCGCTTCTTATTGTAAAACGTTTAATATATGTTGTTGTGCGGCCCATAATTGTGCTTGATCGTTTGTTTGGCGGAAAGCGAAAAGCGCTTCATACGCTTTTTTCATCTGTTCATCATGAAACGAATACGACTGTAACTCATTCCATTGTTCATTGGAAAGTTGTTGTCCATCCAACAATAAACTAATCGCGGAAACGATCGTCATAAACGGCTCATTTTCTTTTTCGTCCACCGATACGCTCCATGCTTTTACGTATGTGTCAATTCCGAGCGATTCGTATAAGCCCGCGATTTTCTTTGCCTCCTCTTTCGTTAATGCCATGCCTAAAAAGACGTAAATCGGTTGTTTTCCTACCATGACGCTTGGTCGATGTTGCCCTTTTATTTTTTGCGCGTACGCTTTCGCTGCTTCCGCATCTTGAAACACCCCACCTTGAACGACAAAAACGGTTTCTGTCCGTTGCGCAACTGAACCTTCTTCCTTTTGTTCTTGCTGCAATGTGGCGGTCGAAGGAGTGTCAGTTGTCGGAATGATCGTTAATACAAATAAGCCAAAGCTTGTCCCAAGAACGACAGCTAAAGCAATCGCGAGCAAAAACGAACGCCAAGGTGATCGTTTTTTATATCGTTTACTATCCGTTTCAAATTGGATCGAATCATCTTGTTTTTCATGTCGTTCATCGCTGTCGTCACTTGGCCATTGCGGTAATACGTTCGTCGCTGTCGTATACGGTTGTTCTTTCCCATTCACTTTAATCACAATTGCTTTTTTCGCTGGCTTGTCCAACTTTTCTCCCTCCCGCTGTCATTCTTCGGTCATCGTAACATAAAAAAAGAAAAAAAAAACGAGACATTTGTCGTCTCGTCGTGGAAGGTTTTCGTCAAATTTCGCACTATCGATCTTGAATGTCATCGACCGACAACTGATCGACAGGTACACCATTTTCTTTACAAATTTGCTTCGTTTCTCCTTTTAAACAAACCGCATATGCAATCGTGCCGTCATGTTGTTTCGTCACAATAACATATGAGTCATCATTTGGCGGCAACCGTTTTGATGTGTACGGATCCATGATTCCCTCAAGAACGCCATCGTCAACTAACTGTTTGTACGTTAATATTTCACTTTCATTTGGCGTTAAAAACTCTACTTTCTGCGCACCAACGTGAAGCCTTGCCGCCTCGTATAGCGAATACGCTGTCGCGACAAACGCTCGATCCCGTGACTTTTTAATCACTTCAACAACAGAAATAGTCGCAATCATGACTAAAATACTTAAAATAACAATGACGGCTAACAGTTCAATTAACGTCATTCCGCGCTCATTTTGCATCCGACCGACTCCTTTATTGCTCCGTTAATGAAGGAAACGGATTGCGCTTTTCGCTCGGCTGCGGTAAATCAAGCGGTGGCAGCTGCTCAATCCATTGGCGCAACTCTGGTGCATAAAACGTTGAAACAGTAAGGGAATAAGACAGTTCCGGCACTTCATCCATCACCGTCGTCCATTCTTCATATCCTGTAAACGATAGCGAATCGACTGAAACGATGCGCTTCGATCGCTCCAACACATCAATAAATTGCTCGAGCGCAAAATAGGAAGGAGAACGAACAGATACATTGACCGTTAACTTCTGAATCGGAGTGGGAGGTCCTTCAACGTTTTCTCCTTCTTGAAATGTGAGCGACAATACCGTACTATTTGATACGACTTCCGCTTTTTCAATGTCTAATAAAAATTGCTCGACAAACGGTTGAACAGGGACGCGTTTTTGCAACTCGACAAGACTAACACGCAAATCGTCCGACGGTTGTTTGCTTTGCAACGTTTGCAGCAACTTTTTTTCCGTCTGTAATTCTGTTTTCAGCTGTTCTTTTCGGTCATCGAGCGGTTTGTACACATACATATAAAGCGCAAATGATAGTAGCGTAAGCAACAAGAGAGAGGCCATCACGATAAATCCTTTTCTCATTTTCTCCCTCCTTGTTGCCGTTTTTTCCATTCCTCCATATTCAATTGAACGGTAAACTGTCCGATGTACCGCGGCATTGTTCCTTCTTCTTCCGCCTTTCCTTCTGATGCCGTTAAACTCGTCAGTTTTACGTCAGCGATAAACGAAGCATCTTTTAACGCTTGTAAATATGCCGCACTTTCACGCGTTGTATCAAATTGAGCAGTCAGTTGAATGGCACCATCTCGTGCATAAGAAACGTTCATTAAAAATCCGCGCTCTGGCAAACGTTCAATCAATTCATGTAAAAGCGCGACGGTATGAATGGGATATTGCTCCGCCCATTGAACTGCTTCTTGCAACTGGACTCCGACGGATGTGTTCGCAGCTGTTTTTTGCTTTTCTTCTTCTGCGATTCGCAACGCTTTCGTTTGATCGAGCTCCGTTTTTAATTGTGCAATTTGTTGTTCCATGCGCTGTACAATGACATAAAACGTTGTCGCGCCAACGATCAATAAAACAGCAACCACAATGGATAAAAGTGGGATAAATCGGGATTTTTGTTCACGTTTCGGCAGTAAGTTAATTTCTACGAGCATATGCATTACCCTCTTTTAGTCCGAGTCCAATTGGTAAATAATAAGCAGGGTCAATCGAAAGCGGCAACGTCAACGTTTCAACAGCGACATCAAGACGCTCTTGTAACAAATGGGAAAACGTATGAACGAGCGGATGGTCGCCGGTAATGATGACGCGTGTAATTTGCGCTTTGCCTTGCTGCAACGAAAAGCGATAAAAGTTCATGACGCGCTCGAGTTCTTTATATATGTCTTCTAGCTGACGTTCAGGTTCACCTTCTTTTAACCACGTCCATCCTTCATTCGTCTTTTCCCAAGATGTCCATTGGGAATCAAAGGCAAGCTGTCGTGTAAACATCGGACGATGCTTGTGGAATACACTAACGTTCAACGATGATAAATCAAATTGAACAAATAAAAAATGATCGACATCGTTCGCTAAATGAAATGTGTAAAATAAGCGATATAAGCTAAGCGGAGAAATGTCTGCCACGATCGGTTTTAATTTCACTTCCTCAAACAGCTCCGCATATTGCATGACGTTCGCTTCCGGCGCGGCAAACAATAAAACATGAAGCGCCTCTTTCGTTTTTTCAAGCACGGCATAGTCAAATACGGCATCTTCAAACGGAAGCGGGATCGTTGAACCAATTTCCATAAATAAATAACTACGTATATCTTCTACATCGATTTCTTTCGGTAACGGAATTTTCCGAATAACGATCAGTGGATCAGGAACGAGAAATCGTACGCGGCGACGTTTCATTTTCCACATATCGACACACTGCTCCATAATATGAGCGAGCTGTTCTTCATCGACAATTTTCCCGTCCCGCACAATTCCTTCTGGAAGCGGCCATTCCTCGCACGTATGCAAAACGAGCGGTTGCTGTTGTTTTAACTCCACATAGCGAATGACGTGATCTTTTATAACAATGTTGCCCACTTTATTTTTCATCGAAAAAAGCCGCATTGTTCGTTCTCCTTACATCATAACCTTTACGTACGCTTGAATGATCGTTTCCCCGAAAAAATAAGCCGTCAATGTCCCAACGACGATCGCTGGTCCAAATGGCATCGGTTCGCCGCGTTTCACGCGCCCGATCGCCATGCCAACTAATCCGAATATCGTCCCAACGAGCGTCGATAAAAAGAACGCTAAAACGGTAAGCTTTGCGCCAAGCGCCAAACCGATCAACGCAAATAATTTAATATCTCCACCGCCCATGCCACCTTTACTCACAACCGCTATCACAAACAATATCATAAATCCAACGACACTACCGAGTAAACTATCCCACCAAGGAGTAAGGGGAGCAAGCCATAAACGCTCAACAAGAAGGAGTGGAGTGAAAAATAATAAAACACGGTTTGGGATAACCATATAATGCACATCAGAAACAAAAATAATAACGAATAAAGAAATGAGCGTCCAACTAACGGCTACTTCCGCTGACCAACCGACAAAAAGCGGGGCAAGCGCGAACAATATCGCCGTGGACAGCTCAACGAATGGATAAACAAAGGAAATGCGCGCCGAACACGCGCGACACTTCCCTTTTTGCAACATATACGAAACGACTGGAATTAACTCTAACGCCGTCAACGTTCGCTTACAAGATGGACAATGCGAACGCGGCGCAACAATCGACTCCCCTCTCGGTACCCTTAGCCCGACAACGTTATAAAATGAGCCAAGAAGAAGACCGAGGAGGAAAGAAATAAAAAACGACATATGTGATCACTCTAATTATAAATTTAAATTCTTTATTTATCCTAATTATTATGGCTATTGCTGTGATTGAATGTTGCCTACTGCATCACGTTTTAAATCCTTTTCTTCTACAGCAGCCCCACCTGTACCAAAAACACCACGTGAGCTATTAATTAGTTTTGCATAATATTTTAATTTAGTGTCTTCATTTTTTATAAGTACATAAGAATACGCTGCTTTTGGATCTTCAGATTGATTGGTAATTGGTTTGCCATCATAGTTGTCAGGTCCTTTTTTATACGTTTCAGCATTCCCATCAGGGTCTTTTACTGTTTCTAAATATCCCTTACTCTCCAAATAAGCAAGCGGAAGTACCGTGTATTTATTATTAGCCGGAATTAAATCTTTATCAGCCGTTACAGCAATTTTTGCCGCGTTAATCATTTGTTGTGCGTTTGCTACATGAGCGTCTTTTTTCGAATTGTCGATTAACCCCCCGATGCTCGGAATCGCGATCGCAGCAATAATCCCTAAAATAACGATAACCGCCAACAACTCAATTAATGTCAAACCTTTTTCGTTACGAATGAATCGTTTTAACATAATTCCTCTCCTTTGCAATTTTTATAATCTCTCTCACCATTTTACAACATGAACAATCTAGTTGAAAAGTACTATTTCATTGTTGAATATGATTAAATATATCGAACATCGGAACTAAAATCGATGTGACAATCGTCCCGACAACGCCGGCAAGCAACACGATCATAAGCGGCTCAATAAGCGATTTTAAACGATCGGTAGCCGCTTCGACTTCCGCTTCGTAAAAGTCAGCAACTTTCGCAAGCATCGCATCAAGTGAACCGGTTTGCTCTCCGATTGCAATCATTTGTGTAACAAGTGGAGGAAACGCCCAATGTCGCTTCATCGGCTCGGTTAACGATTCTCCGCGTTCAAGCGCATCACGCGATGTGCGAATGACGCGAGCAATGACCTCATTTTCTACAACCTCCTCAACGATCGCAAGCGCCTGTAAAATAGGGACAGCGCTTGAAAAAAGAGAACTTAATGTGCGCGTCATGCGGGCGAGTACCGCTTTTTGCATCATCCCACCAAAAATCGGCATGCGAAGCATAAAAACATCTAAATAATATTTCGTTACTTTTTGTCTTTTTAACACGATCAATAAAATATATAGAGCAATGAACAGCAAAATGACGCCCCACCAATACGTTTGCATCACTTCGCTTGCACGTAAAACAAACTTCGTAATGGCCGGCAATTCTGCACCAAAATCAGCAAACATCGAAACGAATGTCGGAACGACGCTCACGAGCAAAAAAATGACAACGATGACAGCAATGATTCCAACAACGATCGGATACGCTAGAGCGGAAACAATTTTTTGTCTTGTGCGATGCACTTTTTCAAAATGATCGGCAAGCCTTTCGAGCGTTTCGTCAATGCTTCCGCTCGCCTCTCCAGCTCGAATCATATTAATGACAAGCGGAGGAAAAATGTTTGAATCGTTCGTCATCGCTACAGATAACGGTTGACCGCTTCTTAATTGCTCTTCAATGCGCACGAGCGCTTTTTTTAACGCTTTACTTTCCGTTTGCTCCGCCAAAATGCGCGTGGCGTCAACGATCGTCACCCCTGCTTTTAGCAGCGTAGCAAATTGGCGCAAGTAAATAACGAAATGTTGTAACTTCACAGGATTGCCGATCGTAATTTCTTTCGTTAACAACGTTTGCGGCACTTCTTGTACGTCAATGACTTTTAACCGTTGCTCACGCAGCTTTATGATGACATCTCGACGCGACGAAGCAACGATCGTTCCTTTTTTCACTCGCCCATGCACATCGCGTGCTTCATAGCGAAATTGCGCCATCTATCTCATCCTTCCTGCAAATACGGCTCCACCGATTCTTTTGCGATGAACCCTTGTTGCACAAGCTCTTTAATGCTCGCCTCAAGCGTATGCATACCGAGCGCGCGGCTCGTTTGCATAACGGTCGGAATTTGATGAATTTTTCCGTTGCGGATTAAATTCGCAATTGCTGCATTGTTAATTAATATTTCTGTTGCTGCGATGCGCCCATTTTTTTGAGCGCGTGGAAATAATCGTTGCGAAATAATTGCAACTAAAACAGTTGCCAATTGAATGCGAATTTGCGTTTGTTGTTCAGGTTGAAACACATCAATGATGCGATCAATTGTCGCTGGTGCGCTGGACGTATGCAGCGTCCCGAATACGAGATGCCCTGTTTCTGCGGCGGTAATAGCCGTTTGAATCGTTTCTAAATCGCGCATTTCTCCAACTAAAATGACATCTGGATCTTGTCGAAGCGCTGCCCGAAGTCCGTTTGCGAAGTTGTTTGTATCCGTCCCGACTTCACGCTGGTCAATAATGCATCCTCCATGCTTATGCACGTATTCAATTGGATCTTCGAGCGTAATAATATGTTTGCGCATCGTTTTATTCATATAATCAATCATTGCGGCTAACGTCGTCGATTTTCCGCTTCCTGTCGGCCCGGTAACGAGAATAAGACCTTGTGGTTTTGTCACTAACTTTTTCAATACATCTGGCAATTGCAATTCTTCAAGCGTCGGAATTTTTGTCGGTATGGTACGAATGGCGAGCGATATGCATCCACGCTGTTTAAACACATTCACACGAAACCGCGAAACACCTGATAAGCTATATGACAAATCTAACTCGCCGTCTTTTTCAAAATGCGGCCACATATGCTCCGGAACAATCGCTTTTGCCATTTGTTCCGTATCGGTCGGCGATAACAACTCTTGACCGTATCGTTTTAAATCTCCGTTCACGCGAAAAATCGGGGGAACGCCGACCGTCAAATGAATATCTGATGCTTTTAGCTCAAATGCGGCACGTAACATCGCATCTACTCTTTGTTTCATCTTCATCACCTTATCCAATGCTTACACGCAACACTTCTTCTGTTGTCGTGAGCCCTTGTTTCACTTTTAATAGTCCGTCATCAATTAAAAAAATCATTTTATTTTTTATGGCGATTTCACGCAGCTTTGAAAGTGATTCGCCATTTAAAATCACTTTTCTCATTTCATCAGACATGACCATTAATTCATGTAGCGCAATACGTCCTTTATATCCTGTCATATTGCACGTCGGACAACCCCGTCCCCGCATCACTTTTTCAATTTTCAAACCACGACGCGCAAAAATTTCGATTTCTCGCTTCGTCGGTTCGTGCTCTTCTTGACAATCGCGACAAACGCGGCGCACGAGACGTTGAGAAACAACCCCTGAAAGCGATGTGGCAACTAAAAACGGCTCGACTCCCATATCAATTAGACGAGCAACCGTGCTTAATGCATCGTTTGTATGCAACGTACTTAACACGAGATGTCCTGTCAAAGAAGCACGAATCGCCACTTCCGCAGTTTCGCGATCACGAATTTCTCCAACCATAATAATGTTCGGATCTTGACGCAAAATAGAACGCAACCCTTCGGCAAATGTCATCCCGACATTTGGATTGACTTGAATTTGGTTCACTCCTTCGAGTTGATATTCGACAGGGTCTTCAATTGTAATAATGTTCACATGTTCACCGTTTAATCGGTTCAATGCCGCATAAAGCGTCGACGATTTTCCAGAACCGGTCGGTCCCGTGATTAACACGATGCCTGTTGGTTGTTCGATCAGTTGAATAAACCGTTGTAAATTCAATTTATTAAATCCAAGTTTGTTTAAGTCGTTTAACGCCGCTCCTAAGTCAAGCACGCGCATAACGATTTTTTCACCATAAATCGTTGGCAACGTCGATACGCGCAAATCGACCGGGTGAAAATCGATATTCATTTTAATACGTCCATCTTGTGGAACACGATGCTCTGTTATATCCATATTTGCTAAAATTTTAATACGCGCCGTTAACATCCCTTGCATATGCTTAGGCAACGCTCGTTCTGTACGCAAAATGCCGTCGATGCGATAACGAATGACGACTTTTGTTTCCTGGGGGTCAATATGAATATCGCTCGCCCGCTGCTCCACTGCCATTTGTAAAATTTGATTGACAAGTCGAACAATCGGCGAGTCATCTTCAACAAGTTTTTCTTGTTCGCGCACCTCTTGCGCAGGAGCAATGTTTAAAAATTCTTCCACCGAATCATCAATGTCGTAATATTTATTAATTGCCCGTAAAATATCATCTTTTGATGCAATAGCCACTTCAATATGAAAGCCCGTCGATAAACGCAAATCATCAATCGCAAAAAAATCCATTGGATCTGCCATCGCGACAAATAGCCGATCCCCTTCTTGCTTTAAAGGAATGAGCATGTTTCGTTTTGCAAATTCTTTCGGTACGAGATTCGTTAATTTCGGATCAATTGGGTAACGATATAAGCTGACGTGTGGGATGCCAAGTTGAAACTCTAACACTTCAATTAACTGTTGTTCCGTAATGTATCCTCGCTGCAACAACGCATCCCCTAATTTTTGACCAGGTGCTTTTTCTTTTAACGTTTCTTCGAGTTGTTCTTTCGTAATTAGCCCCGCTTCAATAAGCAAATCGCCTAATCGTTTTCGTTCCTGCTTTTTCATGAGGCCCCATCCTCATTTCCTTTTATTTGCTCGTTTTCATTTCCCCATATATCATCTTGTTGTGGCAACTGTGTTGAAGGTGATTCATTTGGAGTTGGTGTCTCACTTGGTGTCTCAATTGTTCCGTTATTTACTCCCGCTTGCACCCCACGCAATTCGACGCGATGAACAGGTGGATAAAAATCTTCCGAAACGGGTACCGTCTCAATTAATGTTCGGTTTCGATCGTACACTTCTTTATACAGACGAATGAGCATTCCTTTTTTTCCTTCTTCCTTGATCCGTTTTTCGTTCGGCTTCAGCCATGCGCTATATTGCACAATCGTTTTTGGATCGTAATATTCAATTGGATCCGTCTTTAATACATATTGATATACAAACGGTATTCCGGTAAGAGAAAGTTTCATTTGACTGCCTTCCGTTCTCATTTCAAGCGTGTACGACTGATCGTTTGGATTAAAAAACATAAAGTCTTTTTTATTTTGTTCAACAGCTGCTTCAAACCCTGCCTTAATCCCATTTGGCAATATAGGGCTCGTATGCCGTTCAACAATTTCAAAATTTGTCGGTACAACCGCTTCATACAATCCAGATGCAAATAACGTCATCGCTTCTTTTGATAAGTTTATTCCTTGCTTTTTGAAAAAGTCCAAAACAGAAAACACTTGTTTTGGCTCAATGACAACGGTTGTTTGCGTTATCGCATGAAGTTCTTGATGGAACGGGATAGTTGCTTGCGATAATATCGTTTCCTTTTGCATCTCTTCTCGAACGTATTGACTAAGAGATAGTTGAGCAGATGTAAGCGAAGCTGCAGCTTGTTCTACTTGTGCTTTTACTTTTTCAACATCGATCCAATCACTTAATGCACTAAGCGAAGAAATCACATCTTGCAAAGCTTGTTCGTCAATGGAAACAAGGAGAGGGGTAGTTTTTCCGCTCTCCGCTTGTTTCATGCTCTCCTCAATATGAAATGTAAAATGATTCGTCTGTACCGTTACTTCTTTCCCCTCTAGCATGAGCGTAATCGTTGCTGATTTTTTCCACTCATTGACTTTTTGATCGATTTGTTCATACGCTTCGTCGTATGAACGATTCGATATATCGACTGGTCCGATCATCGTTCCTTCAGCAAATGTATCGCCACTAACGAACGACTCGTACGCCCATGTCGCCACTTTCGTACTTGCAAGTAAATATGAAACGGTAAGAAGCAACGTAAAAAACAACTTAAGCGAAGCGATTTGGCGCACGGCATACGCCCCCTTACTCAACATTCATCGACAGTTCAATAACAACGTCTGGTCCTTCTTCTTGGGCACGAATAATATGTTCTTTCGTTAAAATTGTATCTTTCGCGATGAATATTTGACCGTTTGCATCCACAATATCTTTTAACACTCGTTTTCCTGTTAACATATCCATTTGTTTTTGACGTAACTCATCAAGTTCAGTTTCAACTGTTTTTGGCGCAATTTGTTCAATAAGGGGTTCTACTTGCGTCCCTTTTAGCGGCAACAATTCACTCACATCCGAAGCAACTGTTTGCTGTGCATCTTCATGAACGATTAATAGCTCTTTTCCATACGTAATGACGTGATCAGCACGAACGATGCGAGACTCATTTCCAATTTGCACTTCAATACCAGTGATTTGTCCGGTTTCTTCGTCAATGTAAAACTCCGTTGCTTCTCCAAGCAATTGTCCTTTTCTCGTCATTACTTTCGCTTGTTTAATCGCAATTTTTTTATTGACAAGCTCATTTGCAATCGGAATGACGTTTAAATCGAGCACAGCTCGTTCTTCTTCAACCGTTACTGCAAATTCACCAATTCCGATGACATTTCGAAACGGAATCGCTTTCATACTAATTTCCCAATTTTCTTGATCAACAATTAAAAAATCGATTGTTCCTTTTTCTGGGTTCACGACAAGCGACTTCACTTGTCCGAGTTGAACTCCGTTTTGAATGCTAATGACTGGAAGACCAATCACTTGTGTGCTACTTTTCATTTTTTCCACCCCATTTTTTGTTCAGCATAATGTATCATATGTGTTAATTGTTGTTGAATCATTGGATAAGACCCATATTGAGCATACAATTGTTTTGCAAAAAGATGTAGCTTTTCATATTGTTTTGAAGCTACATAATGCTCCATTAATACATTTGCGAATGTATAATAATCTTGTTCATGTAAACGAGGATGCAAATGTTTATGAATAAGCTGTTCATATTCCGCATCTGACAACGCGGGACGCATCGCGTATAAAGAAGCGAGTAAATTTTTCAGCAACGGTTTTGGAAGTATACGTAAAGGTTCATTTATGTTTTCTCCCGCTGTTGTTTCCATCTCATCATATGCGCTCTGAAACGGTTGTTCTTCATAAATAACCGCTTCTTCAATCATCGGAATGCTTGTCCCTTCGTCTTGCTCGTGTAAAGCATGATCGATGCTCGGAATGATGTCCATTTCTTTTTCTTTCTCGCTAACTGCATGTACGACAAGACTTTGTAACATCGTTTCGCTTTCATGTCGTTCGTTAGCCATTTGTTCGATCGGTTGTTCTACGACGGCGAGCGTTTCTATATCGAGCCCTTCTTTTATTTCACTCTCGAATGCTTCATCGCGTGACGTTTCATTACTTGTTTCGCTAAGCAAATCATCCCACCGTTCTTGCATAATAAACGCTTCATCTACATCTATGTTACCGTTGTATAACGGTTCAACGACATCGTCCACATTCGCGATCGGTTCAATCGTATCATCATATTCATCTTTTAACGGCTCGATCGAAACGAGTTGCTCGACTTCCTGCCACTCCCCTTCGCCCCATTCGACATCTATGTCATCTACTTGTTGCAACTCATTTTTCGGATTTTCTTGCACCACTTCTTTCCTAACAAGCGGCTGTTCATCCTTTCGCTCATCTTCTCCGTCCTCTTCGACAATCAAATCGTGCTCATAAATGCGTGCATAAAATAAATGACCGAGCTTTTGTTCAAGTAAATATGTACTTGCGATCACTAAAAGAAAAAGAAATAATGCAGCTTGCCAAAGTGGAAATTGTTCGATCGCAATGATGCCAAAGGCGCTTAATAAACAAGCGACCGTTAATACGAGAGCAATCCCTTTTTTTGTCCACCCAAAAGGCAGCCGGATATAGATGGGGATTAATATGAGAAAAAAGATCGCAAAAAATAAATACGCCAAGTCGCTCCCCCCATTCAAAATGATACAACACCTAACTCTAACATATTGTATAATAAAGTTATGTATTTTAAAAGAAGGAGAAGGAAAATGTGTCAAAAGAAAATGAATATTTTTGAACGTGGGTTTACTTTAATTGAAGTGCTCCTATCGATCGTCATTTTGTCGTTTGTTGCCAGCGGCATGTTTATGTTTTTCACAAATGCGATGACATATACGGCATATAATCAATCAAAAACAGTTGCAATAAATATCGCACGCGGTGTGATTCATTATATGGAAAGACTTGATTTTCAAACAATATTCGAATATACAACCGATCATACTACACAGCAAACACCTTTTGTTCGTTTTGATGCTTCATCTTGTTCAAATTCGTCTGTATTCCCTAACGAAAATGTATGTAAAGCTGTTTTTTCACCGACGATTAACAATGTCGCATACGATGAAGAAGACGTACAAGCTTGGCTCATTCCATACGATCAAGCGATATGGTCGCAAATAAAAACAAGCCCACCAACTGAATTTCCTGACCCTTTAAAACAAGTGATTCAACAAGAAAAAGAGATGGGTGAAGACGTAAGCAATTATTTACTTCGTTTATATGTCACCGTTCGTTCAAACAACGAAGTAGTCGTATTAAAAGGAGTGATCGCCAATGAACGTATTCGCTAATGAACGAGGATTGACGCTTATCGAACTGCTTGTTGGGCTAGCGATCACATCTATTATTGCCGCTTCTGCATACGGCGTATTTACAGCAGGAACGAAGGCGTATAAACGCATCGGCATTGAAAATCAACTGCGAAGCGAAGCGGACATATTAATGACTACAATTTTTAACGAGCTCTATACGCTGGCGCCAGACGGTTTAAAAAAAGATGAGTCAAATAACTACACACTTACATTTGTGAATCAAGTAAAAAAAGAAATTGATACAAATACAGGGCTCGTAGAAGAAAAGGAAAAAGGAAATGAGACGCTACAAATCATGATCGACGCGTCAACCGGAACGTTACAAATGAACGGCAAACAAATCACGACATCTAACTTACGAATTATTCCTGAACAATCTACATTCACCTATACGTGCATTCGAGAACAACAAAACGTATGTAAAAGCGGCATCATTTCGATTCGTTTATCTGTTCAAGACGACGATCATCGAAATCCAGATGATCCATTATATATTGAACCGTTTACGTTACAATCGGAATTCGGTTTTTAAAGGGGGGAGATTGAGTTGAATGAAAAAGGATACAGTCTTGTACTCGTGATGCTGACCGTCACCGTCTTTTTTATTATCGGGCTCACGATTTTATCCGTTAGCATATATCAAGCAAAATTTACACAAGTGCGTATAGAAGATGTCACATCGCTTCACGATGCCGTCAAAAACGTAGAAGAAACGGTCGCTGAACTAAAAGTAAAAGTTGAACAGTTAACGTTATCGACCCCTGCGCAGCTTGATCTTGATTTAGGCAATGCACAAGCAGGTTTTTTAAACGAGCTTATGAACCGTCATGCAGTCACAATCGAAGATATAACGGATGCGAAAGGGATTGTTCGCAATCGATTATTTACTCGCGTCTTTCGCATATCTGCCCCTTACGGAAAAAAAGTCGTTACACGCGAAGTGATTATTACGAATGCACCGAGCTTTTTAAAATACGCCCTTGGGTCGCGTGAAAATGTTACGTTAAATGGCGGGACATATATTGATGGCAATATATATGCCGGAAAAAATATATACATCACAAACGTCGCTAACTATATTTACAACTCTACACTTCATTCGGTTCAAACAACGTTCCCGACGACGAGCGAAAAAAGCATATTGTTCGTCAATGGGAATCGTTACGGATGCGACCATGGAAATGGGGCAAGAAGTTGTTACACCGTATCAACTGAATTCACAAAAAACATGAACGATTTTACATCGGGTTCACTATCGTTTCAATATGAAGGACCGAGCATTCAAAAGGAACAAGAGGAGTTTATTGATGTAAACTTTGATTTCACATTAAAAGATAAACTGCTTTCAGCAGCTGGTATTGATGCATTTGATCAAAGTAAACAAACACAGTATCAAAATCTCATTTCTTTACCATTATCAGAGCTTATAGAACAAGTAAAATCATCGTTTGTAACTGTTGTCGTTAATGACCTTGTCGATTTATCAACCGCATTAGAGGGGGCAATTGCAAGCGGAAAATCGATTTTTCTTGATACGAGTACGATTCCTTATTTTGATATTTCTTCATTGACTTTAAATGATAACCAATGGTTAATTGTAAACGGCGACTTGACGTTAGAAAACGCAGGAAGTTCTCCTTTACAAATTTCAGGAAACATCATTGTTCTCGGCAACTTAACGATTACAGGGCAAGTGGCGTTCGATTCTACTGTTTACGTCAACGGAAATACATCGATTTACAATACGACGATTAGCGGCTTAAATGGGAAAGAAGTCGTGTTATTAACAAAAGGGGAGCTCGAAATCGCTCGTGTGAACGAATTTACGAACAATTTTTCACTCACTACACCAAATTTAAAAGGATTTTTCTACACAGATAGCAATGCTGTGATTTATGCTGTTGGTTCATATATAAACATTGAAGGTGGGCTGTTTGCTCGTGGCAATTCCTCCATCATTCCTTATACGGATGACAACGGGCTCGTTATTAACGCATATCGCGGCGAAACGATCGATGGTGGAACGAATCTTTCGTTTCAAGCGCCTATATCATCAGAAGAAGAACAAAAACAATTCGCTCGCTTTGTTGTCAAACATAATAAAGATGTATTTATTAACCGCGGTCTCGGCTTACCGCTTGTCAAACAGCTTGCTGTCATCGTCGATGAACTGCGAGTAAAGTAAAAAAGGAGCTACTTCGCTCCTTTTTCTTTTAGCTGCTTGATTATGTTTTCATGTTTCCAATATTGCGCAAGAGAAAGAGCTGTATTTCCCGTCCCGTCTTTTATGTGTACATCCGCTCCGTAACGAAGTAAAAGCGTGACTAACTCATCATATCCGTATTCTGCTGCAACCATTAACGGTGTTTTTCCAATATTCGTTTTTTCGTTGACATTTGCCTTTTTTTCTAATAAATATGTTGCTACATCAATAAAATTTCGTTCCACTGCTTTATATAGCGGGGTTTCACCATCTTTATTTGCGATCTCCGTATTTGCTCCACGTTCATATAAAAAACGGACAACATCGACATTTCCAGCTTGCACAGCGAGCAATAACGGCGTCTCACCATGTACATTTACCGCATTCATGTCAACATCATATTGACAAACAAGTTGTACAAGCTCGAGATTTCCGCTCCCTGCCGCAATATGCAAAGGGGTATTTTTTTCTTGATCTTTCTCTCGCACCGTTTGTTCGCTCACCATTTGTTTCACAATTTCAATGTTTTCTTCATCCCCTTGGGCTAAAGAAGAAGCGAGTGCATAATGAAGGGGGGGAAGCGGCATGACTGCCGATTTCCCTCCAGCTTTTAATAGTTCCACAGCAATATCGCGTTGACCAGTACGCATCGCCACGTCAAGCGGTGTTTCATTTTTTATTTTGAAGTTAATATTTTTTTCTTTTTTCATATATTCGCGCACCGCTTCAACGTTTCCTTGCTCAATCGCTTGTATGAGCCGTTGTTGCTTTTCTTCTTTTGACGGGAAGCAGCCGCTTAACAAGCTGATGATGACAACTAGCATCATCACTTTTTTCATACGTGTTCACATCCTTTGTTAGTACAGCCACCCGTTTTTATTTCCGCCTTTCGTTGGATCTGTCGCTTGTTCAACAACGCGAATAACTGTTGATGCCGTCCACACTTTTCCGTTTTCGTCAACGAGCCGAACCGTTAGCGGTGTTTCACCGAGACGTTTCGCAGTTACTTCCCCATTTTGATCGACAACGGCATAGTAACTATTTTCGACAGTAAATGAACGGCTTACAATTTTTGTCGTCGCATTAGCTGGAATCGGTGCAATGTATGGCAATACATTGATCGTTTTTCCTTTTTGGACGAGTAACGTCGATGGAAGGGAAATACCTGTCAACGGCGAACCGACATGAACGATTGCTGTTCCGATCACACCGTTGTGCGCCTGAGCTGTAATCGTCACTTGCCCCGTGCTTAATCCTGTCACCCGTCCATTTTCATCAACAGATGCGATATTCGGGTTCGATGACCGCCAAGCAATCGTTTTATACGTCGCATTATTTGGCGCAACTGTTGCGGTGAGTGAAACGGTGTCACCGATATTCATATTCACGACCGCTGGCGACACGACAACAGCAGTTACAGGGATCGCTTCGATCGTAACAGTAACCGTTTCTTGAATAAGTTCATCGTTTTTGTTAAACGCTTGAACAGTTAACGTCGTTACTCCTTCTTTTAACCCAGTAATTGTTCCGTTTACACCGTCGATTTCTGCATATAAGTTACTTCCTAGTGAATAAGATACTGCTTTTTTCGCATCTTCTGGTGATACAGTGATCGGTATTGGAATCGTTTTACCAACATGAACAGTAAAATCGTTTATTGTCATTGAATCGACTGGAATGCGTACAATGACAGTCATCGTTGTTGTTTTTACGTTACCGAACATATCTTTTACTTTTGCTGTCACTTGTGCGGTTCCTTCTTTTACTGCGGTAATGACACCATTTTGGTCGATAGAAATAATTTGTCCGTTGCTATTTTCACTCCATTCGACTGATGCGATCGTCGCCTCTTGCGGCAACACATTCAACGATAAACGGGCGTTTTTCGGCACACCGCGATTGACAAACATCGTACTTGGCAACGTCACATCTGTCACTTTGTAGTCTGAAACAAACGAAACAGCGTTAAACGACAAATGGACGACTTGCGTATTTATATCTTCAAACGACAATTTAGCCTCTGATAAAGAAAATGTTCCTTTCTCCATCGGCTTAATTTGAATAGCGAACGTTTGTGGCTGAGCGATATACGTCGTGTCTGATTTGATAAACGAAATGTCTGGCAACGTCCCTTGTATTGTATACCCTTCTGTAATTGTCCCTTGTTTTGTAAATCCACTTGGTAAAGAAACGACTTCAATGCCTGCTGGCAATTTTTCTTCAAATGCGATATTTGTTACTTTTAACAACGTATTTGTTGATAATGACAACGGCTTCGGCGGCTTCGGCGTCAATGTATATTGCATCGTAATCGACTCATCTACAGGCGCGAGCGTTGTCGAAATCGTCCGGTTTACTTCCATATTTGCGGATACTTTTTCAATAATCACTTGGAATTCCTTCGTTACTTTTGCTCCGCGTGCATCTGTTGCTTCAATTTTTATTTTTGCCGTTCCACCGTTTGGCATATTGTGCGGAATCGACTGAATGATCGTCGTGCCGTTCGGCACATTATTTTGCGCATACACTTCTTGATCGTTCAACCATACTTTTGTAGAAAACGTTCGGTCAACTAAGTCTAAATCTTCTACTTTATATGATAGTTCAATTGGCTGATTGCTCGGAATCGTTTCATTTTCTTGCGGCGTAATAACCGTCAGTTGCGGTGCATGGTTCGACCCGAAAAATGCACGGTACATCGTATTAACGAATAGCTTTTGTTCTTCGTCTGGAAAACCAACCGTATGACCCGTTCCTGAATAGGTGACATTTCCTTTAGAATACGTATAGTAGTGATTCCAGCTGTCATAAATATCTCTTTTATACGTAGCGCTGCTTTCACTTTCTAAGTTATACCAAGGAATAATTGACTCATCTTCTAAGTTTAATGTGTAGTATTGGTTGTGTGTAGTCGCAACTGCTATACTATCATCTAATGCAAAAGGGTAATCAGTCATGAGTCCACTGTTTACTTTTACCGTTTTTTTCGTTTGGTTAATTCCCGATCTCCCTAAATTTGTTTTCGGTACAATTTGTCCGACAATGTCGCCAAATTGTGTCACCCATTTATTCGTTTTATCATCATGTCGGAAAAACGTATCATGCGTGAACATCACGCTCTGTCCTGTTTCAATAAAGCGGAGAACCGAATTAATTGCATTGTCGTTTAGGTCGGTAACAGCAGCACTTCCTTTTCCGCCACGTGTATATGAGTCCCCGAAACCGAAAATAAGCATGTTGTACAATCCGTTAATTGCCTCGTGGGAAACGCTCAGATCTTTTCCTTCTTCCGACAATGTTTGTATACTTTTTTGGAAATCTGTCAACATCGCTGTTTTTATAGAAATTTTATAATCATTTGTTTGTAAATATTGTTGCTTCATATTATTCACTTTCAAAAGCGAGCTAGCATCACCGTCTACGTTCATAATTTGAAGAACATTAATTTCTGGAACGACATCTCGAAACTTCACGAACCCTTTTTCATAATCTTTTAATGCGCTCGTTTCATCAACAATTTCTACTTTCCAATAACGAGGACCAGAATAACCTGCTGGGAACGTATATGAAATCGTTCCTGTCGCTCCTTGCACTTGTTTGGATGCAACAATTTCTTCGCTCGTATATTTATCGTTAAAATCAGAGTCAATGTATAGGTTAACTGTTAACAGTTTATTCTTAAAATGCTGATAATTAATGATGTTGTACGTAAATGAAAGCGTCTCTCCTTTTTTCATTACTTTCTCGTTCGAAGGAGCAGATGTTAAGAAAAATCGTGGGCGTGTTTTATAACTTTCGAGTGAACCGTTTAGTCCAAACCTCGCAAAATCATCTTGCAGTTTATCGTTAAAAAAAATGACGTTATCTTTTTTATTTGTTAAATACGGAGAAAAGTTTTTATATAATTTGCTACTTGTATACCGGAATACGTTTTCGTTGCTACCATCCTTTTTATAAATAAATACAGGAAGTCCTTTTTCGATATAAAAATCTTTTATTTGCTTAGCTTTCAAATTCGTAATATCATTTAATACATTCTTTGTATCGTGTTGTTGCGCTCTCTGACTATTACTCGCAGTCGGGGCATCATCTGATCCGCCTATAGTTTGAGGGTTATAATCGCCTTGTGAAATAACAATTGCATCATATTTTCCATCGAGCTCATCACGCAAAGCGACAAAGCGCTTCATCGTCACTGTTGTAATATTAAGGTCGTTTGTGTTGTTTAAATAGTTTTTAGTCAAAGGCGAGCCTGATGAAGCATGACTAACAATTTCTAATACTTCATATTTCTCGCCTGTCTTATTATTGCTTGCTGCGTTGCTGTTGACAGCTGGAAGCAGTAACGATGACCATAAAAGCAATACAAGAAACACCGAAACAGCTCTTTTCACCTACCTCTCCCCCTTTCAAAACTCCTACTTTTTATCTATTATACCAACAATCTCTCGTTTAGTTATATTTATTTTTTATAAAATTTCGTACGTTTGAGATGAAATAAAGTGAGCCTGTAATTAAAATGATGTCGTCTTTTTCCACTTGTGTGCGCTTTTCTTTTAGCCATTGTTTCCAGTCAGTTGCGCATTGAACGTTTCGATGTGTCGCTTGTTCAGCTAGTTGCTCAGCAGAAAGGGCGCGTGGAAAATCAAACGTTGTAAACGTCATCGTTTGCGCAATCGTTTCTAACTTTCGAATCATCGCAGCAACCGGTTTATCGCCTAGCGCTGTAAACAGTACATGTACACTCCGATGCGGATAATGAGCGTTTATTGTCGCCACAAGGCTATCGATTCCTTCTTCGTTATGCGCTCCATCAATAATAATAAGCGGGCGATCGTTCATCTTTTCAAATCGTCCGAGCCACTCAGCTTTCCGAATGCCGTTATACATATGTTCTCGCTCAATCAAAAACGAATAATACGTGCGTAAATAATCAGACGCCATTAGCGCAAGTGCAGCGTTTTTCACTTGATGCGCACCGAGCATCGTTGTTGTCACATTGTCATATGAAGCAAATGGTGTTTGCAATGAAAAACGTTCTCCATCCGCAGTTGGCTCATGAGCAAAAACAGTAAAATCACGGTCAATGGCGTATACTTTTGCCCGTACTGATGCTGCTTTTTCTTCTACGACGCGCAGCGCTTCAGGCTGATCGATCGCAGTAATCAAAGGGACGCCAGCTTTTATGATGCCTGCTTTTTCAAACGCAATTTGTTCAAGCGTATTCCCTAATATATGTATATGATCGTAACCGACATTTGTAATCACCGATAAAAGCGGATAAATCACGTTTGTTGAATCTAGGCGGCCACCAAGTCCTACTTCAAAAATGACGACGTCTTGTACGTTCATTTTTCCAAAATAATAGAGCGCCATAGCCGTAATGACTTCAAACTCGGTCGGACCACCTAATTCCGTCTGTTCTAATTCTTCCGCTAAAGGCTGAATGACTTGGACAAGGTGAATGAGATCGACATCGCTAATCGGTTGGCCGTTGACACTTATTCGCTCGTTAAATTGTTCTACATACGGCGATGTAAATGTTCCGACACGATAGCCTGCCTCTTGTAATATATGGCGTAAAAAACAAACGGTCGACCCTTTGCCATTCGTACCACCGACATGAATCGCCTTGATGCGACGTTCTGGATGGCCAAGCTTCTCCATCATCCATTCCATTCGTTTCAACCCCGGCTTCACACCTAACGTTAAGCGACTATGAATCCAATCGACTGCTTCTTTATATGTCTGAACCATGAAAAAATCCCCCTTTTACTAAAGTGAAAGACGAACCCAAAGTGGATTCGTCTTCATCATAAAACTATTGCTTTAATTGTGCAAGACGGGCGCGAACCGCTTCACGTTTTTCTATATAGTCGCACTCTTTTTTCCGCTCCTCTTCGACGACGTGCGCTGGCGCTTTCGCTAAAAAGCCTTCATTACTTAGTTTCTTTTGCACACGCTCGACTTCTTGATCGAGTTTTTGTAACTCTTTTTCGAGGCGTTTCACTTCTTCTTCAATATTAATTAATCCTTCAAGCGGCAAGCTTAACTCCGCTCCCGTCACAACAGCTGTCATCGCTTTTTCAACAGTTGGAATCGCTGTGCCAATCACAAGTTCACTCGGATTGCAGAAACGCTCAATATATGAACGGTTTTTCTCAAGCGTACGTGCTACTTGTTCATCTTTCGCTTTAATATGCAGCGTAATCGGCTTGCTTAACGGTGTATTGACTTCAGCACGAATGTTACGCACCGCGCGAATAATATCAACAAGCAAGCGCATTTGTTCAGCTGCTTCGCGATTGCTTAGTTCATGGCGAACTTGCGGCCACGGCGCAACGGTAATGGACTCACCTTCGTGTGGAAGTTGTTGCCAAATTTCTTCTGTAACAAACGGCATAAACGGATGAAGAAGGCGCATCGTCTGGTCAAGCACGTAAGCTAAAACGGAACGCGTCGTTTTCTTCGCTTGCTCATCGTCGCTATATAACGGCAATTTCGCCATTTCAATATACCAGTCGCATAAATCGTCCCAAATGAAGTTATATAAGACGCGGCCAACTTCACCAAACTCATATTTATCTGCAAGTTTCGTAACAGTCTCAATCGTTTCATTTAAACGCGTTAAAATCCAATGATCGGCAACCGATTTTTCGCTGTGTAAATCGATGTCATCATATATGAATCCTTCCATATTCATAAGCGCAAAACGAGAAGCGTTCCAAATTTTATTTACGAAATTCCACGTCGCTTCAACTTTTTCGGTGCTAAAGCGTAAATCCTGACCTGGAGCGCTTCCTGTTGCTAAGAAATAGCGAAGGGAATCCGCACCGTACTGATCGATGACATCCATCGGATCGACGCCATTGCCAAGCGATTTACTCATTTTTCGCCCTTGCGCATCGCGCACTAATCCGTGAATAAGCACATCTTTAAACGGACGTTTTCCTGTAAATTCAAGCGCTTGGAAAATCATGCGCGACACCCAGAAGAAAATAATGTCATACCCTGTCACAAGCACATCTGTCGGATAATAGCGATTGTAATCTGCCGATGTTTCATCTGGCCAACCCATCGTTGAAAACGGCCAAAGCGCAGAGCTAAACCACGTATCTAATACGTCCGGATCTTGTTCCCAATTTTCTACATCCGCCGGTGGTTCATGATCAACATACACTTCGCCCGTTTCTTTATGGTACCATGCTGGAATGCGATGCCCCCACCAAAGCTGGCGAGAAATGCACCAGTCACGAATATTTTCCATCCAATGTAAGTACGTTTTTTCAAATCGTTCCGGAACGAAATTTACTTTTCCTTCTGTTTTTTGTCGTTCAATGGCAGCTTCAGCAAGCGGCTTCATTTTCACGAACCATTGCGTTGATAAATATGGCTCTACAACCGCCCCGCTACGCTCGCTATGACCGACTGCATGCATATGTTCTTCGATTTTAAATAGCACGCCTTGTTGTTGTAAATCTTTCACGATTTGTTTTCGGCATTCGAAGCGATCGAGCCCTTTATATTGAAGCGCATTGTCATTCATCGTACCATCTTCGTTCATCACAAGAACGCGAGGTAAGTTGTGACGGTTGCCGATTTCAAAGTCGTTTGGATCGTGCGCTGGCGTAATTTTGACCGCCCCTGAACCGAACGACATATCAACGTATTCATCGCCGACAATCGGAATTTCACGACCAACAATCGGTAAAATGACTGTTTTTCCGATGAGATGTTTGTAACGCTCATCTTCTGGATGAACTGCAACAGCTGTATCGCCAAGCATCGTTTCCGGACGCGTCGTTGCCACTTCAATATAGCCAGAGCCGTCCGCAAGCGGATAACGCATATGATATAGCGCACCTTGTACATCTTTATATACGACTTCAATGTCCGATAGCGCTGTTTTCGTCACTGGATCCCAGTTAATAATATATTCGCCGCGGTAAATGAGCCCTTTTTTATATAACGAAACGAATACTTCCCGCACTGCTTTTGATAACCCTTCATCAAGCGTAAAGCGCTCGCGCGTATAATCGAGTCCAAGACCGAGTTTCGCCCATTGAGAACGAATATGCCCGGCATACTCTTCTTTCCATTTCCATGTTTCTTCAACGAACTTTTCACGTCCTAAGTCGTAGCGCGTCTTTCCTTCATTGCGCAACTTTTCTTCGACTTTCGCTTGCGTTGCAATTCCCGCATGATCCATGCCCGGAAGCCATAAGACGTCGTACCCTTGCATACGCTTCATGCGTGTAATAATGTCTTGTAACGTCGTATCCCATGCATGTCCTAAATGAAGTTTTCCTGTCACATTTGGCGGTGGAATGACGATTGTAAAAGGTTTTTTCGTTTCATCGCTTGTTGCTTCAAAAAACTTCCCTTTTAGCCACCATTCATAACGATTTGCCTCGACGGCACGGTGGTCATATTTTGGCGGTAACATAAAAAATCCCTCCTTCACTAAAATAAAAAACTCCCTTCATCCGAAAAGGACGAAAGGAGACTCTTTCGCGGTACCACCTTTTTTCTTAAGCGATGCTTAAGCACTCAAATCGATAACGGCGACGTGCCGGCTTCTTCTACTATCGTTCAAAGAAGCAGCTCCAGGGCGACCTTCCGACGACCACAAACCTAGGAAATCTCGCAGCTACTGATTTCCCTCTCTGCAAGGCAGGTTACGCCGTACTCTTCCCTCTCTTCGCTTTTTCTCTATTCATACATAATACTATATAAAAATCATACGAATCGTCAATAAGGTTTGCCACATTTTCACTCTTTTATACATATGATAAAAAAAGCCCCTTGAAGGAGCGAAACAAAAAAAAGGATGTGAGCATATGCGTAAACGTTACAATCCGTACGCTTGGCCACCGTGGCTTAGAAAACTTCGCTTTATTGCTGAACAATGCATCATTCCGATTACCGTTGTTCAAGCTATTCGAACGATTTTATTTCCAACAACGATTGACGTCATTTTACTCGCTATTTTCATTTTTCTTTCCTTCGCTTTACATTACGACTGGATTTGATTTGTTTTCTTTTCTTCTTCCCACTTTCCGATGACATATTCGATATTTTTTATTTGCCAATACGCCCGTTGCCAAACAGCTGTCAGTTGTCGATCGTCTCGATGTTGTTCGTAGCGATGAATAAGCTGGACGAATACGTGCGGGTCAGCAAGAAAATGAAAAAACAATAGCCGTTCATCTTCTTCAAGCGCCAATGTTTGTTCATATTGTGCAAGCCACTGTACCGCTTCATCACACGCCAACGGATACGTATACAAATATTGGCGGAAGAATAAGAGTAAATCATGAAATGGCGGAGCCCAGCGCGCCCGTTCAAAACTAATAAAATACGATGTGCCGTCATCCCGCTCTACATAATGTTGGAACGACGGACGACCATGAATGTAACAAACGCGCACTGTCTTTTTTTCTTTCATTCGCTCGCGCCACTCATTTAACGTATATTCAGAAAATGTAATGGCGCGCATGATGTCGAGAAAATGAGTGCAACATTGTAGTTGAAACGGAGACATATACCATTGTTTTTCACAAGTTTCTATATAATGAGTCAATGTTTTTTTACCGTTCTCAAGGGAAAGTTTGCGTTCTTCGTAATACCGCTCAATTTCTGTTTCTGTCGTTTGTATTTCTTTTAACGAATGTTTATGCCATCGTGCCAAATCGTGAAAAAACGATGCGGCCGGATTCGTTTTTTCTTTTAACCACGGCATCATATAATACCATTGCCCATCGCGCTTTTTCGTTTCATAAATCGGAATGGCAAGCGGTATGCGTAAGCGGTGGGCTTGCTCAATCGCCTGCCAATGTGCGAAACATTTCACTCGTTTAAGTGCATACGTTCCATTTGTCGTTTTCCATTTCTCTACATTCTTATGTTGTTGCACCGTTTGCATCATCATGCAACCCTTTTACACTTTGCTTGGCGTTGGAATGTATAACAACTGACCTTCGTGTATATCCGCACCGCTTTCTAAATGGTTTGTGCGCAACAACTGTTGAACAGATACGTCGTATCGCTCGGCAATCTTGTCCAACGAATCACCTTGTTGGACGATGCAAATTTTCAAACGAGCAAACGCCTGTTCTTCATTTTTACCAAATAGTTTTGTTAAATATAACGCATTTTCATTTCGCTTTTCGTTTGTATCTCTCCCTTTCATTTCAAGTTGAAACGATTGTTTTTCTTCTTTTTGTTCTTCCGTTCGTTCGACTTCATCGTCATCTTCTACTTGCTCACGTTGAAAAAGCGGTTCTTCTACTTGTTCGCTTTCTTCATGAAACATATAAAACGTTGGGACGTTGACGATACTCCCTTCTTCTTCTGCTTCTTCTTGCTGATATGCTTCTTGACGAGCAACAGCTTCAAACGGTTCGAAATCGTCTACGTTGTATGGCTCCCATTCGTCATCTTCGCGATCATTATCCATTTGAATGCCGTGAATCGCTACTTCTGCAATTAAACGTAATTCATGTTGCCTTAAATCATAATCGAACGATTCAATCATTACATATACTTGTTCAATGTCATCAATTCGCTCTTTCGGTACGGTGACATCGATCGGGAATTGATGCAAAAACTCGCCAATTTGTTCGTCATTTATACGTACATGTTCAATGTAGCGAACCGCTTCAAACGGTTGATCGTCCTCTCCATCTTCTTCTCGTTTCATATATTCCCCTGACAGTTCCAATACCCCGCGAATATACACGTAATCTTCCTGTTCCTCAATTGTAATCGTCGGTTGTAACGAAATGGATAATAACTGATCAACGTGATGTTCACGCCGAAAGGCAATCGCTTCTTCAATTGAAAAACGCAACATGCTCATCTCTCCTTCAACGTCCAAGTCATTTCACATTACTATGGTTATGAGAAGAAAAAAAGAAGTATGCATAAAAAAAGCGATGCCCTAGAGGCAATCGCTCATTTTCGCAAACGCACGTCGCGCTGCTTCAATTGTTTTTTCAATATCGTCATCTGTATGCGCAGTGGACAAAAACATGCCTTCAAACTGCGATGGCGGTAAGAAAATGCCTTCATTCGCCATTTCTTGATAATAGCGAGCAAATAAGTCTAAATCGGATGTTTTCGCCGTTTCGTAATTCGTAACACGCTCATTCGTAAAGAACATGCCGATCATCGAACCAGCTTGGTTAATTGTATGTGGGATGCCATATGCTTTTGCCGCTTCGCTTAATCCTTCCGCTAACCGATTCGCTTTTTTCTTGAACGTTTCGTATGTCTCTGGCGTCAATTGACGCAACGTCTCATAACCAGCTGTCATCGCCATCGGATTTCCCGATAACGTACCCGCTTGATAAATTGGACCGCTTGGGGCAATTTTCTCCATAATATCGGCACGACCACCGTATGCGCCAACTGGTAAGCCACCACCAATGACTTTTCCAAGGCACGTCAAGTCTGGTTTGACACCGTAATAACCTTGACCGCTATAATAGTCGACACGGAAACCTGTCATCACTTCATCAAAAATAAGAAGTGCACCGTACTCGTTCGTCACATCGCGCAAACCTTGCAAGAATCCTGGCTCTGGCGGAACGACTCCCATATTTCCAGCGACAGGTTCTACAATGACGGCTGCGATATCTTCTCCAAACTTTTCAAACGCATAACGTACGCTTTGTAAGTCGTTGTACGGGACGGTAATCGTATGTTGGGCAATCGTTTCTGGCACTCCCGGGCTATCTGGCAAGCCGAGCGTCGCGACACCTGATCCGGCTTTAATTAAAAGCGAATCACCATGTCCGTGATAGCATCCTTCAAATTTCACAATTTTATTTCGTCCTGTATACCCCCGCGCTAAACGGAGAGCGCTCATCGTCGCTTCCGTTCCTGAGCTAACCATGCGAATGATTTCAATGGACGGCATGCGCTCCATCACGAGTTTAGCGAGTTCATTTTCGATTAACGTTGGAGCCCCGAAACTTGTTCCCGTTTCCGCTACTCGTTTTAACGCCTCGACAACTTGGTCGTTTGCATGACCTAAAATAAGCGGTCCCCACGATAAAACGTAATCAATATATTCGTTTCCATCAATGTCATAAATTTTCGATCCTTTTCCCCGCGCCATAAAAATCGGATCCATTTTTACCGATTTAAATGCGCGCACCGGGCTATTTACCCCACCAGGCATCAGTTTCACTGCTTCAGCATATGCCGCTTTAGAACGTTCATAGCTACGCATCACTTTTCCCCCTTTAACCAACGAGCAACATCTTTCGCAAAATACGTTAAAATTAAGTCCGCTCCAGCTCGCTTCATGCTCGTTAACATTTCAAGTACAACCGCTTTTTCATCGATCCAACCGTTTTGTGCCGCTGCTTTCACCATCGCATATTCCCCGCTCACGTTGTAAGCAACGATCGGCAAATGAAAATGGTTTTTCAAGTCGCGAATAATGTCTAAATAAGACAGTGCCGGTTTCACCATTAAAAAGTCGGCTCCTTGGTCCACATCTGCTTGCGCTTCACGAAACGCTTCGAGACGATTGGCTGGATCCATTTGATACGTTTTACGATCCCCAAATTGTGGTGCACTATGCGCGGCATCCCGAAACGGTCCGTAAAATGCCGAAGCATATTTGACTGCATAAGACATAATCGGGACATATGTAAATCCTTCTTCATCTAACGCTTGCCGAATCGCTGTGACAAACCCGTCCATCATATTGGACGGTGCAATGATGTCCGCTCCGGCTTTCGCTTGACTTACTGCTGTTTTCGCTAACAATTCGAGCGTATCGTCATTAATAATCGTCCCGTTTTCTACGATACCACAATGACCATGGCTTGTATAATGGCATAAGCACGTATCCGCAATAACAACAAGTTCAGGAAACGCATCCTTTATTGCACGAATAGCACGTTGAACGATGCCGTGTTCACAATACGCTTGCGAAGCAACCTCGTTTTTTTCGTTCGGCACACCGAATACGATAACGGAGCGCACGCCTAATTCAACCGCTTCTCGAACGTCCTCAAGCGCATAGTCAAGCGACTGTTGATACACGCCAGGCATCGAAGGTACTTCATTTTTTATCTTTTCCTCTTCGATGACAAAAATCGGATAAATGAAATCTTCTACATGAAGATGCGTTTCACGTACCATCGCACGCAAATTCGCTGTTTGACGCAGACGACGATGTCGCGCAAATTGCATAGTTACTCACCTCTTGTTTGAAAATATTGATAAAGCTCTTGTACCATAGCATCAATTGTGTATGTATGAGGACAAACGTGAACAGGAATCCCTAAATCAAGCGCCGTTTGTTTCGTAATCGGACCGATACATGCGATGGTGAGGAAAGACAAATCAATGTTTTCCCCCGAGACCGCTTGTGCAAAACTATGTACCGTCGATGAGCTTGTAAACGTGATCGCATCAATCATTCGTTGCTGAAGAAAATGAATGAGTTGTGGCTTTGCTTCTTCGTTGTATGTCGTTTCGTATACAATCCAATCGGTCACGTTCGCTATGTTGCTCAATTGTTCACGCAACGTGTCGCGCGCTAAGTTTCCTTTCACAAGCAAAATGCGCGCATTCGCTGAAAGCAACGGCTTTAACGCTTCGGCCAAACTTTCAGCCACAAATTCATCTGGAATCAAATCAACAACAACGTTTCGTTTTTGCAATGCTTTTGCTGTTTTTTCTCCTACTACTGCCACTTTTGGCCACGTTGACGGCTTCATTTCGCCGATGTGCTCAAAAAAATATTTCACGCCGTTTTGGCTCGTAAATACGATCCAATCAAACGTATGCCACTTGTGCAACAATTCCTGATTCGTCTGTCTCGCTCGTACGATGCGAATTAACGGCAGTTCCACAGGAATCGCACCGTATCGTTCTAACGTTTGCGATAACGATTTTGCTTGCGCTTTCTCGCGCGTCACAAGCACCCGTTTCCCACGAAGCATTTACCCCAGCTCCTTTAACACACGTTCAATGAGCTGTTTCGCTCCCCGTTCGATTAATCGCTGTGCCGCTTCCACGCCTACTTCTTCTGGTTCTGTTCCTCGCACAACTTCTTTTAACACTTCTGTTCCATTCGGCGTCGCAACAAGCGCTGTAAGCACGACGACATTCCCGTCAACGTACGCGTATCCAGCCACAGGCACTTGGCAACCGCCTTCAATGCGCTGTAAAAATGCGCGCTCTGCACGAACAGCGCGTTCTGTCTGCTCATCAGTCAACTTGTTTAACCAGTGCAATAACTCTGCATCATCTTCTCGACATTCAACAGCCAACGCCCCTTGTCCAACGGCTGGAACACATATGTCAGTCGGCAAATATTGTGTCACTACTTCTTTCGCCCAGCCCATGCGATGCAAACCAGCAGCTGCTAATATAATCGCATCGTACTCATCTGTTTGTAGCTTTGCTAAACGAGTATCGATGTTGCCACGAATCCATTGAATTTTCAAGTCTGGGCGAACGGCTAATAGCTGGGCCGAACGCCGCAAACTGCTCGTGCCAACAATCGCTCCACTTGGCAATTGTTCAAACGGAATATGCCCTTTCGAAATAAGTACATCGCGATGATCTTCGCGCTTCGGCACACATCCGATCATTAATCCGTCAGGTAAAACAGCCGGCATATCTTTCATACTATGAACTGCGAAATCAATTTCGCCATCTAGCATCGCCTGCTCAATTTCTTTTACAAACAGCCCTTTGCCTCCGACTTTTGATAACGTCACATGTAAAATTTGATCGCCTTTTGTGACAATTTCTTTTATTTCAAACTCAAATGGCGCACCGAGCTGTTTCAGTTGCTCGATGACCCAATTCGTCTGAGTTAACGCTAACTTGCTCCGGCGCGAACCGACAATGATTTTTCTCATCATGCTTTCCTCCAACAGTCGCTAAAAGTGAAATTGTGATAACGTTCCAAACAAAAAGAAATTAATAAGCAAAATAAGAAACGATCCGATATTCCAAAGCGCCATTTCTTTTCCTTGTATTCCTTTGACAGCTCGCTTATATAAATAAAAACTGTATGTTGCAAATACAGTAAACGAACCGAGCACTTTTGCGTCATATAAAACGAAATGATCTACTTTCATGTATGCCCAAACAATTCCTAAAATTAAACTTAATAATAAAACTGGTAACCCAACGCCGTTTAACACATAGGAAAGATCGTCAAGCCTCGCTAAGTCGCCGAGCCGCCATAACCGTTTCCCCCATTTTTTTTTCTTCAATAATTCATATTGAAGCAAATATAAAAGCGAAAACATAAATGAAATCGAAAATGCTCCGTACGATAAAATGGCCATCGTAATATGGATAAACAATAGCTCTGACATGAGTTGTTCAGCAATGCCAACGGTGTACGGCGTCGGTGCGAACGTATGCAATGAAAGAATAAAAAACGCTAATACGTTTGTAAAAAAGACGAGGAAATCAACGCGCAGCCATCCGTTCATCGCAAGCGATAACGTAATCAGTAGCCACGCATAAAACGACAGCCCCTCCGCAAGTGTTAAAACAGGAAATCTTCCTGTCTCGACCATTCTCTCAAAAAAGAAAAATGTTTGCATCCCCCAAACAATAGAAAGCAACCCGAAAGCAATACGATTTGCCTTCCGGTTGTGGTGAAGAAAATCAATAAAATAAAACAAAACGGACGATGCATGTAAAAGAAGCGAGAGTTCGTACCATCTCGTCATGTCAAACATATATGATCTTCCTTACGATTGAAAAGATGGTTCTGTTGCTCGCTCGTGAACACAGCTCATCTCTTTTTGTTGCTGCTTCACTTGTTGTTCAATATTGAAAATTTTCATAAACAACTGAAGCGCTTCTTCTGCATTGTCCTCTGCAGCCAATTCTTTTGCGCGCAAAATCGGATCGCGCAACAATTGATTGACGATGCTTTTTGTATGTTTGTTTAATACTTTTTTATCTCGTTCCGATAAATGTGGCAATTTTCGTTCTAAACTTTTCATCGTTTCTTCTTGAATGAGCATCGCCTTCTCGCGCAAAGCTGCAATAATAGGAACGACACCGAGCATATGCAGCCATTGTTGAAACTCGTCCATTTCCTCAGCAATCATGCGCTCAATTTGCTCCGCTGCCTTTTTTCGCTCCGCCAAGTTCGCTTCAACAATATCTTGCAAGTCGTCAATGTCGTACAAAAAGACGCTATCTAACTCAGCGAGCGCCGGGTCTAAATCGCGTGGTACGGCAATATCAATCATAAAAAATGGACGACCTTTGCGCATTTTTTCAATCACTGCCATCGTTTCTTTTGTGATGACGTATTGTTTTGCGCCCGTCGAACTAATTAAAATATCGGCCTCTAACAGCGCGCATTGCAATTGGGATAACGGCTTGGCATCCCCGTTAAATCGTTCTGCAAGTTGTTGCGCCTTTTCAAACGTGCGATTCACGACTGTCACGCGTTTGACGCCGCTCCCGTACAAGTTTTGCAACGCCAATTCTCCCATTTTCCCAGCACCTAAAACGAGCACGTGTTTATTTTTCAAATCCCCAAAAATTTTTTTCGCAAGCTCAACAGCTGCATAGCTAACAGAGACAGCATTTGCACCAATTTCTGTTTCAGCATGTGCGCGCTTCGCTAACGTAATCGCTTGTTTAAATAGCTGTTTAAACACCGTGCCTATTGTGTTTTCTTGTTGTGCTAAAAGAAAACTTGTGCGCACTTGCCCAAGAATTTGCGTTTCACCTAAAATCATCGAATCGAGACCGCAAGCAACGCGGAACAAATGTTCAATCGCTTCACGCTCTTCATAAATGTGCAAATACGGAACGATTTGTTCTTTGTCAAGCCCAAACCAATCCGCTAAAAATGTTTTTATATAATAACGCCCTGTGTTCAGCTGATCGACAACCGCATAAATTTCCGTGCGGTTACATGTCGATACGATGACGTTTTCTAACATACTTTTTTGCTTTTGTAGCGCTTTCATCGCTTCAGCAAGTTCCGTTTGATTAAACGTCAACTTCTCACGAATTTCGACAGGGGCTGTACGATAGTTTACGCTGACAACGACGACATACATTCCCATCACCCCAAAT
The DNA here is from genome assembly GCF_050613275.1 of Anoxybacillus dikiliensis. GTDB lineage: Bacteria > Bacillota > Bacilli > Bacillales > Anoxybacillaceae > Anoxybacillus. The sequence goes on from NZ_CP187112.1 coordinate 2,049,569, forward strand.
TTTAAAGTCATCTCATTCCATTATAGCACGTCTATTTTGTTTTTTCCTTATAAAGTGTGAATACAATTTGACAACTTTCGATCTTTCTTAAATGCTGTTCATTTAGTAAACTAGTGAACAGATGCTGTTTTAAGTGTCGCACGGAATTGGGGGATTTTCAATGAAAAAACGTGGTATTTTTTCCGGCATTATTTTGATCGGTTTTGGAACGTACTTTTTACTAGAGCGATTTTCACTTTTCCCATCTTTCCATACGTGGCCAACGTTGCTGTTTATTATCGGCATCGCTTTTTTAGGTCAAGCGTATATCGGAAAAGACTACTCCGCTATTTTATCGGGTGTTGCGTTTACAGGAATCGGCGTCCATTTTCATCTCGCTTCACGCCTTTCAGCGTGGCCAGATGATGTAGGCGTGTTGACGCTCATTATCGCACTCGGGTTGTTGTTACAATACGTAAAAACAAAACAAGCATTGCTTCCTACCATTTTATTGTTTACGCTATCCATTATTTTTTTATTTTCACATCGGCTTCAACAAGTGTTTACGTCCGTGACATTTGATTCACTCATCCACATTTGGCCGATGGCGTTCATTTTGCTCGGATTGTACTTATTGTTCGTAAAAAAGGGGTAAATATGCAAAAATGTGGGTCGTTCACCCACATTTTTTATTTACATCCATTTTTGCAATGCACCCCATGCTTCATCTTTCCCTTGACCTGTCTCTGCAGAAAAAATGATGAGTTCGTCATCTGGAATAAGACGCAATGTTTCTTTAGCGACCTTCGCATGTTGTTGCCATTTCCCGCGCGGAATTTTGTCCGCTTTCGTCGCGATCACGACCGTCGGAATATCGTAATGCTTTAAAAACTCATACATCATCACATCATCTTTCGTTGGGGGATGACGCAAATCGACGATCAACAATGCCGCTTTCAATTGTTCGCGCGTCGTAAAATACGTTTCAATCATTTTTCCCCACGCTTCACGTTCTGTTTTTGATACTTTCGCAAATCCATATCCCGGTACGTCGACAAAGTATAACGCATCATTAATTCGATAAAAGTTTAATGTTTGTGTTTTCCCCGGTTTAGATGATGTGCGCGCAAAATTTTTTCGGTTAATCATTTTGTTAATAAATGATGATTTCCCAACATTTGAGCGCCCAGCAAGCGCAAACTCGGGGAGCTGGCCTGCTGGGTATTGTTCTGGCTTCACAGCGCTAATGACCATTTCTACGTTTGTAATTTTCATCATTCTCCACCTACCAAAGCATGTTCAAGTACATCATCAATGTGTGAAACGAGAACAAACTGCAATTGTTTTTTTACGATCTCAGGAATATCCTCTAAATCTTTTTCGTTTTCTTTCGGTAAAATGACTTTCTTCAATCCCGCGCGATGAGCGCTTAATACTTTTTCTTTGACACCGCCAATGGCAAGCACACGACCGCGCAACGTAATTTCTCCCGTCATGCCGACAAAGCGGCTGACCGGTTTCCCTGTTAATGCCGAAATTAGTGCTGTTGCCATCGTAATTCCCGCCGATGGACCGTCTTTCGGTACCGCTCCTTCTGGTACGTGAATATGGATGTCTAGTTTTTCATGAAACTCCGGATCAATCCCTAATTGTGTTGCTTTTGAGCGAATGTATGTAAATGCTGCTTGGGCAGATTCTTTCATTACATCGCCTAATTGACCGGTAAGCGTCAATTTTCCTTTTCCTGGAGCGATTGATACTTCAATCGCTAGCGTATCTCCGCCAGCTGCCGTATATGCAAGACCCGTCGCTACACCGACTTGATCTTCACTTTCCGCCTGTCCGTAATGATATTTCGGCTTTCCTAAAAACTCGCTCACATTTTTTTCTGTGACAACAATTCGTTTTCGTCCTTCTGATACGATTGTTTTCGCTGCTTTACGGCAAATCGAAGCGAGCTGGCGTTCTAAGTTTCGCACACCTGCTTCACGCGTATAATAACGAATGATTTGCATAATGGCATCATCCCGCATATGAAGCATTCGTTTTTGCAATCCGTGCGCTTCCATTTGCTTTGGCAATAAATGTCCTTTTGCGATGTGCAGCTTTTCAATTTCTGTATAGCTCGGGATAGTGATGACTTCCATGCGATCTAACAACGGACGCGGAATTGTCGCAAGCGTATTTGCTGTCGCAATAAACATCACTTTCGATAAATCGTACGGTTCCTCAATGTAATGATCGCTAAACGAATGGTTTTGTTCAGGGTCCAACACTTCTAATAACGCTGCAGACGGATCACCGCGAAAATCGCTCGACATTTTATCAATTTCATCAAGCAAAAATACAGGGTTGATCGTTCCTGCCTTTTTCATTCCTTGAATAATCCGACCTGGCAAAGCACCAACGTACGTGCGGCGATGGCCACGAATTTCCGATTCATCTCGCACCCCACCAAGAGAAATGCGAACGAAATGTCGATTTAACGTTTTGGCAATGGAACGAGCAAGCGATGTTTTCCCAACCCCCGGCGGACCAACTAAACAAAGAATCGGCCCACGTAACGAATTTGTTAATTGTTGAACAGCTAAATATTCCAACACGCGTTCTTTTACCGTCTCAAGCCCATAATGCTCCTCGTTTAAAATTTTTTCGGCACGATGAATATCATGAATATCTTCTGTTTGTTTCGTCCATGGCAACGCAAGCAACCAATCTAAATAGTTGCGAATCACTCCGCTTTCAGCAGAAGCAGCTGGCACTTTTTCATAACGCTCTAATTCTTTTAGCGCGGTTGCTTTCACATGTTCTGGCATCCCTGCTTGTTCAATTTTTTCGCGCAACAAATCGATTTCGCCTGCTTTTCCTTCCTTTTCGCCGAGCTCTTTTTGAATCGCCTTCATTTGTTCGCGCAAATAATATTCTTTTTGCGTTCGCTCCATCGATTGCTTCACACGCTGGCTAATTCGTTTTTCTAAATGTAAAATTTCTTTTTCATTATGAAGAATTTGAATGATTTGATGGACGCGTTCTTTCACATCCACCGCCTCAAGCAACCGTTGTTTTTCTTCAAGCTTTAACGGCAAATGGGAAGCGATAATATCAGCCATTCGTCCGGCTTGTTGAATGTCCATGACAGACGTATAAATATCTGCGGACAATTTTTTAGATAACTTTATGTACTGCTCAAAATATTCGAGCATTGTTCGACGCAACGCTTCAAACTCTATATCTTCCTTTTCGTTATCAATAAACGATTCAACTTGCACAACATGGCACGGCTCTTCACTTACCCACTTGACTACTTTCCCACGCGATACTCCTTCCACTAACACACGAAACGTTCCGTTCGGGAGCTTCAACAATTGCTTGACCCGTGCAATCGTCCCCATCTCGTATACATCTTCAAGCTCTGGATCATCAATTTGTACATCTTTTTGCGACGTTAACAACACGAGATTTTCTTCAACCATCGCTTTTTCTAGCGCTTGTACCGATTTTTCCCGTCCAACGTCTAAATGCAACACTGTCGTTGGAAACACAAGTAACCCTCTTAACGGCAAGAGTGGAATGACTTTATTTTTCTTTCTCGCCACAACCCCGCACCTCCATCATACTTCTATTGCCCTATTGTATAGTACATTATAGCGTTTGTAAAATCTTTCATCGTAAAAAATCGACTTCAACGCTCCGTTGAAGCCGATTACTCTCACATTCGTTCTGTTTTTGGTAAATGATGACGCATCGGAACAGAACGAACATGTTCGTGAAATAAAAAGGAAAGAACATCGCTAATATGATCAACAGGAACAATCTCAATGTCTGTCACTTGTCTTAAAATCGACTGCATATTGCCGCGTGGAATAATGACCGTTTTCGCTCCAGCCTGCTTTGCAGCCTTCACTTTTGGAAAAATGCCGCCAACAGGCTTCACGTTTCCATGTACACCGATTTCCCCAGTCATCGCTACGGTTGGATCAATCGGTAAACGATAAATGGCGGAGTAAATACCGATCGCCATCGCAACACCAGCCGAAGGACCATCGATCGGAACGCCACCCGGAAAGTTGACGTGAATATCATATTGATCGGCAGGAACACCAAGTGTACGTAAAACAGTAATGACGTTTTCTATCGAGCCACGAGCCATACTTTTTCGGCGAATGGATTTTCCTTGTCCGCCAATTTGCTCTTCTTCGACAATGCCGGTCATATTGATCATTCCCTTTTCTTTTGCCGGCAATACAGCAACTTCAATTTCTAATAGTGCTCCACTGTTTGGACCATAAACCGCTAATCCGTGTACTAATCCGACTTTTGCTTCTTGTCCTACTTTTTTCTCATATCGCGGCGATAGTTGACTTGATTGAATGACCCATTCGATATCTTGCCGTAAAATTTTAGACCGTTTCTCTGAAATGACAATACCTGCCGCAATTTGCAACGTGTTGACTGCTTCCCTTCCGTTGCGCGCGTACATCGCTAGCTCATTTACCGCTTGTTCCTCAATCGGAAGGTTTACTTTTTCTGCGGCCTTTTTCACAATTTGGGCGATTTCTTCTTGCTCTAGCTCCCTAAAAAATACTTCCATACAGCGCGAGCGAATGGCTGGCGGGATTTCATTTGGCGTTCGTGTCGTGGCGCCGACAAGCCGAAAATCAGCTGGCAGCCCGTTTTGAAAAATGTCATGAATATGATTCGGAATATTCGGATTTTCTTCGCTATAATATGCGCTTTCAAAAAACACTTTACGATCTTCTAACACTTTTAACAGCTTATTCATTTGAATCGGATGCAACTCGCCAATTTCATCAATAAATAACACCCCTCCGTGAGCGTTCGTTACCGCGCCTTGTTTCGGTTGCGGAATACCCGCTTGTCCCATCGCTCCCGCTCCTTGATAAATCGGATCGTGCACAGAACCGATCAGCGGATCAGCAATACCGCGCTCATCAAATCGAGCAGTCGTTGCATCTAATTCAATAAATACAGCATCTTTTCGAAATGGAGATAGTGGATTTTTTTTCGCTTCTTCTAATACGAGGCGGGCCGCTGCTGTTTTTCCAACGCCAGGCGGCCCGTAAATAATGACGTGTTGTGGATTCGGTCCACATAATGCCGCTTTTAATGCTTTTATCCCATCTTCTTGGCCGACAATATCATCAAACGTTTTTGGACGCACTTTTTCAGCAAGCGGCTCCGTTAATGAAATCGAGCGCATTTTTCGAAGTTGTTCCATCTCTTTTCGCGCTTCTTTATCAATTGAAATTTTTTGTGTGCGTTGACTTTTTAATAAATTTAAAAAGTAGAGGCCGATAATAATCCCGAAAAACAACTGAATAAGTAGCGCAATGTTTGTCCAATTCATGGCCGTTCCTCCCGCATATGTATTGTACGCATAGTATCTCCGAGCAAACAAGGAAATAAACAAAAAAAGATCGACTTTCCGATTCGGAAAATCGATCTTTTTCCATTTACGCTGATGTTTTTCGTTCGTACTCGATGATCGTTCCATCGTGTAAAATGAGAAGCGGTGCTTTTTCTCCGCGTACCGTCTCCGCCGTAATGACGCATTTTTTCACATCTTCACGCGACGGTAATTCAAACATGACGTCAAGCATAATCCCTTCAATAATAGAGCGTAGACCGCGCGCTCCTGTTTTCCGCTCAATCGCACGTTTGGCAATTTCACGAAGCGCTTCTTCTTCAAATTCAAGTTCAACATCGTCAAGCTCAAGCATTTTTTCATACTGCTTCACGAGCGCATTTTTCGGCTTCACTAAAATATCGACAAGCGCGTCTTCATCAAGCGGCTGCAAGCTTGTAATGACCGGAAGACGTCCAACAAACTCTGGAATTAATCCGAATTTTAATAAGTCTTCTGGCAACACTTTCGACAGCAAATCTTTTTCTTCAACTTCCGCCTGTACATCTGAGCTAAAACCGATCACTTTTTTCCCAAGACGACGTTTAATAATTGGTTCTAAACCGTCAAACGCCCCACCACAAATAAATAAAATATTCGTTGTATCAATTTGAATGAACTCTTGATGAGGGTGTTTCCGTCCGCCTTGTGGAGGCACGCTCGCAATTGTTCCTTCTAAAATTTTCAATAGCGCTTGTTGCACCCCTTCTCCCGATACGTCGCGCGTAATGGAAGGGTTTTCTGATTTGCGCGCAATTTTATCGATTTCATCGATATAAATAATTCCCTTTTCTGCACGTTCAATGTCGTAATCTGCCGCTTGAATGAGCTTTAATAAAATGTTTTCAACGTCTTCTCCGACATATCCCGCCTCTGTTAGCGATGTCGCATCAGCAATTGCAAACGGTACGTTTAAAATGCGAGCAAGCGTTTGAGCTAGTAATGTTTTTCCGCTTCCTGTCGGCCCGATCATTAAAATATTGCTTTTTGCTAATTCGACATCATCAATTTTGCTGTTTGAATTAATGCGCTTGTAATGATTATATACTGCTACAGAAAGCGCTTTTTTCGCTTCGTCTTGTCCGATGACGTACTCATCTAAAATTTCACGAATTTCCTTTGGCTTCGGTACGTCTTTGAACTCCACTTCTTCTTCCGATCCAAGCTCTTCTTGCACAATTTCTGTACACAATTCAATACACTCATCACATATGTATACACCTGGGCCAGCAACAAGCTTGCGCACTTGTTCTTGTGTTTTGCCACAAAACGAGCATTTCAACTGCCCTTTTTCATCATTAAATTTAAACATGATTTCACCCCTTATTTCCCTACTATCATATGTACACGAAAAGGAAAAACGTTATGTATTCGTCATTTTATCATAAATCTTTAAAAGTATGCCAATAAAAACGTCAATGTGCACGAAAAGTTAGAAAACTTTCATTACTGCAACTATATGTGGAAAGAACAAGGCACGTGATGCACCTTGTTCTTTCTCTTCTCATTATGCAACAACTTTGCTGTTTTCAACAAGGAAATCGATTGCTTTGCGCATTTTTAAGTCTTCTTTTAAGCCATCTAATGTACCTAAAAGTTCTTTTAACTTATCGACCGATAAGCTGTAAAGGTTCGCCATTTCCTCTAGTTCTTTTTCTACTTCTTCTTCTGTTACGTCAATGTTTTCTGCTTTCACGATCGCTTCAAGCGTCAATGTGACACGAACACGTTTTTCTGCTTCTTCTTTCATTTGCTCGCGAAGTGCCGCTTCATCTTGTCCAGAGAATTGATAGTATAAGTCAAGGTTTAACCCTTGCATTTGTAAGCGTTGCTCAAACTCACGAATCATACGGTCTGTTTCGTTTTTCACCATCACTTCTGGGATGTCCATTTGTGCGTTTTCTGTTGCTTTTTGAACAACCGCATCGCGAAGTGCCGCTTCTGCCTCTTCTTTTTTCTCTTTTGTTAAGCGCTCTTTTATTTTTTCTTTTAGCGCATCTAATGTTTCTACTTCTTCATCTACGTCTTTCGCAAACTCGTCATCAAGCGCAGGAAGTTGTTTTGTTTTAATTTCGTGCAATTTAATTTTGAACACAGCTGGCTTACCAGCTAATTGCTCTGCATGATATTCTTCTGGGAATGTCACTTCAATGTCTTTTTCTTCCCCAGCTGCCATGCCGATTAATTGCTCTTCAAATCCTGGGATGAATGTACCTGAACCGATGACAAGGGAATAGTTTTCTGCTTTTCCGCCTTCAAACGCTTCACCGTCAACGAATCCTTCGAAATCGATGACAACTGTATCACCGTTTTCTACTGTTCCTTCTTCTTTCACAACAAGCTCCGCATGACGCTCTTGCAAACGTTTTAATTCTTGCTCGACGTCTTCGTCAGTTACTGTATCATCTAATTTCTCTACTTCAAGCCCTTTGTACTGACCAAGCGTCACTTCTGGCTTCACAGTCACTTTTGCAGTGAAAATTAAGCTTTTTCCTTTTTCCATTTGCTCGACGTCGATTTCAGGACGATCGACTGGCTCAATGCCTGTTTCTTCAACAGCTTTTGCGTATGCCTCTGGCAATAAAATATCTAACGCATCTGCGTATAAAGATTCAACGCCGAAACGTTTTTCAAATAAAGAGCGAGGAATTTTTCCTTTACGGAATCCTGGAATTTGTACTTTTTTCACTACTTTTTTAAACGCTTCATCTAATCCTTCGTTCACTTTTTCAGCGTCTACTTCTACTGTAAGAACGCCTTGATTGCCTTCGAGTTTTTCCCATTTCGCCGACATGTTTATTTCCCTCCAACTTCAAAAATTCATGTAAATGAACTACATATATGTAGGCATACACGGTTTTATGTGTAATACAACCACTATATTATACCATACAATTATATACTTTCAACAGAGAGCCACAATTTTTCCGCTTCATAAAGTTTGGCAACGAGCGAATTTGTCCATACCGTTTGTCCCGTTTCACATTGCTCAACATATGTGTATAATGCATCCGCCCATTGTTGTGCTGATCCTTCTGGAAGAAACGGGTATGTCACAACCATGTAACGAAGCCATATTTGTTCACACCATTCATACATCGTTGGATTTTGTTTCGCCCATGTTTGTTCGACGATATCAAGCACTTGTTCTATCCAACGCTTTTGTGTTCGTTCGTCGAGCTCAGCTGGAATAACCGTCATCGTTTGCCCAAATTTTTTTACGGTCATCGGCTCCATCACTTGTTCTTTCCGTAATATGTGTAACATCGTCGTTTTTACAATAGGATGTTTCATTTCATCATGTAAATAACGAGAAAAAATAGAAACAAGGTGTGGAACGATGCGCAAATCTAATTGATGAAGGGTGCGCATCTGCTTCGCCCATTGATCGCTTTCGAAAATCGATTCATACTGTTTTGCCCGTTGTTCGTGCTGAGACCGAATCATTTTTTCACTAAACTGTAAAAGCGGTAAAAAAGGCGTGCAATCCATTCCTTTTCGCTGAAGTTTATGAATGACTGCGACAACTTCATCGTATTGTTGTAAATGGACGAGCATAGAGATATATACCGTCCAATCCCCTCTGCCGCGCTCTAACAGTTGTTCACATCTTTCTTTCGCCTCTTCTACATGTCCCATTTCAAATAAACAGACGACAAGCGCCATTTCTACATCATCATCGTGAAGTTGCAGCTCTTTCAATTGTGTCAAATACGTATACGCTTCTTTATATCGCTTTTCTTTTAATGCATTCATCCCTTCTGTTAACAACCGCTCTTTTACATATGGATGTGGAACGACTTTTCGTTTTTTCATATTCGTTCACCTTCGCTCACATTTGCCTTTAAGTTTAACAATGTTTGCGGACAAACTCAACGAAAAACGCCCTCGACAAATCGTCAAGAGCGTGCTTTTTCATAGGCGATAATGTACGGTTCATATACGAACGTTAAGTCGATTTCGTCCCATCCTTTTAGAAGAAGCTGTTTGCGATACGGGTCGATGTCAAACGCGCTTGTAAATCCTTCGTCGTCAAAAACGACTTGTTGTTCAAGAGAAATAGTCAGTTCATAATCTGACCGCTCCGCTTGTTTTAATAAATACACAACATCTTCTTTTGAAAGTTTAATTGGAAGCAAGCTATTTTTTAAACAATTGTTATAAAAAATATCCGCAAAAGAAGGAGCGATGACAGCACGAAACCCGTAATCAGCAAGCGCCCAAGGTGCATGTTCACGCGATGAACCACAACCAAAATTTTCATTTGCTACTAAAATCGTTGCTCCTTCATTTTCAGGGCGATTTAACTCAAAATGCGGGTTTGGCGTCCCGTCTGGAAGATAACGCCAATCATAAAAAAGAAATTGACCAAATCCGGTTCGTTCAACTCGTTTTAAAAATTGTTTCGGAATGATTTGATCTGTATCCACATTCGCACGATCTAAACCAGCGACTTTTCCTTTATGAATAATGAATGGTTCCAAAGCGTTCTCCTCCTATCGTACCGCTTCCTTATACAATGTGCGTACATCAACAAAATGTCCGTAAATGGCAGCCGCTGCCGCCATTGCTGGACTAACGAGATGCGTACGCGCCCCTTTTCCTTGTCGCCCTTCAAAATTGCGATTTGACGTTGAAGCACAATGCTCCCCTGCTGGTACAGTATCTGGATTCATGCCAAGACACATGCTACAGCCGGAATCACGCCATTCAAAACCTGCATCAATAAAAATTTGAGCAATTCCTTCTTCTTCCGCTTGTTTTTTCACTTGTTGTGAGCCCGGAACGACGAGCGCCCTTACGCCCGGTGCAACTTTTTTTCCTTTCACAATTTGTGCCGCTTCTCTTAAATCGCTTATGCGTGAGTTCGTACACGATCCGATAAACACATGTTGAATAGAAATATCTGTCATTTTCATTCCTGGTTTTAGCCCCATATATTGCAACGCTAACTGAGCTGCCTTTCTCTCCGTTTCTGTCGCAAACTGATCCGGATTAGGGACTTCGCCATCAATCGGGGAACTCATCGCAGGCGTCGTTCCCCATGTAACCGTTGGAGCAATTTCACTTCCATCTATATGAACGACACGGTCATATACCGCTCCTTCATCTGTACATAACTGTTTCCATCGTTCAACCGCCTGTTCAAACGCTTCTCCTTTTGGGGCATATTTTCGCCCACGCAAATATGCAAACGTTACATCATCTGGGGCAATTAACCCCGCGCGCGCGCCCGCTTCAATCGACATGTTGCAAATCGTCATCCGCTCTTCCATCGACAAACGACGAATGACGTCGCCTGTAAATTCCAGCACATATCCTGTACCAAAATCAACACCGAACTTACCAATAATAGCTAAAATGACATCTTTCGCCGATACACCTGGTGCTAGCGTGCCTGTAACATGAACTTGCATCGTTTTTGGACGGTGCTGCCATAACGTTTGTGTCGCCAACACATGTTCCACTTCGCTCGTGCCGATGCCAAACGCCAACGCCCCAAAAGCACCATGTGTCGACGTATGACTATCCCCGCACACGATCGTTTTTCCCGGCTGCGTCAATCCAAGTTCTGGGCCGATGACATGCACAATGCCTTGTTCTGGACTGTTTAAATCGGCAAGCGGAACGCCAAATTCACGACAGTTCCGCTCCAATGCCGTCATTTGATTTCTTGCCACTTCATCTTCAATGACAAACCGATTGACCGTTGGAACGTTATGATCCATCGTTGCAAACGTTAAATCTGGGCGGCGCACTTTTCTTCCTTTTTGACGCAATCCTTCAAACGCTTGCGGCGATGTCACTTCATGAACGAGATGTAAGTCAATATATAATAAATCCGGTTTTCCATCCTCACGGTATACAACGTGCTCATCCCAAATTTTTTCAATAATCGTCTTCGGCGCCACCTCAATCCCTCCTACACATACACTTGCATAATTCGTTCAATCGCTACATCGTCTAAAATCGCATCTTTTACTTTTTCGACCATTTCTGTCGTCGATAATACACAATCGCCTTGTTGAGCAATGTCTGCTGTTCGATACCCAGCATCCAACACTTGCTTAACAGCCCGTTCGATAACATCGGCTTCTTCCGTAAGTCCGAACGATAAACGAAGCATCATTGCCGCCGATAAAATCGTGGCAAGCGGGTTCGCTTTATTTTGTCCTGCGATGTCTGGAGCCGAACCGTGAATCGGTTCGTATAATGCCGGTCCGTCAACAGACAAGCTTGCCGACGGAAGCATGCCGAGAGAACCTGTTAACATGGACGCTTCATCACTTAAAATATCACCAAACATATTTTCTGTTACGATCACGTCAAATTGTTTTGGAGAGCGAACGAGTTGCATCGCTGCATTATCTACAAGCATATGTTCCAGTTGAACGTCTGGAAAACGTTTAGCGACTTGTTCAGCTACCTCGCGCCACATGCGGCTTGACTCTAACACATTCGCTTTATCAACAGACGTTACTTTTTTCTTTCGCTTTTGTGCTAGTGCAAAAGCAAATGTAATAATCCGTTCGATTTCTTCCCTTTTATAAAACAGTGTATCAACGACCGCTTCCTCCCCTTTTTCGATCCGGCGTTCACTTGGCTTTCCAAAATATAAGCCTCCTGTTAATTCACGAACGATAACAAAATCCGCCCCTTCAATCACATGTGGTTTAAGCGGGGAAGCGCCAGATAAACTGTCATAAAACGTAACTGGTCGAACGTTCGCAAACAAATTCATCTCTTTTCGAATTTGCAACAATCCTTTCTCCGGACGGACGTGCGGCGGATGACTGTCCCATTTCGGCCCACCAACAGCACCAAGCAATACCGCATCGCTTTGTTTACACATATGAAGCGTTTGTTCTGGAAGCGGTGTTCCTTCACGGTCGATCGCTTCCCCACCAATCAAACCGTATGAAAAATGAAACGTATGGCCGAAACGATCACCAATCGCTTGCAAAACTTTTACCGCTCCTTTTGTCACTTCTTTTCCAATGCCATCCCCAGGTAACACAGCGATACGATACATAAAACATCCCCCTTCGTTATTGCGCAGCAAGCGCTTGTTCTTCTTTCATTTTTTCAATGACAAACATGCGATTGACGGCGTGAATATATGCTTTTGCTGATGCTTCTAGCACATCTTGTGCCGTTCCGCGTCCGCTTGCTTCTTTCCCATCGAGCGATACTTTCACATATACTTGCGCTAAAGCATCACGTCCGCTTCCAACGGATTCAATGCGATAGTCAAGCAACGTCACCGGCAATTGCAACGCTTTTTCCAAAGCGTTATATAGTGCCTCGACACTACCCGCTCCTGTTGCCGCTTCTTGAATGTCATTTCCTTCTCCATCTTTCAATACAACAACGGCTGTTGGAATTTGATTTGTTCCGTACTGTACTTGAATCGAACATAATTGATAAAAGTTTTTATACGTATCTAGCTTTTCATCTAAAATAAGGGCGACTAAATCATCATCGGTAATATCTTTCTTTTTATCTGCTAAATCTTTAAAGCGAACAAATAAACGATTCACTTCTTCCTCTGTTAACGAATAGCCAAGCTCTTGAATGCGCGTGCGAAACGCATGGCGTCCCGAATGTTTTCCGAGCACCATCGAATTAGATTGCACGCCAACAAGTTGCGGAGATATAATTTCATACGTTGTTTTTTCTTTTAATACTCCATCTTGGTGAATGCCTGATTCATGTGCAAAAGCGTTTTTACCGACAATCGCCTTATTTGGTGGAACAATCATTCCTGTTAGCTTGCTTACGAGGTTGCTCGTTCGTTTAATCTCTTGCAAGTTCAAGCGCGTCTCAGCTTGGTAGTAGTCTTTGCGAATATAAAGCGCCACCGCCACTTCTTCAATTGCAGCGTTTCCTGCCCTCTCGCCAATGCCATTGATTGTTCCTTCAATTTGTGTCGCTCCCGCTTCAATAGCCGCAAGCGAATTGGCGACAGCCATTCCTAAGTCATCGTGACAATGAGCAGATAAACTAATTTTTTCAATATTCCGAACATTTTTCTTTAAAAAAGAGAATATGTCGCCATATTGTTTCGGGGTAATATAGCCGACTGTATCTGGAATATTAATGACGTTCGCTCCAGCTTCGATCACTCGTTCAATAATTGTCGCAAGAAACGGAAGATCGCTTCGACATGCATCTTCTGCTGACCATTGTACAATCGGGAAATATTTTTTCGCATAACGAACAGACTCAACAGCTGTTTCAATCACTTGTTCTGGTGTCATGCGCAATTTATATTGCATATGAATAGGTGACGTTGCGATAAATACGTGTAATCGTGGTTCCGCTCCGTCTTTTAACGCCTCCCACGCTGCATCGATGTCCGACTGGACAGAGCGTGAAAGACCTGTAACCGAACAGTTGCGAACCGTTTGGGCGATCGCTTGAACGGCTTGGAAATCACCTTTTGATGAGGCAGGGAATCCCGCCTCGATGATATCGACACCGAGGCGTTCTAACTGCCGAGCAATTTCTAGCTTTTCATGCAAGTTTAAACTGACGCCTGCAGACTGTTCTCCGTCACGCAACGTCGTATCAAAAATGTTAATTTTTCGCACCGACCGTCACCACATCTTTCTGTTTAGCGTTGACAAACGGCATCATTTTACGTAATTCGCGGCCAACGACTTCAATTAAATGCTCATTTTCACGGCGATTGATCGCATTAAACTCTGGACGATTCGCTTGATTTTCTAAAATCCAACCTTTTGCAAACTTCCCTGTTTGAATGTCTTCAAGCACTTTTTTCATTTCTGCTTTTACTGCGTCATTAATGATGCGTGGACCTGTCACAAAGTCACCCCATTGCGCTGTATCAGAAATCGAATAACGCATACCTGCCAAACCGCCTTCGTACATTAAATCAACGATAAGTTTCAACTCATGCAAACATTCAAAATAGGCGATTTCCGGCTGGTATCCGGCTTCTACAAGCGTTTCAAACCCTGCTTTGACAAGGGCAGTCAATCCGCCACAAAGAACCGCTTGTTCGCCAAATAAATCTGTTTCTGTTTCTTCTTTGAATGTCGTTTCAATCACGCCTGCTCGAGCGGAACCGATCGCTTTTGCATACGCAAGCGCTGTTTCTTTCGCTTCACCGCTCACATCTTGATACACAGCGATCAATGCAGGTACGCCTGCCCCTTCCGTATATGTGCGACGAACTAAATGACCTGGTCCCTTCGGTGCAACTAAAAAGACATCCACGTCGCTCGGTGGAACGATTTGATTGAAGTGAATATTAAATCCGTGTGCAAACACGAGCGCGTTACCTGGACGCAAGTTTGGTGCAATTTCTTCTTTATATACTTTCGGCTGATGTTCGTCTGGAAGTAAAATCATTACAATATCCGCTTGTTTTGTCGCTTCATCAACCGGCAAGACGACAAATCCATCTTGTTCTGCTTTTTCCCACGATTTCCCTTTTCTCAATCCAATGATGACATCAACGCCGCTATCACGAAGGTTTTGCGCATGGGCATGACCTTGAGATCCGTATCCGATAATCGCTACTTTTTTCCCTTGAATGTAAGCTTCGTTTGCATCGCCATTGTAATATACTTTTACCATAATAAAATCCTCTCCTTAATTTAAATGATGAATAGTGATTTATTTGTTGATGATGCGCGTTGTGAACCGCGCGGAAACGCTGTTGTTCCTGTTCTTGCAACTTCCTTTAATCCGTATGGCTTTAATAAGTCGATGAGCGCATCAATTTTTTCTGGCTCACCTGTTACTTGAACGACAAGACTATCGCGCGCCACATCGACAATCGCTGCACGAAACGGTTCAATTAGTGTATAAATTTCACCGCGCGTCGCCGGTGTAACCGCTACTTTAATTAAAGCAAGCTCTCGAACGATAATCGCCTGATCAGTAATATCGACAACTTTTAATACATCAATTTGTTTGTTTAATTGTTTTGTAATTTGTTCAGCAATGCGCTCATCATCTACATTGACGACAAACGTCATGCGTGAAACACCTTCTGTTTCTGTATGACCAACTGTAATGCTTTCAATGTTGTAATGTCGTTTCGTAAACAAACCTGTAATGCGATTTAATACACCCGGACGGTTGTTTACTGTCATTGTAATAATTCGCTTCACCATTTCACCCCCACCATCTCGTGCAGCCCTTTTCCAGGTGCCACCATCGGATATACGTTTTCCCCTGGATGAACATGAAAATCAAGTAAAACTGGTGCATTTGTCGCAAACGCTTCTTTCAATACGTATTCTGCTTCTTCTTCCGTCGTTGCGCGCATCGCTTTCATCCCGTATGCTTCTGCTAACCGAACGAAATCTGGTTGATTCGGAATAAGTGAATGGGAATACCGTTTTTCATAAAAAATTTCTTGCCATTGACGCACCATGCCGAGCGCTTGATTGTTAACGATGACAATTTTAATTGGCAAATTTAACTCTTGAATAACCGATAACTCTTGTAATGTCATTTGAAACCCACCGTCACCAACGATCGCTACAACTGTCGCTTCCGGTTGTGCCAATTGAGCACCAATTGCCGCTGGCAAGCCGAATCCCATCGTTCCAAGCCCACCGGATGTGACCCAACGATGTGGCTGTTTAAATTTATAATATTGGGCGACCCACATTTGATGTTGACCGACATCCGTCGTCACAACCGCTTCACCGTTTGTATATTCGTGAATCATTTCAATAAGTCGCTGTGGTTTGAGCACACCCGGTTCGCGTTTGTACATAAGCGGATATTCACGTTTCCATTCGTTTAACTTGTTCATCCACTCTGATACATCTGGTCGCTTTCCGTTTTGTTCAATTAATTGAATGAGCGCTTCTTTCGCATCACCAACGATCGGAATTTTTGTTGGTACATTTTTTCCGATTTCCGCCGGATCAATATCGATATGAGCGACCGTTGCTTTTGGTGCAAAATGAGCTAAATTTCCAGTCACCCGATCATCGAATCTTGCGCCGACATTAATGAGTAAATCACACTCATACAGTGCCATGTTTGCTGTGTACGTTCCGTGCATTCCTGCCATTCCGAGAAATAGTGGATGGTCGGCAGGAAATCCACCAAGTCCTAAAAGCGTATGAATCACAGGAATATTTTGTTGTTCAGCATATTGTTTTAACTGTTCATGAGCATTCGCATGGAGAACACCCGCTCCAGCTAAGATGACCGGGCGTTTTGCTTGGCTTACCGCCTCAACAAGTTTGCGAATTTGTAAATGATTTGGCTTTGTTGTCGGCTGATAACCCGGCAACTGTACGTCTTGTTCGTAATCAAACTCCGCTTCAGCAACGGCCATATCTTTTGGAATATCGATTAATACAGGACCTGGGCGTCCCGTTGTCGCAATATGAAACGCTTCTTTAATGATTTTTGGCAGCTCGTGTATGTCGCGTACTTGGTAACTATGTTTTGTAATAGGCATTGTAATTCCTAACACATCTGCTTCTTGGAAGGCATCTGAACCGATGACATTTGATGCTACTTGCCCTGTAAAGACGACGAGTGGAATGGAATCCATCATTGCATCTGTTAAACCTGTCACGATATTTGTCGCACCCGGTCCAGATGTAGCAATGACGACACCAGGTTTTCCTGAAATGCGCGCATACCCTTCTGCCGCATGAATGGCACCTTGTTCGTGACGTGTTAGCACGTGGAATACGCCTGATTCATAAAGCTTGTCGTAAATCGGTAACACAGCACCTCCCGGATATCCGAAAATAACTTTCACGTTTTCTGCTTTGAGCGCTTCAATTAACATGAGCGCTCCACATAACGTTTGCTTTTTTGCTACTCTTTCTTTCACTTTCATATTCGCTGCCATTTTTTCACCCCTAAAAAAATGTGAAATAAGAAAAGCCTTCTCACCCCTCCATCGGTCTATATAGACCAAAGGGGCGAAAAGGCTTGCATCCTTCCCGCGGTACCACCCTTCTTCGTGGCAAAGCCACCTCAGGAGCACGCGACGATCGTCGCAGCGCTCGTTTTAATAACGAGTGACGTGCACCCGTCCGTCCCTACTAGATCTAGTCGTTCAAGACGGCGCTCGGAGGGGAGTTCACTAACGGAGACATCACCGGTTTCCAGCTTCCCCGGCTCTCTGTAGATGCCGAACCCGCTAGCTACTTATCCTCTTCAACGCTTTTTTCTTATTTACTTGTCATCCTGCATTCACATTTTGTGTAGCATACACTTTTACACCTTCTGAAACAACTCGTTTGCGAAACTCTTCTAACAATCGTTTTGTATGTTCGCCCGGTACACCGTCGCCAATGACACGACCATCGACTTTAACGACCGCAATAACTTCTGCTGCAGTTCCTGTTAAAAATACTTCATCTGCCGTGTACACATCATGACGAGTGAATGGCTCTTCTTTAACGACATAGCCGAGGTCTTTAGCGATGTCCATGATCGCATCGCGCGTAATGCCTTCAAGCGCCCCGACATATCCTGGTGGTGTATATAACACGCCGTTTTTGACGATAAATACGTTGTCTGCTGAGCCTTCAGCGACATATCCTTGGTCGTTGAGCATAAGCGCTTCGCTGACGTTTGCTAAATGCGCTTCAATTCGTACTAATACGTTGTTTAAATAGTTTAACGATTTTACTTTTGGGCTTAGCACATCTGGTCGATTTCGTCTCGTTGCGACAGTAACGACTTCAATGCCCGTTTCATATAAATGTTTTGGGAAGATTGCCAACGGTTCGACAATGACGACTACTTGCGGCTTCGGACATTTGTATGGATCAAGTCCAAGGTCACCGACACCGCGCGACACGACCACGCGAATATAAGCGTCTTCAAAGCCGTTTTTTTGTACCGTCTGGACGATAATATTTGTTAATTCTTCTTTTGTGTATGGAATGTTCAATAAAATGGATTTCGCTGAATTGTATAAGCGGTCAATATGTTCTTTCATGCGAAACACGTTGCCGCTGTACACACGAATGCCTTCAAACACCCCATCCCCATAAAGAAAACCGTGATCGTATACAGAGATTTTCGCATTTTCTTTTGTAACAAATTCGTCGTTCAGAAAAATCCACTGTTCACTCAATGTTTTTCCCCTCTTCCCCTGTTCGCCGTCTCTTGCTTCTTATGTTGATTGCGACTTTTGTTAGATTTATTTGAAAATTATCATACGCTCATTTACCAAAAGAGTCAATACTATTTCATCGAATTTTTTGATTATTTCGATTAGTTAAAATGTTATGTATCCGCTTACATAATTGATATATCAAGGAAAAGAAAGGGTATAAAAAATTTTGAACATTTTTTGACTAATAAAAAATCCTCTTGCTTATGCAAGAGGACTGTTGTTAACGTCCCAGGAGAGATTCGAACTCCCGACCGACGGCTTAGAAGGCCGTTGCTCTATCCAGCTGAGCTACTGGGACACAATGATAACAGCCTGTCGCTTTCATATCGTGGTTTGGACAATTGTTATTGTAATGATGTTTATGAAAAATGTCAATAGGGGCGGTGGAATTTTCTTGCCCCTATTGTGTTTTGTATATGCTCGTTAAATCATGAAGAAGTTGGCCATCGATGTTGTAAAAATGTACGGTTGTGGTTGTTTCGTCTATATGAAGCATGGCGTATGTTTTTTCGCGACGCATGCGCGGTAAAAAGATGCTTCCTGGATTAATGAAAAGAACGTCATCGATTTTTTCGCATCCTGCAATATGGGAATGGCCGAAGCAAACGATGTGCGCCCCGACTTCCTTCGCTTTATAATACGCATTCATCATCGTCATTTTGACGTTATATAAGTGCCCATGCGTAATGAAAAAACGAACACCGTTCAGTTCTTCCACGAGGTCGATTGGGAAACGGCGTTCGTAGTCGCAGTTTCCTCTCACAACGAGCATGCCTTGCAACGCCTCATGGTCGCTTGGTAACTCGGAGTCACCGCAGTGAATGACAGCATCGACATGTTGTTTATGACGGGAGACGATTGATTGTAATTCAGTTGTTAATCCGTGGCTATCGCTCATAATTAATACGTTCACGACTCATTCTCCTTTTCAAACAGCTTGTCCCATATGCTCAAAAGATGTTGTAGCGCCCTTGCCCGATGGCTTATTTCATTTTTCTCCTCTTTTGTTAATTGAGCCATTGTTCGTTGTTTTTCAGGCACGTAAAAAATCGGGTCGTACCCAAAACCGTTTTCACCTATTGGCTCTTCTGCAATATATCCTTCGCACACACCGTCTACGGTCGCTGTTTCCCCGTTCGGTTTTGCAACAGCTAACGTGCAATGAAAACGGGCGGTTCGTTGTTCAAAAGGCACACCTTGTAGCTTTGTAAGCACTTTTTCAATGTTGGCTTGATCGTCTTTTCCTTCGCCAGCGTAGCGAGCCGAGTATACGCCCGGCTCACCGTTTAGCGCATCAACGATTAAACCAGAATCATCTGCAATGACGATTTCATGAAGCATATTTGCAATCGTCGTTGCTTTTAATATCGCATTCTCTGCAAATGTTGTTCCCGTTTCTTCAACATCCGGTATGTCATCGTAGTCGAGGAGAGAACGAACGTCGATTCCTTTTTTCGTAAACAATTGTTGAAACTCCGCTACTTTCCCTTTGTTTTTTGTAGCAATGATCATTCGCTTCACTTTGCTTCTTCCCCTTCCGCACGATATTGCATAATTTGTTCAGCGAGCGAACCGAGCGCTTCTTTTTGTCGAGCAATAAGCTCGTGAATGCCTTTTTCAGCAACCGTTAATAAATCGAGCAACTGCTCGTATGAAAATGTCGCTTCTTCTCCTGTTCCTTGAATTTCAACAAAGCGCCCCGATCCTGTCATAACAATATTCATATCGACATGTGCTTTTGAATCTTCAACGTAATTTAAATCTAAAATAATGCCATGCTCTTCATCTATTCCGACTGATGTGGCAGCTAAAAAATCCGTAATCGGGAGAGCCGGTAATTTTTTTTGTTCGACCATTTTTCCGAGTGCCAACGTCATGGCGACAAATGCCCCTGTAATTGACGCTGTGCGCGTTCCACCGTCCGCTTGAATGACATCACAATCAATCCAAATCGTTTTTTCCCCTAATTTTTGTAAATCAACGACAGAACGAAGCGCCCGGCCAATGAGCCGTTGAATTTCCATCGTTCGCCCTGACAACTTTCCTTTACTTGCTTCGCGAATGTTTCGCTGCTCCGTCGCGCGCGGAATCATCGCATACTCCGCAGTAATCCATCCCTTTCCACCTCCACGCATAAACGGTGGAACTTTATCTTCGATGCTTGCTGTACAAATGACTTTCGTATCACCAATGGCAATGAGTACCGAGCCTTCTGGATGTTTTAAATAGTTCGGTTCAATATGTACGGGACGAAGCTCTTCATTTGTTCTACCATCTACTCTCACAAAAAATCCTCCTCAATGTATGTTCACGAAATAAGAGGCAGGAACACTGCCTCTCGACGATGAATCTTTATATAGTATAGCAAAAAATTGGTTTCAAAAACTACCTGTGTTCACATTTTGCGGTCTTGTTACCGGTTCTGATAACGGTTTTCCACTTTCATCAACTAATTCTGCTTTTCCGTTTACTGTAACCTCTACACTTTCTACCCCTGGTTGTTCAGTTAATGATAGTACTAAACAATTGAGCACATGAGTCGACACAACATTTTTCTCCACGCTACCGTAAATTGCTTCGTTAAAGTTTAACGTCACTTTTCCATTTTCGTATTTCGGTGCTTCTAACAACTTCACATCTGCTTGCAAATCACTTAACAGCCCTGAGCCGTAGCTTGGCCCTTTAATCAACTCATTCACAACAGCCGCTAACTCATCTTGCTCGCTATTTGGTACGCGGCGTGTAACTGGCACATAATACGTCCGTTCGCCGTCTTGTGCTAAAAAGTAGACGATGACCGGATGCGTATTTGTAATATCAACAACACCGTTCGTTTCAATGTTAATTCCATCGTCTCTGCTCAGTTCGTCGCTAATTGGTGTTCCGTTAACCGGCATCACATTTTGATCATGTCCGTTCATGCGAATTTTCACACGTTTCACATTATCAAATTGCGTTACCGTCCATGTAATTGCTTGTAAAATACGTTTTTCGTCTTCTGGTCGATAGTTCGCAAACTCTTTAGAAAAATCAATGACAAGCGTGCCATCTTGTTTTAAATTGACACTTAACACTTGTGTGTCAGCTGGGAGAACCGCACGAAATCCGTTCGGCAATAGTTCAGAAATCGGACCGTTTTCTACTAAATATTCAAGTACTTGCTTTGCGGCTGCATTTGTTTTTGGTAAGGCAAACGTTTGTGGGACGACGAAGCCATTTTTATCAATTAAATACAATTCACGTTGCACCGTTTCTGTCGCTGTTTCCTTTTCTGCTACTTCTTTTTCTTGCAATGCTTGTTCATCTTCTACATATGTTACATCTTTTGGTGGATCAATTTCTTTCGTGGCTTTTTCACCTCCGAACAGCCCACATCCTGAAAGAATAAATATAAACATTGTGGCAATAACCCATACGCGACGCATGGACTCCCCTCCTCATACGGTTTGTACTACTATGTATACGAGCCGTTCAAAAAAATAGAACAAAAAAAACCTTCGCTATATAAATTGAAATAAAGGTTTTCTCCCGTTCCACGGCGAATAAATACAAAGAGAAAATAGGGGAACGGAGAGAAAACTATGATGCCAAATCACAAAGACGAGATCGAAAAGTTGTCCACTGCCATGAAAGAAGCAAAAAGTAAACGAGCATATGAACGCTACCAAGCGATTTATCTTCATTTGCAGGGATATACCAAAGGAGAAATCGCAACGATTATTGGTCGATCCAAGAAAACTATTTATAACTATGTTCATGCCTACGCCCAGCGCGGTCTTGATGGACTGGAGATGAAATACTCACCTGGCGCCCCACGTCGATTGACCCCTGAGCAGGAAAAAGAGCTGGCTTTGATCATTGAACATCAGCTCCCCGTAGATGTGGGATTCGAAGCAAAATATAATTGGACGCTTGCGATAATCGCTGAACTCATTCAACAAAAGTGGGGGCCAACATACACGCTTCGCGGAACAAGTGACATTCTGCATCGGTTAGGGCTAAGCTATACGAAACCGACCTATACACTAGCCAATGCCGATGAAGAGAAACAAAAAGAATTCGTCGAAATCACCTTCCCTGAAGTAAAAAAAAACTGGTAGATGGGAACATCGCCCATGTCCTCTTTCAAGATGAGTCGATGATTCGTGATTACCAAGCGATTCAAAAAACATGGTTTGTCAAAGGAAAACAACGAATCATTCCGACGTTTGGAAAACATCAAGGGCTGAAGCTGATTGGCACGTTGAACTACGAAACAGGGGAAGTGTTTTGCATCGAAGAAGAACGCTATGACGCGGAAACATTTCTTCGATTTCTTCAACTTGTGTTAGAACGCTATCCCACAGGCAAAATAGTGATGATTTTAGATAACGCTCGAATTCACCATGCCAAACTCATTCAGCCATTTTTAAAAGAACACGAAGATCGGTTAGAGCTCGTCTTTTTGCCACCATACAGTCCGCAATTGAACTTGATTGAAGGGCTATGGAAATGGCTGAAATCAGACGTGATTTACAACGTGTTCTATTCGAGTGTGCAAGAAATTAGAAAGAATGTCCAAGCCTTTATTCAGCGAATCAACCAGAAACCAGAACAAACGATCGATCGTTTGTGTGTTCAGTTGTAAATCTTTAATTCAACTTATATAGCAAAGGATATGGAAAAGTGATTGGTAGGATGTCTGCGGACGAGAAAGTTAGGTGGAGACTAGATTATGATCCGGAGAAAGGGATACATATTAACGTTGAAGATTACAGAAATGGGAAAGGTCAAGCGATAAAAGTATGCATTCCTTTTAAAGGGGATGAAAAAACATTCGAATCCCTTTTAAAGCATCTCAATAAATAAGGGGGGATGAACAATGACACTATTTGAAGAGTGTGTTCATGCAATTGGGGATGATCATTTGAGGATTTTATCGAACGAGGAAACTGAAAAATATTTTGATTATTTGTGTACATTATTCCCTATTTTACCTTGGGGAAGGATTGATTGGGAAAAAGTATCTGAAAGAAAAGAAATAACATATTTATCAGAAATCACAGACTGGGTACGACAAAAGGGAATGAATGATAAAGATGTGATAGTATTATGGAACTATTCTTATTGTCCTGGCATTCAGACAAAATTGGAAAAAGTTCTAAATGCAATCGATGATGTGGTTGCTGTGGGATCAGATACCTTTATCCTTTGTACAAATGGAGAGTATATAATCGAATTTTTCCATGATGGCCAAGTGACCATAGGTACTCCAGAAAATAAAACGAGAAAAATTTAATCATCTTCGTTTTTTGAAAAACTCTCATTTCTAAGTGTATGTGGTAGGAGACATTCGTCAACAATGGTGGTGTGTAAGTTTTCGGGATGTTCTAGAAAAATACAGGACGCAGCAGAGTAGAGAAGAAGGCGGATCGCTCCGCCTCAGACTGTTGACAAAATGGTTGTAAGACAGTTGTTTTACTTGTTCCATTTTAATATTTGTTTTCCCTGATGAACCGACGAAAATAACGACATACATAGGTGAAAAAGAGGAGAGGTGCCCATTCTCCATAGGTAGTTTGCTAATTTCTTTAAATTCATCGCAGCACAAACAAGCATCGCCTGCATCTGGTTTCTTTCCAATCCACGGTAATTTGTCCAGCGCAGACCATGCTTCTCTTTCAAATCTGCAAAATTTCGTTCGATTGTCTCTTTTCTTCGTTCATACAACTCCCGATGCTCCGGCACATATCGTAAATGCTCGGCTTCTTCATAG
Source organism: Anoxybacillus dikiliensis (assembly GCF_050613275.1). GTDB lineage: Bacteria > Bacillota > Bacilli > Bacillales > Anoxybacillaceae > Anoxybacillus. The sequence goes on from NZ_CP187112.1 coordinate 2,073,869, forward strand.
TAATCTTGCCAAACATGGCGTGTGACCACTTTTGTATGGCTTTTGCTTTCTGTGCATCTTTCTAGATAAGGACACGTCTTGCACACAGATGGATTGGATTTATATTCCCGATAACCTTCCCGATTCGTTGTTGAATAAGATAACACTTGGTTATTTGGACAAAGGTAACAATCAAAATGTTCGTCATATGCAAATTCAGATTTCCGAAAGAACCCATCTTTCGTTTTTGGACGAGTGTATGGCCAAATCGGATCAATCCCTTGTTCTAGTAGGTATTTCGCAATGGCTGGCGTCTTGTATCCTGCATCGATGCACACGTCTTTTGGGCGCTGCTTCACTTCCTTTTTGACCCGTTCAAACAGTTCGAAAAAGGCTTGACTATCATGCACGTTTGCCGCTGTGACATAGGATTGAAGGATCCAGCCATGGCGATCACAAGCCGTATGATAGGAGTAAGCAAATACTCGTTCGCGTTCATTTTTCACAAACATCCCACTCTCGGGATCTGTCTTACTGATCTTCACTTCTCGTTTTTTTTTTCTGTTTCTGGCGGTAGTGGAGATTTTCCGTGTACGATCCGATCTCGTTCAATCTCTTTTTCCAATTCCTCTTGATACGCTTTCGCTTCGACTTCTGCCACTTCGGTGTTGAATTTTCTTTTGTTTGCACTCGCCTTCACATGGGTAGAGTCAACAAATACGACACTTGGATCCACCAGCCCGTGTTGAAAGGCTTCTTCGAGAATTCTTGAAAAAATTTTTTGAAAGACGTCTGTACCTGCAAAACGTCGTGCGTAATTTTTGCTTGGTGTCGAATGATGTGGGACAGGATCATGAAGACTCAATCCTAAAAACCATCGATAGGCTACGTTTGTTCGAATTTGTTCCACCGTTTCACGCATCGAACGAATGCCGAAGATATAACGGATCAAGTACATTTTGAACAACACAACCGGATCAATACTTGGTCGTCCATGGTCGGATGAGTATAGATCTTTGACGATGTCGTAAATAAAAGAGAAGTCAATCGCTTTTTCTAGCTTACGCACAAGGTGATCCTCAGGAACAAGGTCATCAATCTTTACCGTTGTTTCCATATGTCTACGGTCTTCTTGATGACGTTGAAGCATCTGATTCCCCCTCCTATAAATACCCTTACACCTATATATTAAAACAGCTTGTCGACTTTGTCGACAAGCTGAAATCCTTCGGTATATGCGAAGGATTTTAAGATAATTGAATCGTTTCGACATGTTCAATCGGGTGACCGAACCATTTCGAAGCAATTTGTTGGAACGTTTCTTTCGATCCAGTCGTGAAAAATATATGCTCGCGGCGCTTATTCCCCGTATAAAGCAAACCGCTATGATGTAAAATTGTACTCACTTCACGCGCTGTTTCATCGCCAGAACAAATGAGCTTCACGTGCTCGCCCATATATTGTTGAATGAGTGGGCTTAAAAGTGGATAGTGCGTACACCCTAAAATAAGCGTATCAATTGGTCGGTCTTTTAATGGTTCAAGAGATTCAGCAACAATTTGCTTTGCTTCTTCTCCTTCAAATTGTCCGCTTTCCACTAAAGGAACAAACTTTGGACAAGCTAAACTTTCTACTTTCACATCGCTATTGATCGATTTTAATGCTTGCTCATAAGCACCACTTTTCACCGTTCCAACCGTGCCGATAACACCAATATGATAGTTTTTTGTAATTTTCAATGCGGTGCGTGCACCAGGATGAACGACACCGATCACAGGAATGTTGAGCGTATCACGAATTTCTTCTAAAGCGACAGCTGTGGCAGTATTACATGCAATGACGAGCATTTTTATATCATATCCAAGTAAATAGTTCGTCATTTCCCACGTAAACTGCCGAATTTCTTTTCGCGACCTCGGTCCGTATGGACAACGTGCTGTATCTCCTAAATATACGACTTGTTCTTTTGGTAGCTGGCGCATGATTTCCCTTGCAACCGTTAACCCACCAACGCCTGAATCAATAACTCCAATCGGTCTTTCCAATGTATTCGCCTCATTCTTTGTTGATGTATGACAAAACATCTTTCATTATAACACACATCAAATCAATAGAAAACCGGCTTGCCTAAACTGAAAAGGCGAGCCGGTTCCCTTTATAGTTCAAGTTCCCCCATTCGAAGCAATTCAACAACAGCTTGTGAACGCCCCTTTACTCCAAGCTTTTGCATTGCATTCGAAATGTGGTTACGAACTGTTTTTTCGCTAATGAACAGTTCACTAGCAATCTCTTTCGTTGTCTTGTCTTGCAACAACAGTTCGAATACTTCTCGTTCTCTTTTTGTGAGCAGCGGCTTCTGATTCAAGTGGATAACCCTCCTTGCTTTTACCAGACCGAAACGGATGGGTATATATTTAGTCAACATATCGTATGCAAGAAGGGATGGAACGGTTACATGTTTTCTATTAATCGCGCACGCGCACCCTCGTCCCAAGGCACTCCTTTACCTGTCGTTTTCGACATTTGCACCATCGTCCCACGACCTGTAAATGCAATGGCTCCATTTTGTTTTTTTCCAACATAATGTAAATCAACAGAAGAATTCCCAATATGAGCAACCTTCACCCCGATTTGTAGCTGTTCACCAAAATATACTTGTTGTAAAAAATCACATTGTAAGTTAGCGACGACTGGAATGGCATCTTGTTCTTTTCCAACCCAGTCACCCATAAAACCGAGATGCTCAAAAAACGCGATGCGCGCTTCTTCAAAATATACAAAAGGCACTGTATTGTTTAAATGTCCAAACATATCCGTTTCAGAAAAGCGGACGCGCACCGGATGAAAAAAGGAAAAGCGCTGCTCCCATTCTTTCACGTCGTCAATATAAGATATTTTCAAATTTCTCCCCCCTATATATGAAACGCAAGGCCGACTCTGTAAGAGCCGACCTTGTATTTATACTTCATCGCTGCCGAAGAAATTGCGGAACATTTGAATCGTTGCTGCGCGGTTCAATGCCGCAATAGACGTTGTAAGCGGAATGCCTTTCGGGCAAGATTGCACACAGTTTTGCGAATTTCCGCAGTTCGCTAATCCGCCGTCACCCATAATCGCTTCTAGACGCTCTGCTTTATGCATTGCTCCTGTTGGATGAGCATTAAATAAGCGCACTTGCGAAAGCGGTGCTGGACCGATAAAGTTTGATTTGCTGTTGACATTTGGACAAGCTTCTAAACATACTCCGCACGTCATACATTTGGACAATTCATACGCCCACTGGCGTTTACGCTCTGGCATGCGCGGTCCTGGACCTAAATCGTATGTTCCGTCAATCGGAATCCATGCTTTTACTTTTTTCAACGAATCAAACATGCGGCTACGGTCGACTTGCAAATCGCGAATGACAGGGAACGTGCGCATCGGTTCTAAACGAATAGGCTGCTCAAGCTGATCAACAAGCGCCGTACACGACTGACGCGGCTTGCCGTTAATCACCATCGAACAAGCGCCACACACTTCTTCTAAACAGTTCATTTCCCAAGCAACAGGCGTCGTTTTTTCCCCTTTCGCATTGACCGGATTGCGCCGAATTTCCATGAGCGCCGAAATAATGTTCATATTCGGACGATACGGAATGACAAACTCTTCTTCATAAGGGGCTGTATCCGGACGGTCTTGTCTTGTGACAATAATCCGAATCGTTTTATTTTCGCTCATGATTTCACTTCCCCTTTCTTTTTCGTATAGTCGCGTTTGCGCGGTTTAATGAGTGATGTATCCACTTCGCGATAATGGAATGATGGACCATCTGGTGTGAAGCTCGCCATCGTTGTTTTTAACCATTCTTCGTCGTTCCGCTCAGGAAACTCTGGCTTATAGTGCGCTCCACGGCTTTCGTTACGGTTGTAAGCACCGAGCGTAATGACGCGGGCTAGCTGCAACATGTTGTAAAGCTGACGTGTAAACGATGCACCTTGGTTGCTCCATTTCGCTGTATCGTTAATGTTGATGTTTTTATAACGCTCAAGTAACTCTTGAATTTTTTCATCTGTTTTTAATAGTTTATCATTATAACGAACGACCGTGACGTTATCTGTCATCCATTCACCAAGCTCTTTATGCAAGACGTAGGCGTTTTCTGTGCCGTCCATCGCCATAATTTGCGCCCATTTTTCTTGTTCTTGTTTTAAATAACGATCGTATAAAGAAGAAGGCATCGCATCTGCTGATTTTTCAAGCCCCTTCATATATTCTACTGCTTTTGGACCAGCTACCATTCCACCATAAATGGCAGATAATAGAGAGTTCGCACCGAGACGGTTCGCGCCGTGCATCGAATAGTCGCACTCGCCTGCGGCAAACAATCCTTTAATGTTTGTCATTTGATCATAATCAACCCATAATCCACCCATTGAATAGTGGACAGCTGGGAATATTTTCATCGGTACTTTTCTTGGGTCTTCCCCCATAAACTTTTCATAAATTTCAATAATGCCACCTAACTTAATATCAAGCTCTTTCGGATCCTTATGCGATAAATCTAAATACACCATGTTTTCGCCGTTAATACCGAGCTTTAAGTCGACACACACATGGAAAATTTCACGCGTCGCAATATCGCGTGGAACGAGGTTTCCGTAAGCCGGATATTTTTCTTCCAAGAAATACCAAGGTTTTCCGTCTTTATACGTCCAAACTCGCCCACCTTCTCCGCGCGCTGATTCACTCATTAAACGAAGCTTATCATCGCCTGGAATCGCTGTCGGGTGAATTTGAATAAATTCCCCGTTTGCATAATATGCACCTTGTTGATAAACGATAGAAGCAGCTGAACCTGTATTAATGATCGAGTTTGTTGACTTCCCGAAAATAATCCCCGGACCACCTGTTGCCATGATGACCGCATCTGCTGGGAATGCTTTAATCTCCATCGTTGTCAAGTTTTGTGCGACAATTCCGCGACATACTTGCTCATCATCTAAAACAGCACCTAAAAACTCCCAACCTTCATATTTTGTCACCAAACCAGCAACTTCGTGACGGCGCACTTGTTCATCAAGCGCGTAAAGAAGCTGTTGTCCTGTCGTTGCCCCTGCATATGCAGTACGGTGATGCTGCGTTCCACCAAAGCGACGGAAATCGAGCAATCCCTCTGGCGTACGGTTGAACATGACACCCATGCGATCAAGCAAATGAATAATACCTGGGGCCGCTTCACACATCGCTTTTACTGGAGGTTGATCAGCTAAAAAGTCCCCACCATATACCGTATCATCGAAGTGTTCCCACGGAGAGTCCCCTTCCCCTTTTGTATTGACCGCACCATTAATGCCACCTTGTGCACAAACAGAGTGAGATCGCTTCACAGGAACTAATGAAAATAAATCTACTTTTACGCCTGCTTCGGCAATTTTAATTGTTGCCATTAAGCCGGCAAGACCTCCACCAACAACGATAATTTTTCCTTTACTCATGTCTCCTCACTCCTTCAATGTTGTGGATTAAACGAATGCTAAAATCGCGCGTATACCAACGATCGAAAGCGCGACAAAAATCCCCATTGTCACGTACGTAGAAATTTGTTGTGAACGAGGAGTCACTGTAATACCCCAACTAACGAAAAACGACCATAGCCCGTTTGCAAAGTGAAACACCGCAGAAACGATTCCGACAATATAAAATGCAAGCATAAACGGGTTCGCAACGATGTTCGCCATCATATCATAGTTCACTTCCGCACCAAGCGCAGCTTGAATGCGCGTTTCCCATACGTGCCAGACGACGAAAATGAGCGTAATAATCCCCGTTAAGCGTTGCAACATAAACATCCAGTTACGAAAATATCCGTAACGACTCACATTGTTTTGTGCCGTAAATGCGATATATAGCCCATAGATGGCATGGAATAATAACGGAAGAAAAATAACGAAAATTTCTAAAAAGTAACGAAACGGTAGCTGCTCCATAAAAGCAGCCGCCTTGTTAAATGCGTCTGCTCCCCTTGTTGCAAAATGGTTAACAACTAAATGCTGCGTTAAAAACAGCCCGACTGGAATGACTCCGAGCAATGAATGGAGTCGACGATAAAAAAACTCTCGATTTTGTGCCATACATAACCCCCCTTGAAATTGTCATCTTCCTTTTCTATGAGCTCCCATCCGCATCTACTAGACAATGAACAACAGATGTGTAAACACTTCCATTTCCATTGATCATTGTCACATTCATTGTACTCCCAGAATGTAGGAGCGTCAAGAAAAGGTGTTCACGAAATGTTCAATCATTTAAAATTTTAAAACAACTATACTTCTAGTGAAGTCCGAAATAAAAGAAAAGTCAATACTGTTTTTCACATTGTTGTGCGCTATAATGAAAAAATAGAGAGGGGAATTGAACGTGAGCGGGCATGAACAGTGGAAACAAATGAACATTTCTGCTTTTAGCGACTTTTTATTTCGGCAAGAATTGTTGCCAAATTTGTTCGGAAAAGAAACGCCATTTATTTTATATTGGGCAGGAAAAGATTTAGCGAGAAAATACCCGCTAGCTACAATCGATGATGTCATTTCTTTTTTTGAACAAGCGGGTTGGGGAAATTTATCGCTGCTTGAAGAAAAAAAAGATCAATGTGCACTTCAATTAGAAGGACCGCTCGTCGCAATGCGATTCGATTATAGTGGAGAGTGCACATTTCAACTTGAGGCGGGCTTTCTTGCCCAACAGTTCGAACAACAAAAAGGATATGTCACAGAAGCGTTTGAACAACAAAAACGGCGCGCCAAAACTGTTTTATTCACGGTCAAATGGGACCGAAAAGATGAAGCTGACCGATGACGGTCAGCTTTCGTACGTTTGAAGCGTTTCGTGAATTTTTTGTGCCACATGTTTTGGAATGTTTGCTTCTTGTATTTGTTCAACTGTCGCTTCTTTCATTTTTTTAATCGATCCGAAATGTTGCAATAACGCTTGTTTCCTTTTTGTCCCAACTCCCGGAATTTGATCGAGAATGGAATGAAACGCAGATTTTGAACGAACTTGCCGATGAAATGTAATCGCAAACCGGTGCACTTCTTCTTGAATGCGCTGTAGCAAATAAAACTCTTGACTATTTTTCTCTAATGAAACGATGCTCGGTGGATTACCAAAAAGGAAATGGGACGTCCGATGTTTCTCATCTTTCACTAACCCAGCGATCGGAATTGATAACCCAAGCTCGCATTCCAACACTTCTTTTGCAGCTTGTATTTGTCCTTTTCCTCCATCGACAACAATGAGATGAGGGAGGGGCAAACGTTCGCGCAATACACGAGTATAACGCCGGCGAATAATTTCACGCATCGACTCGTAATCATCTGCACCTTGCACCGTTTTTATTTTATATTTCCGATATTCTTTTTTTTCCGGCTTTCCGTCAATAAATACGACCATGGCGGCAACAGCGTCTGTTCCTTGAATGTTTGAATTGTCAAACGCCTCAATCCGATGAGGTGTCGGAATCCCCAGCGCTTCACCTAGCCGTTCAACCGCGCGAATCGTTCGTTCTTCGTCACGTTCAATTAAAAAGAACTTTTCTTGCAGCGCAATGTGCGCATTTTTACAAGCTAAATCAACAAGTTCTTTCTTTTTGCCGCTTTTCGGCTGTGTAACATTCACATCGAGCAATTTCGCCGCCATTTCTCCATCGATTTCTCGCGGCAATACAACTTCGCGTGGCTTTAAATGATAATGTTTACTGTAAAATTGACCTAAAAACGTTAAAAATTCTTCTTCCGGCTCTTGGTATAGCGGAAACATCGACACATTGCGTTCGATAAGCTTCCCTTGTCGAATAAAAAATACTTGTACGCACATCCATCCTTTATCGTACGCATATCCAAAAATGTCGCGGTCAACGAAATCGTGTAAAATCATTTTTTGTTTTTCCATTAATGTTTCAATATACGAAATTTGGTCGCGGTATTCTTTCGCCCGCTCAAACTGTAACTGTTCCGCTGCTTCCATCATCTTTTCTGTCAATTTCTCTTTGACTTCTTTATAGCCGCCGTTTAAAAAGCGAGTAATTTGTTCAACAATTTGTTTGTTTTCTTCCTCCGACACGTGATATTCACACGGGCCTAAACATTGTCCCATATGATAATATAAACAAACTTTTTTCGGCATTTTATCGCATTTTCGCAACGGATATAAACGATCGAGCAATTTTTTCGTTTCATGAGCTGCTTGGGCGTTTGGGTACGGACCAAAATATTTCCCTTTATCTTTTTTCACCGTCCGAGTAATGATCAGACGCGGATGTGTTTCACCGGTAATTTTAATGAATGGATAGCTTTTATCGTCTTTTAACATGACGTTATATTTCGGATCGTATTTTTTTATTAAGTTCATTTCTAAAATGAGCGCTTCTAAATTCGAAGACGTCACGATATATTCAAAGTCCGCAATTTCGTTTACTAAGCGAAGTGTTTTTCCGTCATGTGTGCCTGTAAAATAAGAGCGCACACGATTTTTCAACACTTTCGCTTTTCCAACGTAAATGACCGTTCCGTGTGCATCTTTCATTAAATAGCATCCCGGCTGATCAGGCAAAATCGCCAACTTTTCTTTTAATCGCTCATTCACGTTTTTCCTCCTCTCGCCATTCATATACTGTAATGCACCCATACACAGGGTCAGACAATAAGCTCGACTCATACGTCCGAACCGGGCGAATATATGGCCGAACGTCTATTCCTTGCGCTTGAAACCCTTTGACGACATGATTAGTCACATACACTTTCGCATGAGGAAATGCGGCTTTGTCACGTTGAAAAACATCAAACGAGAACACGCGTTCATGTGGAAAAGAAACACGTAAATATTCAAGAACACGCGTCTCTTCCCACGTAAATAAAATAAACGGTTGTTCTTTCTGTTCAAAATCATACGCCAATTGATACGTCGCTGGCAACTGTGTCGCTTGATTGTTTACCCCTCGCATGCCGATTACCGCTTGAGAGAGGAGTAAAACGAGCATAACGATGAGGCGCATGCGCGATGACGACTGAAGGGCACTTACAAACAAAAAGAATGAAACGATGATGACAATCGGCAATATATGCCTCGGTTTTTCAATATTTTGCGCAAATAACGCCCAAAGAAAATACGTCAATAAAAGCAAACGATATACATTTGGAAGAAATATATGCTTCCACGTCATAAAGAATAAAATAGCAAAACAACTAAGTAGCCATACAGACTGCTTTGCCATGCCTGTCCAAATGATATTATAAAAAATAAGCGTATATACTCGCTGCCAAAACGGTGCTTCATCCGTTGAAACCGTTCCTCCCCATTGTGTAAAATGCCCTGTTACAAATGAAAATGCAAGATGCCAAAAACCTTCTCCTTCTGTTGCAGCTACTGCACCCATCCAAATGAATTGAAACGCAACTGCTGCCAAACTGCATAACAGAAGCTGTTTCAAACGATACCTCCGCTTCCACCAAACATATAATATACCAACCCCAAAAGGAATGTACGATAAGCGAATACCAAGCATAATGCTAAATAATAATAACGGTAGCCATTGCACATGAACACGGTCCGAGTGAAGCGCACGTTCTAAACTCCACACATACCACCATAAAACAGCGAGAGCACTCCCCTCCGACATCGGTTGTGAAACGATTAACATGACGTAGCTAAGCGATTGGACGAGTGCTGTAATGAAGAGCGCATACTTTTTTTCCACGTATGTTTTAGCAAGGAAATAAATTGGAATCATCGCACTCGTCATCAGTAACCCATTCCAAATCGCAAGCGCTTTGGCAGCATTGTCAACAAACGAATGAATGAGCATCCCGCCAAAAATAAAATACGGATATCCCGGAAAATGTGGTTGCATCGCAAGTAAATCGTATCGATCAAGGGCGAGAGCAAAGTCCACTTCATCCCACGTTGCTGCAAACGGGCTAGCATAGACGAAATACGATGCGCATACTGTAAACAGCACGATGATTGAAACGATTCGCACAATAAAACCCTCCTAAGTAAAAAAGTACAAGGATCCCCTTGTACTTTACATTACTTGTTGTTCAAGCACCTTCTCATTTTTTTCGTTTTTTTCTTCTTTCGCACCATAACGTGTTTTCACAAGTAAGTAAATGACGACGAAATAACCAATATATGCTAACACTTCTTCAAGTGATGGCATCGACGAATAACCGAATAACGCCTTGAAGAAAATACCGACATCGCCAGAAAGAATCGGTTCTTGTCCTGTGTCGCGTACGAAATGTTCATGGTCAATCGGATGCTCCGGCATAAACCATGTAATATCGTACACGTGCGGCATCACGCTACCGATAATTTTTAAATCTTGCAACATCGAAATGCCTTGTACAAGCAACCCAGCTGCAATCAAAATGATAAATGCACCGGTGACTTTAAAAAACGTTTTTAATGGTACGCGCATCGTTCCTTTAAAGAACATGTAGCTGACGATAGCAGCGATCGTTAAACCAGTAATGGCTCCCCATCCTTGTACCGCTGCTCCGATATTTCCACCTGTAATGGCGGCAAAGAAAAAGACTGTCTCCACTCCTTCGCGCAGTACAACTAAAAACGAATGCATCACCATACCAAATACGTCGCCTTTAGAAACGTATTTGCTCATTTTTCCTTCCATACTACTTTTTATATCTTTGCTATGTTCTGCCATCCAAAATACCATTTGCGTCAGCAAGATGGAAGAAATGAAGATGATGCTCACCTTTAAATATATTTCGCTTGCCATCGTGGAAAAACCGGTCAGCACGACTTGGAATAATAACGCAACAACCGCGCTTGCAAACACAGCTAGCCCTGCACCGAGCCAAACATATTTCACATAACGTGATTGATCAATGCGCTTCAAATACGATGTAATAATCCCAACAATTAATAGCGCTTCTAACGCTTCACGAAACGTAATGAGCAGTGCTTGAACTTCCAACGCACGCGCCCCCTTTCTTTACTTCCGTTTTCTCATGGCATACACGACAACAGCAACAATAACAGCGATAATAGCAATAATCGGAACCCAGTTTTTTATATCCGACAAATCCGTCCATTCCTTCTTTTTTGCTGCTGCTAATCGATCTAAATCTTCGTCAGTAAAATGACCCGTTTCAATATTTTCTAATTCAAATTGATCTTGCAACGCTTTCAAAATCGTTTGTTTGCTTTCTTTAAATTGATTGATGTTCGATTCTTTCTTTCCTACTCCAAACAGTCCCGGATTTCCGAGCGATTGCAACGCAATGTCAAACTGCTGCTTTAATTTTTCATCAAGTTTAGCATCTTTTTGTTGTACAATCGGGGAAAGTGCTTTATATGTAGCAAATGCTTTCGCTAATAAACGTTTGCTCGTATCGTAATTATCGAAATTCTTTTCTACATTTTCTAAACGACGCGCAACGTTTAACACAAGCACTTTTTGCATTGCGGAAATGATCGTATCCTCATCTTTATTTTCAATCGCCTCTAAAATAATGGCAGACGGTTCAGGACCCATATGCATATCAATTTCTTTTTGTACCGTTTCATAAATGGCTTTCACTTCATCGAACTTTTTCTCTTGCGCTTTCGCGACCATCTCTTTATACGCTTCAGCAACCGCCTCTTCGTTCGGATCACCGTATGAGTAAGCGAACGAAGACGTAGGGGCTGAAGTGAAAATCAGTATCATTGATAAACAAAAAAATAAAAACTTTTTCACTCCGATCTCCTCCTTCGATGATAATGATAATAATTATCATGATTGTTGTCAAGAAAAAATGCTAGAGAATGACTCTCTAGCGTTGTTGAACAGAGCGCGTATACTTTCGTTTTACCGGACGACACATTTCTTTCACAATCGCAGGAATGACGTGTTTTAAGTAAGCTGTAAACTTAATAAACGACTGACCTGTTGTCCTCACTTGATATACAATCGGCACTTCTTTTAAGCGGAATCCTTTGCGAACTAAATTTAACGTCAATACTTGAGCGTAGTTGTAATCATGAATAATTTCCGCTTCTTCCATCGCCTCACGTGAAAAAGCCCGCATGCCTGATTGACCATCGTAAATCCATGTTTTTAATAAAATGGATTGAAGCAACGTAAACATATAATTTCCGATGCGGCGATGCCATTTCATCCCATGAATCGTTCCTAGAAAGCGGGAACCCATCGTATAATCCGCTTCTCCACATAAAATAGGCATGATAAGATCTGGAATTTGCTCTGGTGGATATTCATTATCTGCATCAATCATAACACCGATGTCGGCATTAAGTTCGACACATTGTTGTAAACCGGTACGTACAGCTGCCCCTAACCCACGATTTCGTTCGTGTCGATAAATGAAATCAGCTCCCGCCTGCTTAGCGACGTCAACCGTACGATCCGTTGAGCCGTCGTCAACAACTAGTACATGTACTTCTATATTCGATCCAATATGCCTCGGAATGCGACGAATAACTTCTCCAATCGCTTCCTCTTCATTATGTGCAGGCAAAAATACAACGACTTTCATCATCTTCCCTCTTTCTTCAACGATTCGACTAACACAGGGCCACGGCTATGGCTCGGATATGGAGCTCCTAACAAATAAGCAATCGTTGGTGCAAGGGAAACGAGACTATGTTTTTCGTCAATGCGCTTTCCTTTTTCAATCATCGGACCGTACATGAAAAATGGGACATATCGTTCTCCTTCGTCTAAATGGCCGTGTCCACCAATTCCATCTGCTTGTCCATGATCGGCACAAACGATTAACGTCGTATTATCCATTTTCCCTTGTTCGTGTAGCCATTCAACAAATTGTTGAATGAGCCGATCAACTTCTTCAATTTTTTGCACATACTCATCATAATGTACACCGCGACTATGCCCTGTTTGATCCGTTCCAATGAATTGAACGACGAATAAATCTAAATCTTGTTCGGCCATGATTTGTTTCGCCCGCTCCATCATGTTACGGTCTGCTACATCGTTATGCATGACAGCTGTAACTGTTTCGACATCATTTCCTAGGGAATCGACAAGATGAGCGATACCGAGCACTTTTCCTTTTTTCCCTACTTTTCGAAGTGAGTCAAAAATACTTTCTACTCGAATACCTAGCTTCCATACCATATTTGAACGAATGCCATGCTCAAACGGATACGTTCCTGTAAGCATCGATGTAAAGCAAACAACCGTCCGAGCAGGATATACCGTTTCCATTTGTGTAAAATCTGTTCCGTTAGCACGGAGCGATTTTAAAAATGGAGCGTTTGCTTGTTCAAAACGGTCTTTTCTCATCCCATCAATAACGAGGACGATGACGCGATCACTCAACGGCTTATCATTTGACGGTACATTGTTCGTGTACTGATCGATGACTTTCGGTTTCCAATCAAATAAATAGCGATGCAAAACAAATGACCATGCGAAAACAAACATATAAAACACACTAAGTGACGGTACATGTACGCTATGCTGCACGCCATATTCCCATACAGAAAGAAGCAACAACACTTTCGGCAACTGCTCTTGCGCATTTCCGCTTGTCGAATCGCTGTTTTTCAACACCAATTTCCAGAAACGAGTAAAATTCAACCATGTCGTTCCAATTCGTAAATGATAATATAACGTTCCCCAAAAGAAAACAGTAAAAAAGAAGTAAAGACTGACAGCAAGCAAAAGTAAGCTCATCGGAACGAAAGACCAAATCATTAAAAACACGACGTACGGAACCCATAAATAGTTACGTAAAAATAACGGATAATCATATACGTAGTACAAAACGAAAAGGGGGATGGTGAGTAAAAAGCTACGAAATAGCTTTTCCCCTTCTTCCAACGTCATACCATCAAATAAATGAAAAAGAAGCATCGTCCCGATGACGAAAATCGGAGTAAATGGCTTTCCTTCATTTAATAAGTTCCAACATCTTGCCGCTATTTTTTCAAACTTCGATGCTTTTTTCATGCTGCGTCCTCCTTTCGAACGAATGTCCATAATGTCGGGATGCGAAACCATACATATAGCCCGACGACATAAGAAAATAAAAATTTAAACAAATGAGTAACTAACGCGAGGGCGTATGCTTGTTCCCAATACGGATGAATGCGCGTTAACGCAAATGCCATCACAGCTTCATACGTCGCCAATCCTCCTGGAGTCATTTGAAATATTTGGCCTCCAACGGTCATACTATTTACCCATAACGATTGAGCAAATGAAAGTGGAAAGGCGACCATTTTCGCCATTTCAAACAAAACGACAGCTTCACATATCCAACTGAAAACAATAGCAACAACAATCGGCACAAAGCGACGGCTGTTCCATATCATGTCCCAATGTTGTTTATGTTTTTGTAGCCATGACAAATCGATGTGTCGAAGGATGAAAAACAACACAACGATACCGCCGAAAACGAGGAGAAAAATAACGGCCGAACGGATAACAGTGCGCATATAAACAATTGCCCCAAAAAAAGCAAAGAAAAATAAAACGATCAAATCGAGAAAGCGTAATACAATGACAGACTCGGCAACAATTGCAAACGGGATGCGATCTCGCCTTGCGCATATGCTAATGCGAGCAGCATCGCCAATTTTAATCGGAAAAATGTGATTAATAAATAAACTAGCAAATAACCCATCGCTACACGTTTGAAAACGAGCCTGAGGCAAATAACATTTCCATGCCATTGCGCGTAAAACGAAGGCAAGGCCGTACATGATAAACATATAGCTCGCATGCCACGGTTGCGAAACAAGCTTATGCATAAGATCGAACAACAGTTTAGCATCAAAATGTTGAACAGTCATCCATATAAACATGGCAATAAACAGAAAGCTAATGATCCGTATCACGATGTTGATTTGCTTATTTTTCATATTGCTTCGCCCATTCAATCGTCTTTGCTAATCCTTCTCGCAACGATACGCGCGGCTCATATCCGAGCTGTTCTTTCGCTTTCGTAATATCCGCCCATGTAGCGACAACATCCCCAAGTCGAGAAGGTTCGTAATGAATACGCATATGTGGAAAATGGACTTGGAACTCTGCAAGCAACTGCTTCATCGTCACAGGTTGACCAGCCCCAAGATTAAACACATCACTTGTTCCTTTCCGATCTAGCGCTCGAATCATTCCGTCAACAATGTCATCAATAAACGTATAATCGCGAGCTGTATGTTCACCGTAAACGGTAATCGGCTCATCGCGCAACAATTGACGAATAAATTTACTAATGGCCATATCCGGCCGCCCCCATGGTCCGTATACAGTAAAATAACGAAAAATCGTCATCGTGTAGCCGTATATATGCGCGTATGCATGGCAAAACGATTCCGCACTATATTTTGCAGCTGCATATGGGGAAACGACTTGTCCATTCGCCATATCTTCTTTTAATGGCCGAAACGCTTGATCACCGTACACAGAAGAAGAAGAGGCGAATAACACACGCTCGACCTCCGCCTCCCCCGCTGCTTGTAATACGTTTACTGTCGCTTTCACATCGTAGTCAATATATGCAAGCGGCTCCGTTAATGAAGGCTGTACACCAGGTAACGCTGCTAAATGAAACACAACATTAGGACGATGATGTAAAAAAATTTGTTTTAAAACATCCGCTTGCAAAATATCTACATCGTAAAAGTGAAAAAAACCGATGTCTTTTATTTGTTGAAGCTGGCGCTGCTTCCGATATGTTGAATAATACGGATGGAAATTGTCAATAACAACGAGCTCATGCCCAAGTTCAAGCAATTTTTTCCCTAGATGACTACCAATAAATCCTGCTCCACCTGTGATACATACTTTTGCCATTTACCTGACTCCCTCATCGTTTATGCGCTACTATTGTATCACAACAAAAAAGCCGCGTGTTATGCGCGGCTCTTTTTTATTGAATGATCGCACTGACAGCATCAAGCACAGCTTTGCTATGTTGAGCAGCTTCATCTTTTTTGTTTTCAGCAATGGCGTTATACCATTTTTCTGCAGTAGCAAACACGTCTGCTGCTTTTTGCTCACCTAATTTTGCTTTCACATCTAATTCGATCGCTTTTAAGAACATGTTACCTTCTAATGCTTTCACTTTCGCTTCGACAATGTTGTTTTCATCTAATTGCGCTGGTGCTTTCTCATGATAGCCTTTCATTTTGCCAAACAACGCTTTTGCATATAATGCGCCTACTTCTTCTGCTTTAATGTTTTTGTAATCATTATTCAATGATAAAATCTCATCTAAGCGAGTTGTTGCAGCTTCATCACCTTCAGCTAAAGAGCCTTTGATCGCTTGGAAAAAGCCCCACGCTTCCGCTTGTTGACCTTTTAGCTCATCTTCTGCCTTTCCTTCTTTCACACCTGCTTCAATTTTTTCAGCATATGATTTTGATGCTAAATAGTAGCTGCGATAAATCGATTTATCCGTCAACTGAATGTACACTTTGAAATCATCTACGTTATTTGCTTTTAACGCTTCTTCTTGGGCAGCTAAACCAGCGTTAATGCTTTGTTCAAGGCTAGATTCCCCTGTTAATTGATAATATTCATCACGTTTCATCGCTGTTGGAACGAAAATTTCCGCTGCTAGCAACTTAATTTGTTCGAACAATGTTGTCGCTTTTTGTTGGTCGCCAGCTTCAAGTGCAGCGACAACGTCTTTTTGCAATTTCTTTTGCAACTGATAAAAATATGACTGCGTCACTTTATCTACAATTTGGCGCGCCGGATGTACGTTTAGCTCTCCGCTTTTTCCACCTTGAATCGCTGCCTCAATCGTTTGGGCAAATGTACCATCTAGTTCGTTAATCGGCTTTTGGAGTTGCTCTGTATATGTTTTTTCCACAAGACTCCAATCGACTGGTTGTCCTTCTTTCGCTTTTTCTGTTTCTGCTTTGATCGCCTTATAAGCATCAATGAACGTTTGAACGTTTACTTGCTCTTCCGCTTGCTCCGTTTCAGCTTGTTGTTGCTCTTCTTGTTTTTCCTCTACTTTTGTTTCTTCCTTTTTCTCTGTCGTTTCCGTTTTTTGTTGTCCGCAACCTGCAAGCACACCACCTGCTAATAAAAACATGGCAAATACAGCTTTTAATTGACGTTTTTTCATTTCGTATGTATCCCCCTTTTTTTGATAACGATTATCATTAACCGTTATCATTATATTAGAGAACGATTTTCAATGTCAATATAAAATTTCAAAAAAAATACCCCGGATTTCTCCGAGGCGTGTCGATTATAAATGTTTGCTTAAAAGACCAACAAGCGCTTCTTTTGGTTGGAAACCAACTGTTTTGTCGACAACTTCACCGTTTTTAAAGACAAATAATGTTGGGATGCTCATAACGCCAAATTTTCCAGCTGTTTCTGGGTTGTCATCGACATTCACTTTCACAACCTTCACTTTGCCACCAAGCTCGCGATCAACTTCTTCTAATACAGGTGCAATCATTTTGCAAGGTCCGCACCAAGGTGCCCAAAAGTCAACGAGTACAACCCCTTCTTTTACTTCATTCACAAACGTTTGATCTGTTGCATTTACAATTGCCATGTTTCATTCCTCCTCAAATATTTCAATTCCATGCACATAGTATACCATTGAACGTATTCATTACGCCAATGATTTGCTTCGCTTCTACTATTTCCTTGTCGTTAAAAAATATGCTGAAAAGAAAAGGCAAAGCATCATGCTCTGCCTTATGAATGTACTTTTAATTTTTTAAATTCCTCAATTAAAAGCGGAACGACTTCAAATAAGTCACCAACGATGCCGTAGTCTGCTACTTTGAAAATATTCGCCTCTGGATCTTTATTAATTGCTACGATCACTTTTGAATTCGACATTCCTGCTAAATGTTGGATAGCACCAGAAATGCCGCATGCAATATATAAGTCTGGTGTAACGACTTTTCCTGTTTGACCAATTTGGAGAGAGTAATCGCAATATCCTGCATCGCACGCTCCACGCGATGCCCCGACCGCACCGCCAAGCAAGTTCGCTAACTCTTTTAGCGGTTCGAACCCCTCGGCACTTTTCACGCCGCGGCCTCCAGCAACAATAACCTTCGCTTCTGACAAATCGACACCTTCTGCTGTTTTTCGCACAACGTCACGAACGATTGTGCGTAAATCCTTTATATCTACTTGCACGTCAACGATCGCACCTGTACGACTCTCATCTTTTTCAAGTGGGGCGATATTGTTCGGACGAACGGTAACAAACATGAAACCGTCTGTAACAATTTTCTTTTCAAACGCTTTACCCGAATAAATTGGTCTCGTAAAAACGATATTTCCTCCTGTTTCTTCAACAGCAACAACGTCGGACACAAGTCCAGATTGCCATTTTGCAGCAAGTTTTGGCGATAAATCTTTTCCAAGCGCTGTATGTCCGAATACAATTCCTTCTGGCTTCTCTTGCTCAACAACAGCTTGCAACGCTTGGGCATAGCCGTCTGGTGTATAAGTCGCTAATTTTTCATGCTCGACAACAATAACACGGTCTGCACCGTAAGCAATGAGCTCATTCGCTAATGAGCGAACGCTCGCTCCGACAACGACAGAAACAACCTCTCCGCCTTCCGCCATCGTTTTTGCCGCAGCAACTGCTTCAAATGATACGTTGCGCAACGCCCCATCGCGCACTTCAGCTAATGTTAACACTTTTCTTGCCATAATCCCCATCCCCCTATTAAATGACTTTTGCTTCCGTATGAAGAAGTGAAACGAGTTCTTTTACTTGTTCAGAAATGTCACCTTGTAAAATTTTCCCTTCTTCTTTTTTCGGTGGTAAAAAGATTTCAATCGTTTTTGTTTTTGCTTCGACATCATCTTCTTCCAAATCCAAATCATCAAGCTCTAATTCCTCAAGCGGTTTCTTTTTCGCTTTCATAATCCCCGGCAATGATGGATAACGCGGTTCATTTAAACCTTGTTGCGCCGTCACTAATAACGGTAACGATGTTTCAACCACTTCTTCGTCCCCTTCAACATCACGCACAACTTTCACATTTGTTCCATCAATTTCTAGTTTCGTAATTGTCGTTACGTAAGGAATACCTAACCATTCAGCAACACGCGGACCAACTTGGCCAGAACCACCGTCAATGGCTACGTTCCCTGCTAAAATTAAATCGGCCTGTTTATCTTTTAAATATTCTGCAAGCACTTTTGCCGTTGTATATTGATCGCGGTTTTCTACATCATCTTCAATGTTAATAAGGACCGCTTTATCTGCTCCCATCGCAAGCGCTGTGCGAAGCTCTTTTTCCGCATCTTCGTTTCCAACTGTAACGACCGTCACTTCTCCACCGTGTTGATCGCGCACTTGAATCGCTTCTTCAATCGCATATTCATCGTACGGATTAATGATAAATTCCGCACCTTCTTCACTTACTTTCCCATTTTGAATGACAATTTTTTCTTCCGTATCGAATGTACGTTTCATTAATACGAAAATATTCATGCTTCTCTCCCCCTCTTATTTTCCTCGGAACTGTGGTGTCCGTTTTTCAATAAATGCAGAAATACCTTCTTTCGCATCTTCCGTGACAAATACTTGCCCAAAAAGCTGCGCCTCTTTTTCCACACATTCGTGGAATGTTTTTGTTCTTGCCTCATTAACAAGCTGCAATACCGCTTGAACAGAAATCGGGCTCTTTTGGGCAATTTTTTGTGCAAGTTGCTTTGCAGTATGAAGCAACTGTTCTTCTGGCACCGCTTTATTTGCTAGCCCCCATTGAACAGCTTCTACTCCTGTCATTGGTTCGCTTGTCCACATCATTTCCAACGCTTTTGCCATGCCGACGTGGCGCAACAAACGCTGCGTACCTGCAAATCCAGGAATGATGGCAAGCTGTAATTCTGGCAAACCAAGTTTAGCAGTTTCAGATACGATGCGCAGATGGCAACTCATCGCCAACTCTAAACCTCCACCAAGTGCAGCACCGTGAATGGCCGCAATAATCGGTTTCGGAAACTGTTCAATTTTCTCCATCACTTGTTGTCCTGCACGAGCGAGTTCAGCAGCTTGTTCGCTTGCATCAATCGCTGTAAATTCTTTAATATCCGCACCAGCTGAGAAAAATCTTCCTTCCCCATGAAGAACAATGACACGCACTTGATCATCTTCTTTTAGTGTATCAAGCCGTTCTGAAAGCTCTTTCAAAACAGAAGAGGCTAAGGCATTGGCCGGCGGACGATGAAGCGTCAAAATTGTCACATACCCCTCTTGTTGAACGGAAAACATGTTCCCCCTCCTTCGTATATATCCGGAAGGTTGTTGTTTATACACAACAACCTTTCGTTAACAACTGATGAACCGGTCTTGCTAATGCGACAAGATCATATTTTTGCTCATTCATTACCCATGTCGTCACCATTTCGTCAATGGTTCCGAAAATCATTTGACGCGTAAGCCGTACGTCTAAATCCGAACGAAATTCCCCTTTGTCCATCCCTTCTTGTACAATACGATCGACTACTTTCAAATATCCTTTCAAAATTTCGTTAATTTTCAGACGCAACGATTTATTCGATTGTCGAAGTTCCAATTGGGTAACGATTGCTAAATGCGGATCTGCCGCTAACATTTGAAAATGTTTTTGAATCAACAAGAACAACTTCTCCGACGGACTCGAAATTCCTTCTATTTCTTCTTCAATTTTTTCGATAAAATATCCCATTTTTTCTTGAAACAACGAAATTAAAATATCTTCTTTATTTTTGAAATACAAGTAGATCGTACCATCCGCTACACCTGCTTGTTTCGCAATTTTCGAGACTTGCGCTTGATGGTAGCCATTTTCAGCAATGACGATCACAGCTGCATCAATAATTTGTTTAAACTTCGGTTTATCGCGTTTCAACTTTGCATTCTCCCTTTCAAAAATATGAATGAATAATCATTCATATTTTTATTTTAAAGAGAGGCCAAAATCGTGTCAAGAAAAAACGTACAAAGGTTATTTTTGCTTTTCTTTTTCTTCTTCAACAAGCGCACGGCGCAATATTTTTCCGACTGCTGTTTTTGGCAATTCTTTTCTAAATTCATAAATGCGTGGCACTTTATATGCCGCCAATTTACTTCTCATAAATTGATCAAGCTCTTCTTCTGTGCACTGTTCTCCTTCTTTCAGCACAATAAACGCTTTCACCGTTTCACCGCGATAAGCATCAGGTACACCAATGACGACCGCTTCTTGCACTTTCGGATGCTCATATAACACTTCTTCCACTTCTCGTGGATATACGTTATAGCCGCTGGCGATAATCATATCTTTCTTTCGATCTACAACGAAGAAATATCCTTCTTCGTTCATATAACCTAGGTCGCCTGTATATAACCAACCGTCACGAAGCGTCGCGGCAGTTTCTTCCGGACGATTCCAATATCCTTTCATGATTTGTGGTCCACGAACGACAATTTCACCGATTTCATTTACATTTGCCCGCTCACCTGTTTCTAATGAAACGATCATCGCCTCTGTATCTGGCCAAGGCACGCCAATACTTCCTTTGATTCGTTTTCCATCCCAAATGAAATTGGAATGCGTCACAGGGGATGCTTCTGTTAAACCGTATCCTTCAATTATTTTTCCGCCTGTTACCGTTTCGAATTGTTCTTGCACTTCAACCGGGAGTGGAGCTGAACCGCTAATGCATATTTTAATCGATGATAAATCGTATTTTTTCAAACTCGGGTGGTTCAGTAGCGCGATGTAAATCGTTGGCGCCCCCGGAAACAGCGTTGGCCGCTGTTTTTCGATCGTTTTTAACGTCGTTTCAACATCAAACTTTGGCAATAAAATCATTTTATATCCTTCCATAATCGATAAGTTCATGACCGCCGTCATCCCATATACGTGGAAAAACGGAAGCACTCCGAGAATCGATTCATTGCCGCGCTCACATTTATACATCCATTTCGTACACATAAACGTGTTTGCTGTTAAATTGTAGTGTGTAAGCATCGCCGCCTTCGGAAACCCTGTCGTTCCACCTGTATATTGAAGCAGGGCAACATCTTCGACCGGATGAACGTCCACTTTTTGTATTTTTCCACTCGCTAGCGATAACGCTTTCGTAAACAAATGGCAATCTCCTTCATGTTTGACGCGCACAATCATTCCTGTTTGTTTCTTTTGTACAAACGGATATAATACGTTTTTCGGAAACGGTAAATAATCTTTTATACTTGTAATGATCATATGTTCAATATTTGTATGCGCTTTCACTTTTATGATTCTTGGATAAAGTAAATCAAGAGCAATAATAATTTTTGCACCGCTGTCATTTAACTGATATTGCAACTCTCGCTCGGTATATAGCGGATTTGTTTGTACGACAATACCACCTGCAAACAAAACGGCATAATAGCTAATGACTGCTTGAGGACAATTTGGCAACATAATCGATACACGATCGCCTTTTTCTAAACCGAGTTGCTGTAAATACGACGCTAACTTTATCGCTTGCTCATATATTTCTTTGTACGTCAACTCCTTTCCTAAAAAGTGAATCGCTGTTTTGTGCGGAAACTGCTCCGCTGCTTCTTCCAAAAATTGTTGCAACGGCTTGCGCGGATAATCAATTGAATGAGGAACTTGCTGAGGATATAACGCTAGCCATGGCTTCTCCATTTCTCTTCCCCCTTTTACTATAAGATTATTTATATTTTATAATATTTTCTGAAATTTTTGTATCAAAAAAAAAAATCGAGTAGGAGGAGGTGATTAACCTCCGTCCTCTCACACCACCGTACGTACGGTTCCGTATACGGCGGTTCAATCAAGATCAATGACGCAAGAATTCATAACGTTCTTGTAGACTTTTGAGCCCTTGGTCATTCCAGTAGGAGTTTCCAAGGGTTCTGTGTAAGATGGGGCTATTTGAAATACGCCAATATCCTTTCCGACTATTTCCCCATTCATACGCTTTCCACGAAGGAACTCCCAATTTGATCAAGTTTCGTATCCTCGTTTTTGGTGTTTTCCAACTTTTCCATAAGCACATACGAAGTCTTCGACGAATCCACCCGTCCATTTTCCGAAAGATTGATTTCGTATCCGCCAGCGCAAAGTACCCACACCATCCGAATAAATACTGATTCAGTTTCTGAATTCGGTATTCCATGGAATATGGCATCTTTCTCGAGGTGATTTCTCGTACTTTCTTCTTCATTCGTTTGAGACTTTCTTCTGCCACTCGAATCTTGGGCTCTTCGGCATCGATAAAACTGAATCCAAGAAACTTTCGTTTCCAAGGACGGTCTACTGCCGACTTTTTCTCATTCACTTTTAGGCGAAGTTTACGTTCGATGAATCGTTGAACGCTTGCCATTGTTCGTTCTCCTGCCCTTTTTGATTTTACGTAAATGTTACAGTCGTCTGCGTAACGAACGAATTGATGTCCTCTTTTCTCTAATTCTTTATCCAGCTCATCAAGGACGATGTTGGAAAGGAGCGGACTTAATGGACCACCTTGTGGCGTTCCTTTCTCTGTACTTGAAACCACTCCATGAATCATGACACCCGACTGCAAGTACTTGCGGATTAATTTTAATAACGGTTTATCGTGGATTCTTTTCGCCAATGTGCTCATAAGTCTGTCGTGGTTGACCTGATCAAAGAACTTTTCCAAATCGATGTCTACAACCCATCGGTATCCTTCTTTGATATATCCTTGTGCTTTCCTCACTGCATCATGGGCACTTCGATTTGGGCGAAAGCCATAGCTATGTTCGGAAAACATCGGGTCATATATCTTCGACAATACTTGGGCAATCGCCTGTTGAATCAAACGGTCTGTCACGGTTGGGATACCTAGTAACCGAACACCGCCATCAGGCTTCGGGATTTCGACTCTTCGGACAGGCATCGGTTCATAGGTACCTTTGAGAATCGCTTCTTTGATGGACTGCCAGTTTTCGACGATGTGCGTTCGCAGGTTTTGTACGGGCATCATATCTACTCCATGGCTGCCCTTATTTTGTTCTACTCGTTTCAATGCGAGAAGCATGTTCTCTCGTGACAGGATTTGATTCAAAACCATCGTTATTCTTCCTTCCGTAAATAGCTGTTCTTCTTATGCCAGTCGTCACTCCACCCTCCAAAAGATCCCCCACGGGATTCACCGTTTCCTTTCTCTTGGGAGGTCCTATGTTTTCTGTGTTCATCGTGACGGACTGAATGCCAAGGGCTATTTTCTCTTGATTGTTCAGTCCTTCCGAATCGTTCTAGACCGATTCGTACTATGACCTCTGCTGACTTCTGATGATTCAGCTACTTATCGCTAAGTAGGTTGTGAAGGGTACTTCACGTATCCATCAGACCTCCTCGGGTAAGAGTGCAATCTTTCCTTCCATCTATCTGCTTCATTTACTCTGTATCACCTTCGGCAGAAAGGACTTTGTTTTGTTTAGCAAACTCATCCAATGATACCTAGCCTTATATGAAGTTCGTGTTCCTCAGACCGGAAGTTTGCCGCTCGCTTCCTTCAGATTCCGTGTCGCCACGGACACCCTTGCGTTAAGCTAACTGCTACTTCTGCCTTCGCAGTTCGGGACTTTCACCCTAGAGATTGCACCCATGCCGAGCACACTAAAAAAAGGTGCCTACTGACACCTTTTATGCAAAAAACGTAAGGTATATGACACCAATAAGCAAAAATACACCGCACAATACGAGCAATACTTTCGCTAACGTTTCCATTTCTTTCTCCTCTCACCGTATACTTGCTCCGATCACAAACGACAAACCGATAGAAATGACCATCGAAATAAATCCTACCGCGCGATTATCGTTGGCAATTTCGTCGTCAATGTTAAACTTTGGTGTTAAAAACTCATAAATAAAATAACCGACTAAAAGCAAAACGAAGCCATAAACCCCCCAACCGATCATCGTTAATAGTGAATCGTGATGATCGATTGAATAACGAAAAATATTAGCAATGCCAAATATTTTTCCGCCTGTCGCCATCGCTACTGCCATATTTCCTTTTTTAATTTCTTCCCAGTTTTTATATTTCGTCACAAGTTCAAAAATAGCTAAAAATAAAACTAAACATAAAATGACGACACTAAAATTGGCAGCAATATGAATCATTTCATTTTCCCAAAAAGCGCTCATAGTTCCTCCTGTCATCGTAATTCGACAATGGTGACGCCTGTTCCCCCTTCAGTCGCTTCACCAAACCGAATGCTTTTTACCGAACGATGATTTTGTAAATATTGTTGCACCCCTTTTCGAAGTGCGCCTGTTCCTTTTCCGTGAATAATGGACACGCGCGGGTACCCTGCTAATACTGCGTCGTCAATATACTTTTCAACGCGAAGCAACGCATCTTCATATCGTTCACCACGCAAATCTAGTTCAAGCGGAACGTGATAATCGCGTCCTTTCACCGTCGCAATCGGCTTTGTCTCCATTGGCGTTGGACTGCTTACATACTGCAAATTCTCTTCATCCACTTTCATTTTTAAAATACCAATTTGCACAAGCCACTCTTTGTCGGATACTTTCTCAAGCAACTGCCCTTTTTGATTGAGGTGGGTGACTTTCACTTCATCACCAGGTTGTAAAGGTTGCTTTTCTTTCTCCACTCGCTTTTTCTTTTTCGTGTCGATTTGTGGTACGGCTTCTTCTAGCTTTTTACGCGCATCGATGAGTTCATGTTCTTTCATCGCGATCGCTTGTTGTTTTTGCATCTCGCGAAGGTTTTGAATGACTTCTTCTGCGGTTTTCATCGCTTTTTTCACAATCCGTTCTGCTTCTTCTTTCGCTTTTTCTAGCAAACGATCGCGTTGTTCATTCAGCTCGTTCCACTGCTTTTCTAATTCGTTTCGCAACTGTTCCGCTTCTTGACGAAGTTTTTCTGCTTGATCCCACTCTTCTTCTGCCCGCTTTTTACTTTGCTCTAGAGAAGCAATCATATTTTCGACTTCATTGCTTTCCGCGCTAATATACGTGCGTGCGCGCGCAATAATATGTTCATCTAATCCGAGGCGACGGGAAATATCGAGCGCATTGCTTCGACCGGGAATACCGATCAATAGTTTATACGTTGGACTTAACGTTTCGATGTCAAATTCGACACTTGCATTTATCACACCACGACGATTATAGCCGTATGCTTTTAGTTCTGGATAGTGTGTTGTCGCTACGACGCGGGCACCACGGTTATGCACTTCGTCTAAAATGGAAATAGCTAACGCAGCACCTTCTTGTGGATCTGTTCCTGCGCCAAGCTCATCAAATAAAACGAGGCTATGCTCGTCCACCTGTTTTAAAATATCAACAATATTGACCATATGAGAAGAAAACGTACTTAAACTTTGTTCAATCGATTGCTCATCTCCAATATCGGCATACACCGAACGAAATACGGTTAGCTGCGATCCGTCTAATGCTGGTACTTGCAATCCTGCTTGCGCCATAACGGTAAACAAGCCAATCGTTTTTAACGTGACCGTTTTTCCCCCTGTATTCGGTCCTGTAATCACCATTGTCGTGTAGTCGCTTCCTAGTTCAATATCGTTTGGAACGACTTGATCAGATGGAATAAGCGGATGGCGAGCTTGAATGAGGCGAATATATCCACGTTCATTGATCGCTGGCTTTGTTGCTTTGATCGCTTTAGCGTATTTTGCCTTAGCAAACAAAAAGTCAAGCTGTGCGAGCAATGCAACGTTTTCAATAACCGTTGTCGCCTGCTCTCCCACAGAAGCAGATAATTCACTTAAAATCCGTTCAATTTCTTGCTTTTCTTTTACACGTAATTGTTGCAGTTCATTGTTTAATTCGACAACCGATTGCGGCTCAATAAACAATGTTGCACCGGATGAAGACTGGTCATGTACAATGCCACCATACGTATGTCGATATTCTTGCTTGACAGGAATGACGTACCGATCGTTACGAATCGTAATAATCGCATCAGACAATGTTTTTTGAGCAGATGATGAGCGAATAATGCTCTCTAACTTATCGCGCACTCTTCCTTCAATCGTGCGCAGTTGGTGGCGCAACGAACGAAGCCGATCGCTTGCTTCGTCAAGCACTTCCCCACTTTCATCAATACAGCGGTATATATGCTGCTCAAGCTCAACGAGCGGGACGATTCGCTCGGCATATGCCATCATATGCGGAAGCTCTGCCTCCGTCCCTTCTAAAAATTTTTTTAACTGCCGTGCTGCTCGCATCGTGCTTGCAACATCAAGCAGTTCATGTGGGCTAAGCGTTCCCCCAATGCTTGCACGCTTCGTTTGTGAGCGTACATCAAATATCCCACCTAACGGAACGTGACCGCGCAAACGAAGAATCGTTGCCGCTTCATCTGTTTCTTCTTGCCAACGCACCACTTCCTCAACATGTGATGACGGCATAAGTGCCACAACTTTTTCTTTTCCTAACGAGGAAGACGTATATTCCGCAAGCTGTGCTTTTACTTTATCAAACTCAAGAATGTGTAATGTTTTTAAATGCACAGAGTAACCCTCCTGCTGTTTATTTTCGTAAAAAAGACATGAGTTGGTCGACATCCCATGTATTGATGACCGTCTCTTTTCGAATCCACCCTTTCCGTGCGAATGCAACACCGAGTTCCATATCATCGAGCATACGCACGTTGTGCGCGTCTGTGTTAATCGCAATTTTCACACCAAGTTGCTGCGCTTTTTGTAAATAGGTGTAAGTTAAATCGAGGCGATGTGGATTTGCATTGAGTTCTAGCACCGTATTTGTTTCTTTCGCAAGTTGAAACAATTCGTCTATGTTTACAGCGTATCCGATTCGCTCGCCAATTAACCGCCCAGTCGGATGGGCAATCATATGAACGTATGGATTCATTAACGCTTCTTTTAGACGTTTCATGATCGTTTCTTCTCGTTGTGAAAAAGCGGAATGAATGGAAGCGATGACAAAGTCAACCGTTTGTAATATATCATCAGAAAAATCTAACGTTCCATCTGGTAAAATATCCATTTCAATGCCAGATAAAATAATAAAGTCATCGTATTGTTCGTTGAGACGGGCAATTTCCTCTTGTTGCCGTTTTAATCGTTCGACAGTTAACCCATTGGCTACTTTTAAAAACTGCGAATGATCGGTAATCGCCATATAACGATATCCTTTTTTCCGGCATGCTTCCGCCATTTGTTGAATTGAAAACGCACCGTCGCTCCACGTCGTATGCATATGTAAATCGCCGCGTATATCGGATAAAGAAAGGAGCGGCGTCCCGTCATATTCATCGACTTCTTTTCCACTTTCACGCAGTTCTGGAGGAATAAACGGCAACTGAAAATAAGCAAAAAATTGTTCTTCCGTTTCAAACGTTTTCACTTCACCTGTTTGTACGTTTTCTACACCATACTCGCTAATTTTTTCACCACGTTCTTTCGCTAACTGACGCATGCGCACGTTATGATCTTTCGAACCAGTAAAATGATGAAGCGTCGTCGCAAAATGTTCAGGAGAAACGATGCGGAAATCAACATTGACGATATAATCGTATTGCAGTTGTAGCGATACTTTCGTTTCACCGTTAGCGACAACGTCATGAATACGTTCTAGCTGCAATAGCTGCTTGCGAACGAGGGCATCATCTGTCGTGGCAATAATAAAATCTAAATCTTTTATCGTTTCGCATACACGCCGCAAGCTTCCTGCTCTTGAAAAGCGAGCAATGCCATCCATGTTCTTAAGCTGCCGTTCGATATCGGCAGCGACTTCAATCATAAAAGCAATCGGTAAACGTTCGGGGCGCTCATCCATATGAGCGAGCGCAGCTAAAATGTTTTCTTCTGTTTTTGCACCAAAACCGCTTAACTGCCGCACACGTTGGGCTAAACAAGCTTCTTTTAACGCTTCGATATCGGTCACGCCTAGCTCATGATACAGTTTGGCGATTTTTTTACCACCCAATCCCGGCAATTTTAAAAGCGGAAATAGACCTGCTGGAATTTCTTTTTTTAACTGTTCAAGCACATCGGACGTACCCGTTTGTAACCATTGTTGCAACACAGCAGCTGTTCCTTTTCCGATGCCAGCAATAGACGTAAAATCATCAATGTCGGTCAAAGCGCGTTCATCTCGCTCTAACGCTGAAGCTGCTTTGCGAAAAGCTGACACTTTAAATGGGTTTTCCCCTTTAATTTCCATATATAAAGCGATCGTTTCGAGCAAACGGATCGCTTCTTTTTTACTTTTCTCCATTTCATTCCCTTCCTTTCGACGAAAAAACTTCTCTCAAACGGAGAAGTTTTACGCCATATATTGCACGAGCATCTGTTTTACAAAATTCGATAAAATCGGTGTATGTTTGACAATCAAACTTGCGATGAATGAGTCGCGAAGCGGTTGTTGAATCGCAGACACAGGAACAAAGGCACTTACGTATAAAAGCACGAATAAAAGCAAATACACTTCCATAAATCCAAGCGCCCCGCCGGCCCAACGATTTACACTTTTTAAAAGCGGCAGCTGAGCAACAAAATCTAACATGGAACCGATGATTTGCATCACGATTTTCGTCACAAAAAACAACATAGCAAACGCAATCGCACGATAGTATGCTTCATCTAAGTTTGTGCTTTCAATGAGCAATTTCATCGTTTCACCATCTCCAAAACTTGGATATGGCACCCATAACTTCAGCCTTGGAGCTAGTTCGGCATAATATTTGTATGCAACGATAAACGCAACCAAAAAGCCTGTCATATGAATGAATTGCAAAATAAATCCTCGTTTCAATCCGATCATTAGTCCCATGAGAAGGATGAAACAAATGAGCAAATCAATCATCGCTGTCATCATCCTTTTCTTTATTCATTTTTCGCAAAAGACGTTCGTATTCATCTTTTAGTTTAATATATTCATGAACGATATTCACAGCCGTTAGTACGGCGAGCTTACTCGTATCAAGCGTCGGATTTTTTGCGCTAATTTCACGCATTTTATCATCGACAATTGAAGCAACGAGACGAATATGGCTTGAGCTTTCAGTGCCAACGATTGAATATTGTTGTCCGTATATATCTACAACGACACGTGTTTTTTTTTGATCCGTCAAACGAGTTCCCCCATTCAGCCGATCTCCCATTTCGGCAAAATTCTACCTTTTATCTTACCACGAGTTGTCGATCGCTGAAAAGAGATATGAAATAAGAGCGGGCATCGACACCCGCTCTCGTCTACAACCATTGTTCTAGTTGTTTGCTTGTTCCGTCTTTTTTCGCTACTTGTTTCATATATGTCCAATCTAGCCGCTCTTTATGAAGAAGGAGCATTCTTTTTGCCCATTCGCAATCGGATTTCGATTTCCAGTGGACACACGCGCGCAAGCGATCTAATATAATATCTTCAATTCCGATGACATATACATGCAACCCATCTTCTAACTTCAACTCAATTACTTTATCATCATCAGCGTCTTCTAACATATCATTTGGAATTTCCACACTAACAAACAATTTATCATGATACCAATGTCTTCCTGACGGAGTGAAACCAAGTTGATGAAGCAATTGTCCCGCTTTTTCACGATCACTAACAATTAAATCGATGTCTACGGTCGTGTAATCCCCACGCGTATATATTTCCACAGCAAGCCCGCCAACAATAATCGGACGTATACGATGTGGCTCCAACAGCTTCGTTAAAATGGCTGTGACTTGAACCATTTTTTCAAACGATGTTTTCGTTTGAAGGAATTGTAGCTTTTCTTTCGCCTCTTTAATCGAATTCATAGTACCACACTCGTTCGCTCAAATATCGAATTTTTCCTTCTTGTTCGGCTTTTTTCCATCGTTTTATGCATAATTCATCTAATATACGCATTTCCTCTTTGTCCCGTGGGCGTAAACGTACATGTGGCTCTCTTCCATCTTTTAATATATCTCGTTCCACATTTCCTTTGCGTGAAAAAATCCAATCGTTTAGTTCAGACATATTCATTTTTCTCACTTCGTTTCACTCCAACAACTATTTTTTTACATTGTATCACAAAAGAGCGGGCATCGACACCCGCTCTTACTTCATAAATGGCCACCAATTCGCCCGACCAAACGTTTTCGCCATTACCGGAATAAATAACGGCAAAACGATCAGCGCATATAAGAAAAGACCTGTTAAAATAATCGTTGCAATTTGTAATAGCGATAAGACGCCGGACGGATACATCGCCGCAAACGTTCCTCCTAAAATGACCGCTGCGGAAATAATGACCGTTCCCATGTGACGCATCGCTTCAAGCATCGCTTCTTGCACCGTTTTGTCGCGATATTCATTAAAGCGATCCATTAAAAAAATGCTGTAGTCAATGCCAAGCGCCATTAAAATAACGAACGCAAAAAACGGAACAGCCCAGTTCACCCCTTCATAGCCAAGCATATTGACAAATACAAGTTCAGTAAATGCCATCGACGTATAATACGTTAAAATAAGCGATAACATTAAGTACGCTGGCATAATAAACGAGCGAAGAAGAATGATTAAAATGATCGCAATGCCTGCAAGCATAAATACGGATGTTCGAGCATAATCAGCGGCAGAAATGTCGCGCAAATCGGAATAAATGCTCGTCACGCCACCAACGCCTACTTTCGCATGCTCAAGTTTCGTACCGTTCACCGCCCGAGCAATCGCTTCTTTCACTTGTGCGATTTTTTCCATCGTCGTTGTTTCATATGGATTGGAGGAAAAGACAACATCGAACGTTACAACTTTTCCGTCTTTCGACATATACGCTTCCTTCGCTTGCGCAAATTCCTCGCTCGTCAACAATTGCGGCGGCATATACCACCCTGCCATTTCTTCATCTGGCGCATTCGCTAAGTTAGAAACGTACTGTTTTGCGGACTGTAATCCATTTTCTACTTGTTGTAAACCATCGACACTTTGGTTTAACCCCGAAATAAGTTGATCCATTTGGTTATTCAGTTGCGAAAAGCCAGCTAATAGCTGCTGTTGACCTTCGTTCACCTTCGCTAATCCATTTGTCACCTCTGGCAATCGTTGCACGATTTGACCTTGCCCATCTGCTGCTTGCTCTAATCCGTGACGAAGTTTTCCAAGTCCATCGATCAGTTGATCCATTCCCGTAATAAGCGCTTGTTGTCCATTTGTTACTGTCGCAAACGATTCATTCGCCTGTTGCAAACCGAGTTGAATTCGTTGTAGCGCATCATTCACTTGGACAAATGAATGAGAGAGTGTATTCATTTGCACACTGATTTGTTCAATCGCTTGCTTCACATATGCATACTCCGCATCTTCGCGCAAACCGGCATGACGGTCTTCCACGCGATTAAGCGACTGTGAAAGAAGCGGCAATTGTTTCGAAATCGCAGTAAGTCCTGCTTCCATTTGTTTATATTGTTCGCTCAGCTGACCCAGTCCACCTGTTGCTTGTTCATATCCTCTTCGCAACTCGTTTGCCCCATCATGCAGCTTTTTCATATTCGTTTGTATCGTCTGCAACCCTTTTTCAAGATCAGCAGCACCGATCGCTCCGCTTCGCACCCCATCTTCTAATTGCTTCAACGCTTGCTGTAAGTCGCCCATTCCTGTTTTTAGTTTCATCGTCCCGTTAACAAGCTCGCGAATACCTCCGGTCGCTTGCTCTAGCTTCGGAGCTGACTTTGCCATTTCGCTGCTCGCTTCACTTAAACCGGAACGAATTTGCCCGATGCCGTCCGCCCCTTTTCCAAGCCCATCTTTTAACTGTTCCGCTTGCTTTGTCACAAACAATTGATCAATTGGCTCCCCAAGCGGGCGCGTCACCGAACGAACAGCGTCCACTCCGTCAATGTTTGCCACTTCGCGGCTAATTTTTTCTATTAAGTAGTAATATTGTTCATCATCCATCGCTTCATCATTTTTCATGACGATTTTCGTCGGCATCGCTTCCCCTTCACTAAAGTGGGCTGAAATGATGGTAAATGCTTTAACAGACGCGTAACGATCCCCGATTTCCGCCATCGAGTTAAACGAAAGCTTGCCGTCATACGTCAATAAAATCGGCAATGTCATAACTGCCACAATCGCGAGCGCCCATAGTGGTCGTGCGAAAGAAAAGCGACCTGCCACATCCCATAATTTGCTCGGCTTATGTTCAAGCGCCCCTTTCATTGGCCAAAACAGTTTTTCGCCAAGTGTAGCCATAAAAAACGGTACAAGCGTAATAAGGGCAACAAGTAACACAACGACACCAACCGCAACGGCGGAGGCGGATTGATACAATTTAAATGTCGATAATCCAATCGATGCAAATCCGATCATGACCGCCAGTCCGCTGAAAATAACTGTCTTTCCAGCCGTCTTATACGTGGCGATAATCGCTTCTGTTCGGTCTTCTCGTTTCGCTAATTCTTCTTTAAAGCGGCTTAACAATAAAATACAATAATCTGTTCCAATCCCGAACAAAACGGCAACTAAAAACGTTTGCGTAAACGTAGAAAGCGGAAAGTCCACTCGATCGACAAGAAAAGCAACAACAGATTGCGATACGATATACGTCAATCCAACCGTCAGCAACGGCACAAACGGAGCAACGAGCGAGCGAAAGACAAGAAATAAAACAATTAAAATAAACACGACCGTAATGCCTTCCGTTTTTTTCAATCCTTCTTGTGAACTTTGCACGACATCTTCGTCAATCATCCAACTACTTGTGTAATAGTGCGGCACATCAATATGCTCGATCGCCTCATAAAGCGCTCTGCTTATTTCTTTTGCGGTGCGTTTGTTTCGTTCTAATTGAAGCGAAATCAATGCCGTTGTTTCATCTTTTGAAACGAGCTTTTCTTTTATCGAGTTGTCATCAAGTGGCGAAACGATTTGTATTAAACCGAGCGATTCTTTTTTCACTTTTAGTTGCTCTACAGCTTTCTCGATTTCTTTCCAATCTCTTTCTTGTAATCTTTCTTTCCGATGGAAAACGAGGACAGCGCTCATTTCCCCTTCTTTCTTTTCTTGTTTTTGTACTTCTTTTAGCAGTTCGCTTGCGAGCGAAGATGAATAGCCGTCTGGAACAGTAATTTGCCCTTTTTCACGCACAAGTTCCCCCATATTCGGAGCGGTCATCATCATTACGACGGCTGCTAAAATCCAAAGAAGCAAAACGGCCCACTTTCCGCGAACGATCGCTTTCATTTGCTATCCCCCATTTCTTGTAAAATCATCGCTAGTTTTTCATACGTTTGAATAAACTGCTCAATTTCTTCATGTGAAAGCTTTGTCATAATTGTTTCAACAAGTTCATATACTTTTCGTTCTGTTTCAACGAGCCATTGTTCACCTTTTTCTGTGAGCGAAAGAGCAATAATACGACGATCATCTTCATCTTTGCCACGTGCAATCATTCCTTTTTCAACAAGACGGTTTGTCATCGCCGTAATCGCACTTTTATTTACCGCAAACACGTCCGCCAATTCCGTTGACGTACACATCCCACGCTTATGTATGTAGCGCAATACATAATATTGATCGTGCGTAATATCGTCCAATTCACATTTCATCAACGCAGCCCCTCGTTTATGAACAAGAAATGAAACGGATAAATAGCGCTCAATAAATTGTTGTATGCTTCGCTCCATCGGTCAATGCCTCCTATCGAAATAGTTCAATTGTTTAACTATTTAATAATATAACGATAAAACACGGAATGGTCAATGATGAAGTGAGGTGTGATATAATGGTGAAAAAAGTGAGGGATACGCGATGAAGCCAGAATCATCCAAACTGTATACGTATGCCGATTATATTCAATGGGACGGGCGTTGGGAGCTCATTAACGGAAAGGCTTACAACATGAGCCCTTCTCCAACATGGGAGCATCAATTTGCTGTCATGGAACTATCGTTTGCGTTTCGTTCGCATTTTCAAAATAAAAATTGCTACGTTGCGATAGCTCCGTTTGATGTTCGTCTCTCCGAAAGCGACGACTACACGTATGCAAAACATGTCGTACACCCCGATATTTCCGTCATTTGCAATCGAAACAATTTAACACCAAACGGCTGTTTAGGCGCACCAACACTTATCGTCGAAGTTCTTTCTCCATCTACAGCTTTAAAAGATCGAAACGAAAAATTTAAGCTATACGAGCAGTTTAACGTGCAAGAATATTGGATTGTTGATCCTTTGTATAAAACAGTCGAAGTATTTGGATTGGAGGATGGTTTTTTTAAAAAAAGAGAGGCGTTTGGAGAAAACGACACAATCACGTCCTTTATATTTACAAACTTTTCTCTCGAGGCGAAGCGATTATTTTTTCAATAAAAAAGGCAGCCAATAGCCGAGTCACAAGCTAATTGGGCAGCCTTTTTCTTTTTATCGTTTAAGCCGCGACGTCGCGTTTTTGGAACATCCACCATGTCACCGCATTAAAAACAGAATGAGCTTTAAAAATTTGATAACCAATATTTTCAGTTCGTGTCTTTCGTTTTGTTTTCTTTTCATGAATAAAAGAATTATGAGGAAGCCAAGCAAAATAAGTGTAATCCATAAGGAAATGGAATAAGCCTTTTTAAATAGTTGAATAGTCCACGCTGGTGCCCAAGCATCCTCCCCTAGTAGCCAATATGCGACCACATTTGAAATTCCAATACCCTCTGTATTTGGCTTCAGCGATTGATAATAATTGAGTGCTAAACTAATACTGCAAACTACGGATACGAAAAAAAGTGCAGTAATTGTGATAAAGAGTGTTTTAGATAAATCTTTTGTTCTTTTATGGAACAAATGAGTAAAAACTAAAAGAGTAGGTAGCAAAATATAATAAAAATAAAGTTCTGGATTGAACATCATTTCACTCCTAATTTTTTAAAATTATACTCTTGTTGTTAGTGGGGCAAGAAGCTTATCGGATTTGGATTGCTCGTTATCGATGTTCCGTATGCCACAAGACGATGACCGTGCTCCTGACACTCTTTTTCCTTTATTACCAATTTTAAGAAATAAGTTCTGGAATAGTGTGCTAATTTACAAAGTAGTGAAGATTGTTCAAATACAAAACCTTATTTTTTATCGTCCTCCGTTACTTTTGAAAGTTTAAAAATACCAACTAACAGACAAATCATACTTCCTGCCCATAATGCCCCTGATTCACCTAAAAGAAGGGAAATTTCTTCTGACGCCATCGGATGATTAATGTCAAAAGAAATGGCTTTTAATGCCAAATATACAGCAATAAAGAACGATACAAAATGCACGAAAATCCAGAAAAATGCTGCTCTTTGTGCTCGATTCCTTCTCCAAAGAAAAATTACTGTAATCATTGCAATGAGCATTATTGTGGAAAAAACACCAATTAACATGTTCATCACTTCTTCTTCCATAGGAAGATGCTGGTGCATGTGGAGAACACCTCACATAATAGATAAATTAATTCGTAGTGCTAGTTGAGAACTAGCTCTACGAATATTATGCATTGTTCCCTCCATACCCGTCAAATTTAGTGTTAAGGGTCGTTGTGTCCATACGCAATGTTTGTGATCATTAGCTGAAGAAAAAGAATACCACATGTTTTAGGCATGCCAAATAACCCTCTTGGAGAGGGTTATTTGGCGTTTTTATGAATCTTATCGGGGCGTGACAGGCACGCTGCACAATTTCCAACATCCGAACGGTTCGGATGCGAAATCGTGAAACCCTTGATGCGACCGTGTTTGCGGTCGTTTTTGCTTTTTCAAGAATCCGAAAGAAGCCAGCGAATGGGCGAAAATTTTGCGCGGATTTTGCACCGCGTTTTTACCTTGCATTGTATACCGAGTTCGACAGTGACTAAGTAAACAAAATGCCTCTCATCCCTTGAGGCCAAAGGGACGAGAGGCATTTGGGCATCCTTCCAGCGTGTATCTAGGCGCGAGGATGGATGCCTACAATCTTCGGAGGCGGCCTCAACTCTAGCGCCGCCAAGAGCTGCACTTGTCTATTCTAACCAAGGAATCGAGTCCATGTCGCCTTTTTGGTTTGGCTGTAAATTTATGTTAGCTAATTTGCTCACCTACAGTAGAGAAAAAAAGAATGCTGACAAAAATATTAAACCGATCGAAAATATGACTAATATTCCTTTTATAATGTTTACTGGCAACATTCTTAGGATTATATTTAAAAAATACATTATAACAACTTTATTAAAAGATTCTGGAGTGGGATCATTTATATATTCGTTCTGTTTATGAATCTCGTTATTTAAGTGCTTTATTGTCCAATAAAGAAGAGCTATCCCCGATAACAGCACCATACTTGCCGCAAATAAGATAAACATAACAACTCCTTTATATAATTAAAGTATTTTACTTTAATTTCTTTAAAAAACCTAGATATCCTTTAGCCTTATTCCAAATAGCGTTAACTAGTCCAGACCATGTGATAGGGTCTCCCCCTGCTGCTTGCAATAATATATATTCTTTTGCCGCATATGTGACATCCCAGGCAAACTGACCTGCTTTAGCTATTTGAGACTTGGTCATATAACTAGTTATTCCTCTACCATATATACCTATTAATCCCCCCGTAACAAATAAATTACCGAATTTTTTCCAATTAAATTTATTTATCCACGCACTCCGATTAAATTTATATTTTTTATAAAAGTCCCAAACCATTTGCCAAGTTGCATTTATCGAACAGTGCCAGGCACTGTTCGCCAATATCGATTCCCGCTTTGATCGCTGCTCTTCTGCTTTCCACCGCGCTGCATAAGTCCGGCATGTTGCCGGGATGAGCCGCTGTTTTCATGTATAAATGCCGCCGCTAATCCGGAATCATAACTTCAAAAACCGGATAACGGAGGAACAAGATGAAAAAACGGCTCGCTTTTTGCTTTTCGCAGGGCTCTTCTCCTTGCAGTCCATTCATGCTTTGGCCCGCGATGAGTGGATCGAAATAGCGAAAAAGTTTATACCACCCAACACTGTTCTTGCAGATCCCGAATCGATCGAGCTGTATGATTTTGATCAAGACGGGCGCAACCAAATCGTGGCGACATTCCAACTTCAAGCGGGCGAACCGCCTTCCCGCTCCAAATTCGGAGCGATTGCATTGAAAAAACAGAGGCAGGCTGGCAAAAAGTATGGAAGACCGAAATAGTAAATGACTCCGCCTTTCGTCATCATCACTAGGCGGCCCATATATATTGCACTACCATTTTTTATTGGCACCCGCTTCGTCACATAAACCAAGTGACAGATACTCATCCTATAAAACACCCCCAGCTGCATTTTACGCAGTTGGGGGATTCTATACAATATTATTTCATAAAAGACAAGTGCCCGCTCCTAATTTCTTGGTTTACCAATCCGATAATTTTAATAACTTATATACTTCCTTATCATGAAAGTCTGATTCAGAAATTTGTAATATATCTATAAGTCTCTGAATTCCCCCTATCCACATGCGATCGTCATCCTCAGCTGCTTTTATTAGCGAAGCCTCTATATGTGGAACTATCACACTTTTATCTATACTCTTCAATATCTCTATCGCTGTAGGGACACCAGGCCAATTCATATCTTGCATTAACTCTATTAAGCAGGGTATCGCCAGCCTATTTCGTGGGTATCCAATTTTATTTAAAACTTTAACCGCATTCTCCCAACAATGCTTCTCGGTATCTTGTATTAACAAAGGAGTGTATTCATCATCAATTGTTGTTAACTCCCTTATTGCAGATAGTTGAACTTCTTGGGGCATATTCCAACTCAAGTTTTTCATCAATCTTTTAACTTCACTAAGTTCCATTAAAATTCATCTCCTACTATTTAACTTTCACAGAAAGGGCCTGCAATAATTTTGTATATTCATGTGGTCTAGTATTAGCATTTTCCCTTGAGTTTATCCATCCCTGCATTTTCTTCATATTTACTGGTCTCACTGACACATGAGTTTTACCATCTTTTATTGCTACTAGTTTTCCTGTTGCATTAATGGCCTCAATAGTAGTTGCTGTATATGGTCCAGATAAAGGCTTTACTGTAGTATAGGATAGCCCACTAACATCTTTTGGTCTTGGAGTTAAATTAGTGCCGTTTCCACTTCCAGTACGATAAATAACTGTTGGGTTTTTCCTATTAAATTTACGTTCTAAAACACTGACTATCTCATTTGCTGCAACATATGCAATCACTATTGCGGTTGCCTCAACAGCGGCTGCTGTTAGCCATGAAATTGATACACCTGCTAATGGAACTAAAAGAAAAGCGAAGTGACCATTTATATCCACATATATAACAGGATTATTTTTAGTGTAAACATATTGATTTATACTAAGCGGCTCATTTTCAAACCCATGGAACGTATCTCTTGTAATAAACCGTCCCATATTCGCATCATAATACCGCGCCATTAGGTAGTATAGCCCGGTTTCCTCATCGTAATAATACCCGGCATAACGGTATGGGTTCGCTGTTGCCATCGCACCGGTTTTGGACAGAATGTTACCCCATGCGTCATACTCGTATTGGGCGACGACATTTCCGCTTGCGTCCGTCAATGCGACGACATCTCCATGACCGTTCACATGATAGTAGTAAGTGGCTCCGGCTTTCGTCATCGTGACCGGGCGGCCCAATGCGTCCCACGTATATTCCGCTGTGATGTTGTTGTTGGCGTCTGTTTCATACAACAGACGAATCGAGTCGCCATCGTAGTGATAGTAAGTCGTACCGCTTGATGTTGTTTTGCTGATGCGTCTTCCTTGATGGTCATACGTATAGGTTGCGATCGTAGTGCCCGATGCGTTTTTTACTTGAATGAGACGGTTTTCGTCATCATACACAAACGTTTTGTTGCCGTTGTTCGTTAAATTGCCATTGGCATCGTACGTGTACGCTTGTCCGTTGACGGCTGTTAATTGGTCGGCGGCGTCATACGTGTATGTTGTGGTAATCGTCGTCGTTCCATTGTTTACGATTTTCTTCGTACGGTTCCCGACAGCATTGTATTCGTTCCATGGGAGAGGACATGTACAGATACCAATTCTAAAAATATTCTAGTAAGTTGTTCTCTAAAACGTACCCGTTCTCCCAAGTACCAACAAGTAAATATTGGTCATCGTTACTAAATTCAGCAAAACAAGCATATGGAATTTTTTCAATTAATATGGTTTTTAAATCCTCATATCTCAAGATAATTACACTTTCATTATAAGTCACTACAATAAACCTACCATCATTTGATTGATGAAGGTATTGGAAATATCCAATGTGTTCCATAGGAGAATCATTGTCAATGATGTGTCCTCTCTTCAAAATCTTTTTAAAGTCTGAGTCTACTAAGATTATTTCATAACCGTTTACCAAGATGTAGACGTCATGAATGGAGTCGAAAATGACAGAGTCCCAAATTAAAATTTCCGGGTGACTTTTTAACTCAATTGACTGCTTGTTAATTGGTTCCTTAACTTTAACAA
This sequence comes from Anoxybacillus dikiliensis, assembly GCF_050613275.1. Lineage (GTDB taxonomy): Bacteria > Bacillota > Bacilli > Bacillales > Anoxybacillaceae > Anoxybacillus. The sequence continues at coordinate 2,114,268 of NZ_CP187112.1, forward strand.
TTTTATTCTCTCTATAACCCGTTTCGTTATTTACATAACTTAATGTAAATAAATGATAATTTCTATTTTTGAGGAATTGATTATAGTAAATAAGTGTAATGGCGTTTTTAAATTCTGTGAGTATCGTGTATTCCCCTGAATGAATGTTAATAGTTCCAATTTGTTGCCCATCATTGGTTTCTAGAACAGAAAGAATCATTAAATTATCTTGGGTAAAATTAGTATCTCCTTCAACCAACTTAAAAGATTTTTTCGATTGGATCTTTTTTACCAACTGGAAGTTCGCAGTGTTATAAACATATATAGTACCTGTAGTGCTTTTAATTAATAAATATTTATTGTTTTCAGAGAACCTCATATCACTTGGATAATTAGGTTTGTTTAATTCAATAATTTTTTCCCAAGTCGTTAAATCATAAACAATCGTCTTACTATCCATATTATGACATAAAAATTTATTATCTCCTGACAGTCTTATACGGTAAGAAGTTTTTAGTTTTTTTATTAGATTCATTTGAAACATGTTTTGATCCCTCCTTAACCGAGGACACTAATAGTTTAAGTTTTGATTTAGGTATAATCTTTAACTTCTAAATGGTTAAGAATATAGAGATTAACATGGAGTAACGGGTATGATGGATTTTGTCTACTGACGTTTTTCTTTTCTATAGTCATACCTGCAGTGGCTCCACGTTAATCTCATTTGCATGGTTATGCTAATAGGCTATAATCGGCCCATTCTGAAAAATCAACCTAGTTTCACCATTAGAACGGTGAAAAGAAACTCTTTGTTTTTAACCATACTTTAATTGCATCAAGAGCTGCAATTACTCTTTTTCTGTTTGTTTTATAACTGTACTTTTTATTATAGGCATAATTCATGATGTTATTAATTGTTTCATAGTATTTATTTGTATGCAATCTTCTATGCAGCCCTGTTTTAATGCTAATTAAGTTTTGAGGATTATTTACATTGAGACCGACCTTGCTCAATACATTACGAGCTGGTTGTGCTTTTTTGGCCTTTTGTGCGACTATATGATGTAACTCATATTTAGATCTATAGTTCGGTTTTGTTTTTACTCTAGCAAAACTTTGATCAATTAATTCTCCCACAGCATCAAGTGCCTTAATTGCATAATAAACTAACGCAGTGCCTAAAACTGCCACTGCCGCAGCATAAGCTGCAGGAATGAGCATGGCAAATTGCCCATCAGGATCTATATTCACTACAGGGTTATTATTAGCATAAGCATATTGATTCAAACTTTGCGGCTCGTTTTCAAACCCATGGAACGTATCTCTTGTCAAGAACCGCCCCATATTCGCCTCATAATACCGCGCCATTAGGTAGTATAGTCCGGTTTCCTCATCGTAATAATAGCCGGCATAACGGTATGGGTTCGCCGATGCCAGCGCACCGGTTTTAAACCGGTATCATCACAGACAGCTTATATTCGATTTTCAATACTAAGCGGCCTTTTTAGATTATTTTCTAATGCTCAATAAATTATTCCTTTCATTTTAAAACATACATTAAGAGGGGCATGGGACTGTTCACACCCCATGCCTAGTAAATAATGAGCTTTTAAACAGTCTGACGCCATTACGTCGTCTTTATAATTTCTTTTGTTTAATAGACATTAGAGGGTAGCTAGCAAATCGGTAACAAAAAAGTAAAGAAAACAGACACCCATTATTATAATAATAAAACCAAATACCATATAAAAAATTTTACCGAACCATACTGGCATAAACGGCATCACATACCTAATGAACTCATCCAACCACCCGTTCCCCGCTACTACATAGCCTCCCTTACGCTGGTCTAAATCCCGTTCTTTTGAAGAATATTTTATCCCTTTATAAACATAATAACTTCCCCCTAATATTAACAACAAAATAATAAAAGACATGCCTATATAATAGTCCATATAGTCCTCCTATAAGGATTATTTTGACTGCTTTGCAATTTCATATACATACTGTGTTATGCCCCCGTTTACTTCCTTTTTGACATATATCGGGGCGTGACAGGCACGCTGCACACTTTGTCGTCCTTCGTTACTTTTGAAAGTTTAAAAATACCAACTAACAGACAAATCATACTTCCTGCCCATAATGCCCCTGATTCACCTAAAAGAAGGGAAATTTCTTCTGACGCCATCGGATGATTAATGTCAAAAGAAATTGCTTTTAATGCCAAATATACAGCAATAAAGAACGATACAAAATGTACGAAAATCCAGAAAAATGCTGCTCTTTGTGTGGTATTCCTTCTCCAAAGAAAAATTACTGTAATCATTGCAATGAGCATTATTGTGGAAAAACCACCAATTAACATGTTCATCACTTCTTCTTCCATAGGAAGATGCTGGTGCATGTGGAGAACACCTCACATAATGGATAAATGAACTCGTAGTGCTAGTTGAGAACTAGCACTACGAATATTATGCATTGTTCCCTCTCCCTTTAAAAATTCATTATACGGATTCAAGGTGCCGAAAAATCTTGATATTAAGAAAATGAACAAGAGAGCTAGGTGTACAACATATGCGTGTTATTTATCTTTTGCTATGAAAAACCCTGTCATCCCCACAGTAAAGCTTGGTGCCAAACTCCAAAGGAAAAATCCCCACCTGTTTGTCAATAAGGAAATGACTAAGAAAATCAACGGCACGAACAACATTACTCCTATGGCAATTTTCTGATATCTATTCATTCAGCTTCCTCCTTTCCCCTCCATGCCCTTATTGACCGTTCCTCCCCTTTGGAGAGTGTTGGTCAAGGGCGAATCCGATCCCATCATCCTTTTTAAATACCTTAAAAAGGAATGTAAAAAGGTCTTTTCATAGATTTTTTGACACTACCGAGCGAAAAAAGATTAGGCAATTTCGTTTCCTCCCGTCATTTCTAGAAATCTTTCTTCCAACGATTTCGCGAGCACATGAATGCCGTATACGTTGATTCCTTCCGCGACAAGCATAGCATTTAGCCGAGGAATATCTTTATAATCGAGCGTCACTTCCAATCCTTGTTCGACGAGGCGAACATCGAGATGCGGATCGTGCGCTTTCACCATTTGCGCCGCCTTCTCCTTCGGCTCGACGATAAACAGCACCTTCTCCGTTTGTTGCGACAGCTCTTGTACCGATTCGATCGTCACAAGCTTGCCATGCTGAATGATCGCAAAACGGTCGCACATCATCTCCATTTCTGATAGAAGATGGCTCGATACGACGACTGCCAATCTTTCCTCCCTTGCTAGCTTGCGCAAATAGTCGCGAATTTCACGAATGCCGGCCGGGTCCAGTCCGTTTGTTGGTTCATCCAAAATAAGAACAGACGGGCGGTGAAACGGTATTGGATCTTGGTACAACTTGCGTATGTGTACAGCATGTTCAAGTCGAACAGCAATGTTTCGGATGGGCTCGATCTCCTGCGCAAGCGAAAAGGACATTGCCTCGTGGAGTTCATTTACAGCGCAGCTAAACAAAATATTCCCATTGATGCCGTAAAAAAACAGATCCACGTTGCATAAGGGGTGCCCTGTTTGTTCCTTTTTCAATTGGTAATTATTGTTATAAAAAAATACTCAACTACAGTAAATGATATATTCGTTCTCTCTCCAAAAGCAACCATGGTTTACGCCACCGTCTAAAACAGTAATTTATTTTTTGATTTTTATCCAATACAATCAATTAGCCTTTTTCATCAATAAGTACTCAAACCATAAAAAAATGTAATCGCAGAAAGAAGAACAGTGATTACAATCGTGAAAAAGATGAAATACTTCCTGTTCTTTTCTTTGTTCTCTGCATTCCTTTTACTAACGAAATATGCCAAAGAATTGGGTATAAGAGTCATAATAAAACTGACAAGCAAAATATAAATAGTTCCTTTAGTATAATATTCAAACTTATCTTTTACATTGAGTGCCCCCATTAAGGCACCAAATACGGTTGCGAAATAAAGCGGAATTGCCGCAAGATTCGCTATAAAATATTTAAGAAACACAAATAACCTCCTATTTTAAGAACGGAGGGAGGATCCCCCCTCCAAGACTTTACTTAATTAATCGTTTTATAGAAATTGACTACAAAATGAGCAAACGTATTTTCCAACGCGGGATAAAACGGAAGTACATTTTTACCAATTCTATGCGCGAATGCTGTTACGGATATTTCAGATAGTGGATCACCTTCGATGCTGTAATTAAAGATGTCATTATCGTATTTGCTGCTAAATATATCATCCATTGGTACAGCTCCCGCTCCAAACATCAAGGCTCCTGAACTTGAAATAAAGAACGGCGCTGCATTAAATGTTTCTGCCTTCACAAAGTAATCGGGATTACTAAGAATTTGTTGTACACGCTTGGCTTCTGCCCTGCCCCAAAACCAATCTCCCCATATATCTTCGTGTAAGACGTTTTCAATCATTCGATAGGAAATCACTTCGGCAAGGAATCCGCCTAATGAATGACCTGTTACATACACGTGAGCATCTGGGTATTTTTCGATGATATCAATGGCAAAATCAGCAGCAAACGGAATCTGTTGATTTGTTCCTAATAGTCCTATACCTACTATATCAGCAACAAGGCCATCTGCCATGCCTTCCGGAATATTTTTTAATTCCGTACCACGATATCCAATAATAATGTCATCTCCCTTTTTTATTGCTACCGCCGCAAAGCCTAAGTCCCATCCGTTGCTATCTTCAGCATAGACGATTTTCCATCCTTTCAATTCCTTTCTCGGATTGGCCAATCCGTGATCGAACCTCTCATCCAAGCCGGAGGAACTAGAGACGGTATCAACGTAGCTGCCTACGTAATCTTCCAGATTGACATAGGTCAAATCTGATGCCATAAGCGTGTGACGAGTTCTAATATCAAAGTCAAGAGGTCTAGTGTCTTCTTTATCATTCAATCCATCACCATCTGTATCTTTTAATTCTGGATTTGAAGTAAAACCAAACGAACCCTTTTTTGTTACCTCGTCCTTAACCCAATATACTTCTTCGCCGTCTTTCAACCCATCGCCATCTGTATCCGAATTCATGTAATCCAATCCGTTCAACCACTCGCCATTGGATAAACGGATTCCATTAGTTTCGTAATAATCTGGGAGTCCATCGTCATCTGAGTCTTTTGCTAAGTCAATGGTGTCGCTTGCTGTATCATCAAAAACATTTTTCAGTTCAGAGGCTTGACTAACAAAATAGTATTTACCACCAGTTTCATTGGCGATTCGTTCAAGAAGGGCTTCTTGAACTCCGTGACCTAATCCAATGGTATACACAGTAATATTGTTTTGTTTCGCAGTTGTTAGAGCTGATTCGTCCCAATACCCGTCTCCATCTGTCAAGAAAATAATAAATCGTTTATGAGTAGTGTTTCTGTTTTTTACCAACTCATTTACAGCTTGGTTTAATCCTTGGTAAAGGTCTGTCCCTCCACTGGAGTCTATGGTATCAATTGCATATTTAACAGCTTGTTTATCCGTTGTTAAACTAACGATTGTTCTTGCATAACTATCGAAATCCACCACAGCAGAACGGTCTTCTTGACGTAATCTATCAACAAATTCTTTTGAAGCTTGAAGACGTAAATCATCCGGGTCATTCCAACTCATACTTCCTGATGAGTCAATGGAAAAAACTACGTCGATGTACTGAGTATTTCCGTTCTCACCCAAAATGGGTTCTTTTAACTCTTTTTCCCAAGCCTCATCCCATTTTACACCGTTTAACAGTAAATATGTGCTAAAATGAGTTACGTTGGCTTCTACTGTATGATTTTGAGCGTCGTGAACTTGATTGGGGACTTTCTCCAGTCGTTTTGCAGACTCGTTGTAATAATAGATTTCTGGTCGAAAATTTCCTGTTGCTAATGCAGGATTATATTTGAATACCATTTTAGCACTAGTGAAATTAACGTTCGTTTTAAACTCGAATGGTGCACCTAAATACCCAGGTATATTCTTAGATAGAAAAGGAGTCAAATCTTCCACATTGGTAATTTTAGTTAAAAATACTTCTGAAGCATTGGATGAAATTGTAACCGAAGGCTCTATGTTTGGGTCTTGTTCTTCTTTTGTAACCTTTGTTGTATACTGCACATTTTCTTCTCCGTCAAAGATACCGTCTCCATCGGTATCTGGTTTCTTAACGTCAAAACCTAACTCCAACTCGTTGCCGTCAAGCACTTTATCGTTGTCGGAATCAGGATTTAGAGGGTCAGTTCCTTTTTCTAACTCCAAACTGTCATTCCATCCGTCTACATCAGTATCTTCCTTTTTAGGACTTGTTCCAATTTGATATTCCTTTATATTACTGAGTCCATCTTTATCAGTGTCCTCGTTATCATCCCTAATTCCATCATTATCTGAATCAAGTTTCAAAGGAGCTGTTTCCGTAATGTATACCTCGTATCCATCAGGTAGTCCATCTTTGTCAGAATCTTTGTCCAAAGGATTAGTACCATTTTTTAATTCCATGATATCTACTATTCTATCACCATCAGTATCGACGTCGTAATTTAAGTCAACAATATTTGAAAGTTCAATTTCTCGATTTCCATGGATATAATTGAGTTTATAATAATACTTTTTTCCGAATTGGAAAGTATTATCTGTAAATGTAGTGTCCTTCTTGCTATCAATTGTAGTGAGCAATTGAAAATGTTTATCGTCACCTTCGCTACGATAAAGCTTATAATCTTTCGCGTATGTTACCTTGTCCCAATTTAATTTCCATGAAAATTTTTTATTGGTAGAGTCGTATTTCCATTCTCCTGTGAGTACAGGTTTTGCATAATCCTTCCCAATGTCTTGATTTCGAGTTTCGGTTACATTCGAATTAGCAGAAGCTACTAGGATACTCGCCGATTGTGCGACTAACAGTGCTAAAGACATGAAAATCAATCTCATCTTTGTTCGTTTCAAAGAACTCCCTCCCTCATTCTTCTCTTTTACATTTTTTCAATGTTCGGCGGACAATAATTCCTAAAAAAATCCTTAAATGTAATGATTTTTAACAATATTATTTAATCATGTTCTACAGCAAAAAGCAATCAGAATTTTCTTATAGTTTTAGTCAAGAGTTTGTGGGAGATTTTTTTCTCAACCGATTTTATTGGTTATATATGGTTTTATGAACTTGTTTGATGTAAGCGCTTTTATCCACTCTCATCCTGTAGGTATGTGCCTATATCTTGTTTTTAAAAACCTTTCGATGCTTGTAATGCCTCGTAAATCGGCGTTCCTGAAGACTGACGGAAATACGGAATGTTGTCTCGAATCACTTCTTTCATTCGAGATGAGACGCGTTTCATTGCCTTTTTCACGATTGCTTCTCGTTTCGTTTCTTCTCGTTCTTCCACATGACACATCACTCCACGGTGCGTACGAATCGGTAACGTATCTTTGATGGCGATCATGGCTCGTAACATCGCATCAATTTCTACGTCTCTCCAACTTCGACCGTTTTTGCTTCGCTTCGCAAACACATGCATCGTCCCTTCCGCACTTCTCATCGCTCTCATGTTCGTTGTATCGATCCCTTTTTCCTGCAGCCATATACGATAGTCACTCAAACATCCAGGCAGCTCTTCGATCCGACGAACAAGCGCCTGTAATTGTCGTTCTTTTTCTTCATCTCCCATTGTTCCCACGGCACTTGTCAGTTCTCTTAATACCCCTTCTTCATCTTGTGAAGCCAGTGCCTTCCGTATCGCTCGGTACCTCGGATGATTACGAAACCATTGTCGGATGTCCCTTGCCACGTGGAATCGGTCCAACTGAAAATATCCCCTCTTCCCAAAATAATCACGACAAGCCGTGATCCATGGCGCACCATCTCCATTGATGACGACCCAATCTTCTAGTGGATCATACCCATATTCTTTTACTAAGAAGCTCTCGACGGCTTCCCAAATCGGCTCATTCGTCTGATGAACATAATATCTTCGGTTCACCAAAGAAACTCGTTTGCCGTTTCTCTCCCATCCTTGGTGAATCGTCACGATTTTCTCTTCTTTTCCTTTCATGCGGCTTCGTTGCCGTTTGATGTATAGTCCATCTACCTCAATGAAAAATACCCGACCTTTTTTCTCCATCTCGCGGTGTCCATCGACTTCTGCCTCGACAATCAACTGGCGAATCGTTTCGTGGCTCATGCACGCATATCCCACTAGTTTTTTCTAAGGACTGGGCAGCTTGTCGATGCGATGAGCCTGTCACTGCCAGATGAATCACTGTTTCTTCTAACAACGGACTGACTCCATGTGCCCCCTCAAACTGAAGAAAGGCATCCAATAAACAGACATACTTCTGTTTTTCCCGATCGACGTAATAGTTCCGCTTGACTTCCAATTCTCCAAACATTGTCTGCGTCCGTATCATCCGTTTATCTTTGAGCGCGTATCGTTTTTTATCTCGTTTTTCCGCCAATGTGTGGTCGATATCCTCCAACAACTGTTGAAGCAGTTGACCATATTCTTTTTGCATATGCCGAAACAAAGATTGTTCAATGTCTTTCAATGTGACTCCATTCGTGATATAATCCTGCATGGGCTCTACTCCTTTCTTTGGTTGTTTTTTTTCGCACTTACTACCTTACAGGAGGAGAGCCCATTTTTTATCTATTTTACTTACGTATGTGACAGGTTCCTGTTTTGTATAAATCAGGAACCTGTCTTCTTTTCTCCCACAAACATTTTACTCATACCTGATGTCGAACCCCGCCATTTTTGACGGTTCGCCCGCCAATTTTGGCGGACTAGACAAAAAAACGCCCCCACCGATCCGCCAAGGACATAAAAACCCCCATCCAATGCTTATGCATCAGATGGGGGATTCGTTTTATCCGCGCAATGTGGCGCCGAATTGTTGTTCGACCGCTTTGATGACTTGTTCGTGAACGTTTGTTACTTCTTCGTCCGTCAATGTCCGCTCTGGGTCGTAGTAACGGAGCGAGAAGGCGATCGATTTTTTGCCTTCTGGAAGTCGGTCTCCTTTGTAAACGTCGAAAATCGATACGTCTTTCAACAGTTCACCGCCTGCTTCAATAATTGCTCGCTCGAGGTCACCTGCTACAATATGCTCGTCAACGACAAGAGCGATGTCGCGCGTAATGGACGGGAAGCGTGGAATCGCCGTATAGCGAATGTCGGCTACTTCCGCTTTTAATAACGCTTCAAGATCTAGCTCAAATACATATGTTTCTTTTAAATCAAATTGTTTTTGCACGTTCGGATGAAGCTGACCGACAAAGCCGACCATTTTTCCATCAAGTAAAATATCGGCTGTACGTCCTGGGTGAAGATGCTCGCACTTCGCCTGCTTATATTCGATACGGTTCTCTAATCCTAGCAACGCAAACAAGCCATCTACAATGCCTTTTGCGACATAAAAATCAACTGCTTTTTTCTCCCCTTGCCATAAATGGGCGTGCCATACACCTGTCAAAACGCCTGTGAGACGTTCTTTTTCGTTCGGCAGTTCATGTTCGCCGTTAGCTAAATATACCGAGCCGATTTCATATAGCGCGACGTTTTCGACTTGGCGAGCGCGGTTATAGCTTGCTGCTTCCAATAAGTGCGGCACTAAGCTTTGTCGTAAGACGCTGCGCTCTTCGCTCATCGGCAATGCTAAGCGAATTGGTGTAGCTGTTTCAAGCGCAAACATCGTCGCTTTTGCTTCGTTTGTGAGCGAGTACGTAATCGCTTGGAATAATCCCGCATCTTCTAAATAACGGCGCACGTGGCGACGCTTTGCTTGATATGGTGTGAGTTTCCCTGGCTTTGCCTCCCCGATCGGCAATGTTGCTGGTAAATGGTCGTATCCGTATAAACGCGCTACTTCTTCGATGATGTCTTCTTCAATTGTAATATCTGCACGACGTGACGGAATAGTAATCATAAACGTGCCGTCATGTTCCGTAAATGTAAATTGCAAGTTCGTCAAAATGCCTGCGACTTCTTCTTTCGTAATTGATGTGCCAAGCACGCGATTGATACGATCTAACGTAATCGTAACGACGACTTCTTTTTTTGTCAGTATCGGGGCGTGACAGGCACGCTGCACAATTCTAACCAAGGAATCGAGTCCATGTCGCCTTTTTGGTTTGGCTGTAAATTTATGTTAGCTAATTTGCTCACCTACAGTAGAGAAAAAAAGAATGCTGACAAAAATATTAAACCGATCGAAAATATGACTAATATTCCTTTTATAATGTTTACTGGCAACATTCTTAGGATTATATTTAAAAAATACATTATAACAACTTTATTAAAAGATTCTGGAGTGGGATCATTTATATATTCGTTCTGTTTATGAATCTCGTTATTTAAGTGCTTTATTGTCCAATAAAGAAGAGCTATCCCCGATAACAGCACCATACTTGCCGCAAATAAGATAAACATAACAACTCCTTTATATAATTAAAGTATTTTACTTTAATTTCTTTAAAAAACCTAGATATCCTTTAGCCTTATTCCAAATAGCGTTAACTAGTCCAGACCATGTGATAGGGTCTCCCCCTGCTGCTTGCAATAATATATATTCTTTTGCCGCATATGTGACATCCCAGGCAAACTGACCTGCTTTAGCTATTTGAGACTTGGTCATATAACTAGTTATTCCTCTACCATATATACCTATTAATCCCCCCGTAACAAATAAATTACCGAATTTTTTCCAATTAAATTTATTTATCCACGCACTCCGATTAAATTTATATTTTTTATAAAAGTCCCAAACCATTTGCCAAGTTGCATTTGCACCCCCGCTTAGAAATGACAATACGATCCATGCATAGTTTCCATTTGGATCCACATACATTACCGGGTTATTTTTCGTATACGCATACTGATTCAAACTTTGCGGCTCATTTTCAAACCCATGGAACGTATCTCTTGTAATAAACCGTCCCATATTCGCATCATAATACCGCGCCATTAGGTAGTATAGCCCGGTTTCCCCATCGTAATAATACCCGGCATAACGGTATGGGTTCGCCGATGCCAGCGCACCGGTTTTGGACAGAATGTTACCCCATGCGTCATACTCGTATTGGGCGACGACATTTCCGCTTGCGTCCGTCAATGCGACGACATCTCCATGACCGTTCACATGATAGTAGTAAGTGGCTCCGGCTTTCGTCATCGTGACCGGGCGGCCCAATGCGTCCCACGTATATTCCGCTGTGATGTTGTTGTTGGCGTCTGTTTCATCCGATAAACTAAGTAATACGTATCATTCCCTAAAAACAGATCCATGATGCCAATACTAGCATCATGGATACTCATTACTTAGAGAAATGGACGAGCCATTCCATATATTCCAACTACAACACATAATAATCCGCCAACAAAATACAAAATTTTAATAAGCCAAAAATTAAAAGATATAGGCAATGGGGTTATATATTTAAGACGACTAAAAGTTTTGCTATGAAAAAATCTTTGTCGTGTTGTGTAAAAAAACATCCAAATCCCAAAAATTCCAACTGAAAAATTAAATATAGACCAGTAAAAATCCTCCTCCATTAAATTCTACTCCCTCTATAAATGTTGATATATCAACGGTTGTAGCCGTTTCAGGGGTGTCAAAAAAATATTTTTCGACAAAGTTTCTAACATTATTTCTTAAATATGTGTATATCTTACATTGACTGGGTACGCTTCGCGGCCACTACTGGTTAAATTTGGTTGTAGTGGGGGAAGCGTATGTGATGCACCTTGGATCTCTGCATCGCTGATGATGACGAACCCTCCCATGTCTCTTGGCATCCTTGTGCCTACATTCCTTCGTTCGGTCTAGTCATCAGGCAGAGGCCGGCTAAGCTCCTTTAGGGACTCAAGGTCGAATGGATGATATCGCGCCAGCTTCTCCGTGTCATCCTTGTTGTCTAGAGAATCGAGACTATAGGCATCAAGCAGCCGTTTCGAGGCCAAAGATGTCCTGCATCATTCGCTTCACGTCAAACGCCTGTCGTTTCGTACACACCGCATGCAGTACCTTCAGTAATTTTCCGCATAACACTACAATGGATTGCTTCTTCCGCAACGGATTATCGGGCCGTGTCGTGTAATATTCATGTAACTGTCGAAACGCTTCGTTGTGGCGGATCATCGGCATCATCACGCGGAAGAGGAGGGCGCGCAACCGCCTTCTTCCACGCTTCGAGACCCGTTTTTTCCCTCCTTTATTTCATTATATTTTATAACCATTTTTTATATTTTTCATATATTTTTTTTACATAAGGCTTAGCAGTTGCCCATAAAATTCCTACATTGTTATTAAACATTGATAAAATTTGATTCTCGGTGAAAGAGCCGGCACTAAAATCCCCAAAATTAGAGACCAAATAAGCAGCTGGTGCTAAATGTCCTGCTAGAAACTTCTCTGCAACTTTGCTGAGTTGTCCCGCTTTTGCGAGTTTTGAAACTATTCCTCCTCCTATAGCACCAGTAGCAGCACCTTTAAGAAGCTCTACTGCAAACTTTTTCCCACTAAAATGTTTAAAAGCATTTCTAGTTCCATATTTTGCAACAAGCTCTGCAACATAACCTACTGCATTAATAAAAGCACCGACCAATGCCTCTGCTACGATTATAGGAATGTGCCCACTCGGATCCACATACATTACCGGGTTATTTTTCGTATACGCATACTGATTCAAACTTTGCGGCTCATTTTCAAACCCATGGAACGTATCTCTTGTAATAAACCGTCCCATATTCGCATCATAATACCGCGCCATTAGGTAGTATAGCCCGGTTTCCTCATCGTAATAATACCCGGCATAACGGTATGGGTTCGCTGTTGCCATCGCACCGGTTTTGGACAGAATGTTACCCCATGCGTCATACTCGTATTGGGCGACGACATTTCCGCTTGCGTCCGTCAATGCGACGACATCTCCATGACCGTTCAAATGATAGTAGTAAGTGGCTCCGCCTTTCGTCATCGTGACCGGGCGGCCCAATGCGTCCCACGTATATTCCGCTGTGATGTTGTTGTTGGCGTCTGTTTCATACAACAGACGAATCGAGTCGCCATCGTAGTGATAGTAAGTCGTACCGCTTGATGTTGTTTTGCTGATGCGTCTTCCTTGATGGTCATACGTATAGGTTGCGATCGTAGTGCCCGATGCGTTTTTTACTTGAATGAGACGGTTTTCGTCATCATACACAAACGTTTTGTTGCCGTTGTTCGTTAAATTCCCGTTCACATCATATGTGTATGCCTGTCCGTTAACGGCTGTTAGTTGGTCGGCGGCGTCATACGTGTACGTAGTCGTTGTAGTTGTTCCATTGTTGACGATTTTCTTCGTCCGGTTGCCAACCGCGTCGTATTCGTACGTAATCGCTGTTCCATCCGCTAGTGTTTCCTTTGTCAGCTGATTCAATGCATCATACTCATACGTCATCGTTCCATCTTTTGTTTCTACAGCTGTAATATTGCCATTCGCATCGTAACTGTAGAGGAAGTAGTTTAAAACATTTCCGTTGGCATCGAAATTTTTCAATGATTTTAGCTGATTGGCATCGTTATATTCATAAGCGGTATAAGTTCCATTGGCATGGATGATGGCCGAAATATTTCCGCGCTCATCGTACGTAAATCTCGCTAAATTCGCGCTGTTTCTTGACAAGACGACTAACTGGTCCAATGGATTATAGCTGTATCCAATCGTATCAGTCGTTGTACCAGCCGTAATGGATGTCGATGTAACATTTCCATTATCGTCATAACCGTAGGCAATGGCGTTCGATGATCCTTTGCTGATGCGAGTCAGACGGTTGTTTTTATCGTATGTGTACGTGGTTGCATTTCCATTGGCATCCGTCACCGATGTCACGTTGCCATTGGCATCGTAATTGAACGTCCATTTTGTTGTCCCGTTGTAAGCAACGGCAATGAGTCGGTTCAGCGCGTTGTAGCTATAGGATACGCGATCCCCGTTTGCATACGTAACCCCTGTAATATTCCCGTTTTTATCATAAGCAAACGATGTCGTTTGATTTAACGGGTTCTTGAAACTAGAGATTTGGTTCCATTCATTATACGTATAGTTAGTTGTATAATTCTTTGCATTAGTGACCGATGTTCGATTGCCCGCGCCGTCGTAACCATAGGTAGTCACATTTCCGTTTGGGTCGGTGACTTTGGTTAATTGGTTATTGTTGTTATATTCGTAAGAAGTCGTTTTTCCTTTTCCATCTGTGACGCTCGTTTGGTTTCCGATAGCATCGTATGTGTACGAAACCATATTTCCTGCCGGATCGGTGACTTTGGTGACGTAGTTTTTCTTTGCATCATACGTGTACGACGTCAGAGAAGCTCCTACTTCTAGACGCATTGCATCAAACCATGCTGTGCCCGTTTGATTATAATAGTAATAATACACGTCAATGTAATCGAAGGCCTGTTTCGGTTTTACTTCCGCGGCAACATGTTGCCAGTCGGTCTTCGCCTTATCAAAGTCGTTTGCATAACCCCAATCGGTTGTACCATTCGTATAGTGGATTGCTACTTGCAAGCTATAGTAACCGCCGTTTGGATTGGCTCCTTCTTGTTTGGACCATCCAGACAACGTAAGTTTAGTGTTGCTGTCGCCAGAAATATTAATCCGTTGTTTAATATGCTTATTTTTCCCAGACTCTCCTGTGATTTTAAATGACTTGCTTCCAACATATATATTCGCAACTGTTGTATCTAGTCCATCATTTGTTGATAAATTGCCGCTTGTCGTCCAATTGTCAGGAATTCCATCACTATTCATATCTCGCTCGAAGCTGGAATTATCAACAAGATTATAGGCGCTGACAACCGTTCCTTTCTCTAATTGAATACCGTCAAAATAAGCAGTTCCCGAACCGGCATTTAAGCCAACCGATACCCGAATAGATTTGGTGCCAGTTGGTGCGTTATCCGCGACGACATGAAGCCGAGTCCAATCGTTCGTTCCTGCCAACCCATAAGAAATTTTTTGATTTAACCAGTTTCCTTGCGCATCAAAATATTCAACTTTAATAAGAGCTCTGGCAGACATGGACGATGTTTTTACATAACCGCTTGCCACATAAACTCCACCATCATACGGCTGCTTATCAGAACTGACAATCGCCCATCCGGTCGAATTCGAAATGCTGATCGCTTTATTCCCAAATTTGCTTGTTGTCGTCCAACTGAATGTAGCGATTTTCCCTGATTCTACGGCCTTTGTCCAGTTGTCTGGCCAATTATCCGCATTATGATCGAATTCGAAGCTAGAGTTACTTACCAAGTTATCAGCTGTAGACATTGGATACGTCGAATACTGCAAATTTCCCAGATTATCGTATCGCTGTGAAACTGATTGTGTATAAGGATCGATCGCTTCGGTTTGATTGTTATTTTGATCATAATCAAATGTGCTGACGTTGCTGTTGAAATCCTGCTCTTTGATAAGATTATTTTGCAAATCATACGTATATTGTGCCGACTGATTTTCTGGCAATTGAACGCTGACAATATTTCCTTTTTCGTCATATTGATAAATGAACGCTGCGGTTCCATTCGCCTTATTTTCATTTGGTTCCACTACTCGGATTAAATTATTGTTATTATCATAATCGAATGTTGTCACAGCCTTGTTTTGAGCATCTAAAGGATTTTCTGTGATTTGAATAATATTGCCGTTAGCGTTGTACGTATAATCTACCCGTCTCCCTTCGCCATCTGTGACCGACGTAACACCATTGGTTTTGTCATATGAATAATTTGTGGTACTATTTGTAAGTGCGCCGTTAATCGTAATAGGGCGTTCAATGCTTGTTACGCGGTCGAGTGTATCATAACCAATTGTCGTCGTAATATTTCGGGCATTTTTAATACTTGTTAGATTATGATCCGAATCATACGTAAAAATGGTCGCGTTTCCTTGAGCATCCGTAACTTTCGTTAGGTTGCCGGAAGCATCATACTCATAAGAGATGGTTCTGTTTGCTGGGTCGGTGATACTCGATACATATCCGTTTGTTCCATAGGCAATCGTCGTCGTTCTTGCTGATGCATCTGTAATTGAAGCTAATTTTCCGTTTGCATTATAATTCAATGTAGTCGTGTTCCCATTTGTATCGACCATGCGAGAAAGTTTGCCATTTGTATTGAAATAAAGTTTCGTACCATCGGTTTTGGTTATTGTATAAGTGCCGTCCCCATTTTTGATTAGATCGAGATAGACACCACCAGCAGCTTCGTATCCCCCGCCAACTTTTTCACAAAAAATATGACGAGTATTATCTCCATCAACAAACGTAACTGGTCCACTGCCTGCATCCCAAATATTCATTTCGAGATTAGACATCCATCCATAACCAAACATCCCATTCGATCCGGACTTTCGGCTATTGTATGTTCTCGTAAATTCAACATCTTCGCCTAGACCAGAAATAGCAAGATCCGTTGTTTGTAAAACAAGGTTTCCGTTTGCTGGATTCACCCCATCTTTAGTGGTCGTCCAGAAAGATTCTTGGCCGATTGGCTCTACCCAATAATTAATCGTAATGCGCGGCGTATTAACACTATTGTTTACCGTATTAAATGTGCGATATGGAGAAGACGATTCGTTCTGCTGTTTCAGCATCAAGCCGTAGTTCGGCTGAATACCATTGTACCAGTCCTTGACCAACTGAGTGATATCCCAGCTCCAGTACGTATTGGCCGTATTGTTTGTTGTCGTTGATTCTTTTGTGCTTCGAATAGAAGGCTGATTATTCCAGGTAACAGAAGAAGACCAATTGCTTGTAATTCGATGTAAATCAATAGATACTTGTTGACCATCGGCATTTGTTTGATAGGCATTAAATGTAGCGCTGGAAATGACACTATCACTCGGAAGACTCGGAAGGTAAAATCTCACTAAAGCACGAGTCGTTCCGAAATAACTGTTGTAACCTGTATGCATGTATGTGTTGCTCGAATAGACAGAATCAGGAAAATTATAGGCAATAAAATTATCCCGCAAAACATCCCATTCATTGATCGTAGGGTCAATCGTTACCGGATATATGGTGTCTGGATCTTGTAAAAAGCTCTCATCTACTATCACATCAATATAAGTTTTGCCGCTATTTTGACGTAAATGAAAGGCAACTTGATCAGAATACTTGTGGTTCGCATCGAACATATATGGCTTTTCTAAGTACCACTTAGGGTTCCCTTTTGAGTCTTCAAAGACGATCGTTCCGTCTTTTTTAGCAACAGCCTTTACCCCTTTTAGTTTCATCTCAAAAGTAAAAGCATTGCTGGAAGGTTTATTGTTAAGAATAATATCCTCTTTGACCGCATTGCCTTGAAGGCGATATCGCACATCGGTTTGTTCAAATAACCCTTTATAAATGATTTCATTATTTTTCGCAACACCTTGCACATTTTTCGCATTTATTGGGATAAACGAAAGGATTCTATCATTTTCTTTGATCGAAACAAGTTCAGGTTGACTCGATTGTTTTGCGAATGTTACTTTGAAGGCGTTAGCCGTATTCTCAAACATATCGGCCCCGTTGGGTTTTAGATCGTTATTAATTTTTTCCATTTCTTATCAAGAGGATCTTGATAAAATTGGGGTTGCAGGTATATCTCTTCAGTAAAGCTTCCATCCGGATTCAAGTATCTTGTCGAATACTTTGTCCGTCTGCTCTCGAGCTCTAATTTTGATTTTGGCCGTTTCGTGGGAAGATCACCAATGTTAGCTTCAATATTTCGGCTTTTTTGCACTACGCGTTCCGATTTCCCAAGAGCAGCTTGTGCAAATGGGGGGACGACAATACTAAAAATTAAACAACATGAGAGAATCATAGCCACATAGCGATAGTTAAATATCGACTTTCCTTCCACCTTATTCCCTTCCTCTCAGGATATGTTAATCATCCGGATGTCAATAAGATTATAGCAACGAAATACAAAGATACGCAATGATCCAAATAATGTAAATTATCAATCGTTTAAGATGACTATAAAAACCCGCCCGCACTCTCATTCGTTTGCTATTGCCAAAAGTTTATCCATCACGATTTTCCTCTGAGTTTTAACGTCTGGAAAAAAGCTTGTCACCTCTGTTTTTCGGCCATCATGAAATAACTACATACTCAACAGCCCAAACATTGTGATGAACAAGGGGGAAGAGATGATGAGAATATCTGATTTTCTTAAAAGATATCATTTGCATGGGAGTTTAATTAAGGGTCTTCACCATTTTCTGTGATTTCTACTCAATCCTAGAAACATGTTAGCTGGATGAAATAGGTTCATCAGTCAGGATCCTTCTTCCGCATACAGACCACGAAGTTGGTAGAATGGAAACAGTCAAGTGCTTTCCTTGACGGGTTCCATTCTACCAACTATCATACCGATAGCGGAAGAAGGGAGCGCTTAAGCAGCCTGACTACCTGTAGTGTTCCCTGTACACTCCAGAAATACACGCAAACGAAACCGTTCTAGATTTCGATAGCCATGTGCCCGGCGTTTGATGTTTTGTAACTATTCAGCCACATCATAAAGTGAGCTGAATATTTTCTTCTTTCCTTGTCTATGATGTGAATATTGATAGACAAGGAGGTGAATCGCATGTTGACGGTACAACAAGCTGTATTTACAGTTGAGAGCTTAATCGGCAAAGTTCAACAACAAAAACAGCTCATTCATCAACTCGTTCAAGAAAATGAACATTTGCGTCACGAAAACAAACAGCTACGCAAAGAAAATGAACAACTGAAGTACCGTGTTCAAGAGCTGGAAGCACGCACGAAAAAAAACAGCTCCAATAGCCATTTGCCCCCATCTTCTGACCGTTTTGCCAACACACGTTCTTCTCGTCAACCATCTGGCAACAAGCCAGGCGGACAAGAAGGACATCAAGGAACGACGCTCCGTCAAGTGGAACATCCACATCATCGTGTCGTCCACCGTGTGCATACGTGTCAAGGATGTGGGGCTTCTTTGCGTGAAGTCAAACCGTTCAAAGTCGATATCCGTCAAGTGTTTGATGTCCCTCCTGTGCCGATCGAGGTGACACAACATGAACGTGAAGTGAAATCCTGTCCACATTGCCGATGTGTTCAACAAGCGGAGTTTCCACCACATGTCACGAATCATGTGCAATACGGTCCACGTCTCACGGCGCTCGTTGTTTATTTGCATCATATCCAATTGATCCCTTACAAGCGTTTAAGTGATACAATCGAAGCGTTATATCAACACTCGATTAGTACGGGAACTCTTGCCAATATGGTGAAACGAGGACGCGAAGCGCTAGAATCGAATATGGACATCATCGAAGACGCCTTACTTGAATCCAACATCTTGCATGTCGATGAAACGAGTTTGCGCATCAATGGGAAACTCGCATGGGTGCATGTCGCGTGTACATCAAGATATACATACTTGGCTCCTCACGCTTCTCGTGGAAAAAAAGCGACCGATGACATCGGGATTCTTCCCCGATATGAAGGGACGATGATGCACGATGGGTTCGGTACGTATCCGAAATACACGAAAGCCACACATGCTCTTTGCCATGCCCATCATTTACGTGAGCTAAAAGGCTTCACCGAACAAGGGCATACGTGGGCGATGCGCATGACCACGTTTCTGTTAGCCGCCAAACAGGCAGTCGAAGCGCATCACGGTGCACTTTCCGAAGAAGAAGCGAGACGGTGGGAACGAGTGTATGATCGCATCCTAGAAAGAGCACAACACCGATCGGAAGCGAAGACGCCTCTTCCGAAAAAAGCACTCGCTTTTGTTCGACGGCTTCAAAAACGAAAGGAAGAAGCACTGCGTTTCTTACGTGAAGTACATGTTCCCTTTGATAACAACCAAGCCGAACGCGATCTTCGCATGGTCAAAGTCAAAGAGAACATTTCGGGTACGTTTCGCGAAGAAACATTCGCCCAGTCTTTTTGCATCACAAGAAGCATCATTTCCACACTGACGAAACACGAAAAAAACGTGTGGGACTCGTTATGTCTTCTGTTGACGGGCGAAACGCTCGATCGTATTCTTTCTACCACTTAGGGCACTTTCTATCACAGGGATGCCCTATTTGTGTTGCGCTTCTTTACATACTACTATCGGGATGAATAGTTACAAGATTTTTTAGTTTATTGGATATTACAAGCCGTAACCCCTCTTACCTATCCTAAAATTTGTTACATCAAAATACGTTAGTAAATTGAACTTATTTATTTATCTAACATCAAAAAGTGTCAATTATAGAATTATTTTCGCTAATATTGTATTTTATATAAAGAAAGGGGGATTTTTCAAAATGAACGATATCCGCGGGTCTATATGGAGGAAATGGGATCTCCATGTACATACACCAAATTCATACCATCAAAATTTTGGTGATGATTGGGATTTATATGTTAGTAAATTAAAAGAAAATGCTGTTAAACACGGAATTGAAGTTATGGGAGTTACAGACTACTTTTCCGTGGATGGATATGAAAAACTGAAAAATGATTATGGGGTTAATAAAGAACCCAAAATTGAGTTGCCTAACTGTAAATATTTACATTTAATCCCATGTGTAGAATTAAGAATCGAAGCATTCGACAATCATAATAACTCAATAAACATACATGTTGTATTTGACCCTAAAATCCCTTCATCTGTTATTACCCAAAATTTTATTGAAGAATTATCAATTAAGTACCAAGAGCATGTTTTAAAGATAAAAAAGGATAATCTCATAAGGATAGGTTATGCAGAATATCATAATGGAAATTATGACGTGACTCTAAATATAGCTAGTATTCCAGATGATTTAAAAAGAAAATATATAAATAAAGCCTTAAGCATTATCACAATTCCTCTTGATAATCTCAGGATAAAGTTAGAGGAACTAAGAAAAAATTTAATATTAAATGGTATTAAAGAAGAAAGTTTTCTCGTTTTAGCTGCCTATAAAGGACATGGTTCTTTAAGCAATTTACCATGGTATGAAATTAATAAAAAAGAATTAGGTAGATTAGGAAATCTTAGACAAACATTACTTAAAATTTCAGATATTTGCTTTTCTAACAACTCGAAGGATCGAGATTTTTTACTTGGAAAATTTGGAATGACTTCAGATGAATTTATAAGTAGATTTGGTAGTAAGAAGCCAATAATATGGGGATCTGATTCACATGATCTAAATAATCTTTTTCATCCATCGCAAGGTAACTCTAAAGATTACACATGGATTAAAGCTGACCCAACTTTTGAAGGCTTAAGACAAATTATAAACGAACCCGAAGAACGTGTTTTTATCGGCGAGAAACCAGATAAGCTTCAACATTTTGAAAATAATAAAACTAAGTATATCAAATTATTAAATATTAAGAAAAACGAAAATGCCACAATTGAAGAAAAATGGTTTGACAATTCCATTCATTTTAATCCTAATTTAGTAGCAATAATCGGAAATAAAGGAAGTGGGAAAAGTGCATTAGCGGATATATTGGGTTTATTATGTGATACAAATCAATCAAAATATTTCTCTTTTTTAAATGAAAATCGTTTTAAACAAAAAAAGAATAATAAAGCATCTTTTTTTGAAGCAGAATTAGTTTGGGCTGATGGACATAAAATTAGTAAAACATTATCAGATTCCATTCCTGAAAATAGCATAGAAAGGGCTAGATACATTCCTCAAAATTATTTCGAAAATATTTGTAACGAAACTGAATTTGGGAATAATAGCTCTTTTAATAAAGAACTTAAAAAAGTTATATTTTCATATATTGATGAATCGGATCGTCTGCAAAAATCTTCTTTGGATGAACTTATTGAATTTAAAACTGAAGAAAA
Organism: Anoxybacillus dikiliensis; assembly: GCF_050613275.1. Lineage (GTDB taxonomy): Bacteria > Bacillota > Bacilli > Bacillales > Anoxybacillaceae > Anoxybacillus. The sequence continues at coordinate 2,136,122 of NZ_CP187112.1, forward strand.
AAAACAAGCTGTTAAAGATTTAAAAGATGAGTTAGAAAAAATAAATAAAACAATTGTAAAATATGAAGACAAGATTTCGTCAAAACATCAAAAAAGAATTGAAAACGAGTATAAATTGAAATTACAAGAGTTAGAAGTACATGAGAGTGCAAAACCCGAACAAAAAGAACCTCCAAAAGTTAATGAAGAACAACAAATAACAATTAATTTAATGAATCAAAAAATTAGGGAAGTCGATTTATCCCTAAAAGAATATAGCAGGCAACGAACTTCTGTTGAGTTAAGTATATCTGAGGTACAGAAAATCATAGATAAAGTAACTAATTTAGAAAGTAGATATAAAACGTTTATTAGTGGATTCGAAAAAGATTTAAAAAAGTTCGGGATATCAGTTAATGATATTCTTAAATTTGAGATAAATTATGATGGTTTATACAATAAATTATTTGAATTACAGTCACAAAAGTCAGAAATTGAAAAGAACTACAATTTAAAATCCTCTGAAAAAGAAAAGTTAATAAAAGAATTAGAAACCGTGCAAAATACTTTAGACTCGGTTAATATTGAATATCAAAGATACTTGATGGAAGTTGAAAAATGGGAACAAAAGAGAGAGGAAATAATTGGTTCACCTGAAAAAATTGGCACTGTTAAATTTTATCGAGATCAATTGAATCAAATTAAAGAAATACCTGCAAAACTAGAAGATTTGTATAAACAACGTGAACAATTAACAGAGCAAATATATCAACAATTAAAAGAGATTGTGAATCTTTACGAAACATATTACTCCCCAATACAAAATGCAATAAACAATAATAAGATATTAAATCAGTCTTTAAAATTAACGATGGAAGTTAATTTATCAATTAAACCTGAATTCAAATCAAGCTTTCTTAACAAAATAAATAAACGAGCAAGAGGTTCATTTAAAGATGATGGTGAAAAAGTTCTTACAAAAATAATTGATAAATATGAATTCAACGATGTCCAAGGAGTTCTAGGTTTTGTAAGGGACGTAATGGACCATTTAAAAAACGATTATCGTCAAGACAATCCGAATAAGGTAGAGATTGAAGAACAATTAAGAAATGGCGAATCTAAATTTGATTTATATAATCTATTGTTCTCTTTAGATTATTTAGAACCAAATTATATTATGAAGTTAAACGATAAAGAAATCTCTAAACTCTCTCCAGGGGAGCGAGGAATATTACTACTTGTTTTCTATTTATTGTTAGATAAGGATGATATTCCTCTAATAATTGATCAACCCGAAGATAATCTTGATAACCAAACAATTTATAACTTACTTGTGCCTTGTATTAGGGAAGCTAAAAAAAGACGACAAATATTTATAGTAACCCATAATCCTAATTTAGCAGTAGTATGTGATGCAGAACAAATTATTTGTGCTAATATTCAAAAAGAAGATGGAAATAAAATAACTTACGAATGCGGAGCAATTGAATCACCAAAAATAAACAATAAAATTATTGATATATTGGAAGGCACCAGACCAGCATTCAACAACAGGGACTCTAAATACTTTTTTTAAAAGGCAACATCGTTATGATGTTGCTTTAGTTTTAATCAAGCTCCTTTGCAAAACGAAGCCCAAAGTTCGTATTGGCAAACAATATATATTTCGCCCAGTCAAATTAGAGCGACAAAAAGTAGGTGACTTGTGGACCGATGAACAGTGAGAACGTCGCCAATCCAATCGCGAGCGACTGGTTGCAGAAAACGGTGGAAATCATAAACGCAAACGTCGCAAGCGAAAAGGGCATTGCCTCGTGGAGTTCATTTACCGTGCAGCGAAACAAAATATTCCTATTGATACCGTGAAAAAACAGCTCCACGTGGCATAAGGAGTACCCTGTTTGTTTCTTTTCTGATGGTAATTATTGTTATAGAAATTACTCAACTACAGTTACTGATTTTGATTATTAAAATGAATTTTTATTTTAAATTTATTATTTTTAATTTTCTCTAAATTAATCTGGCTTTCTTCACCGCCAACTTATGTTGGAACCCCGCCTTCTTTTGGCGGTGTGCACGCCAATTTTGGCGGACTAGACAAAAAAACGCCCCCACCGATCCGCCAAGGACATAAAATCCCCCATCCAATGCCCGTGCATCAGATGGGGGTTCGCTTTACCCGCGCAATGTGGCGCCGAATTGTTGTTCCACAGCTTTGATCACTTGTTCGTGAACGTTTGTTACTTCTTCGTCCGTTAATGTCCGCGATGGGTCGTAGTAACGGAGCGCGAAGGCGATCGATTTTTTGCCTTCCGGGAGGCGGTCGCCTTTGTAGACGTCGAAAATCGATACATCCTTCAACAGTTCACCGCCTGCCTCGATAATCGCTTTTTGCAACTCACCCGCAACAATATGCTCATCGACGACGAGCGCAATATCGCGCGTAATGGATGGGAAGCGCGGAATTGCTGTATAGCGAATGTCATCTACTTCCGCCTTCAACAATGCTTCAATGTCTAGTTCAAACACATACGTTTCTTTTAAATCAAATTGTTTTTGCACGATCGGATGTAGCTGACCGATAAAACCGATTGTTTTGCCGTCTAGCAACATATCGGCTGTACGCCCTGGATGAAGGTGCTCGCGTTTTGCTTGCTTATATTCGATGCGGCTCTCTAAGCCTAGCAACGCAAACAAGCCATCTAAAACGCCTTTTGCGACGTAAAAATCAACTACTTTTTTCTCTCCTTGCCATAAATGCGCATGCCATACGCCTGTCAAAACGCCTGCGAGACGTTCTTTTTCGTTCGGCAGTTCATGTTCGCCGTTAGCTAAATATACCGAGCCGATTTCGTATAGCGCGACGTTTTCGACTTGGCGGGCGCGGTTGTAGCTTGCCGCTTCCAATAGGTGCGGCACTAAACTTTGCCGTAAGACGCTTCGTTCTTCGCTCATTGGAAGAGCAAGACGGATCGGTTCCGCCGTTTCAAGCGCAAACATCGTTGCTTTTTCTTCGTTTGTGAGCGAGTACGTAATCGCTTGGAACAAGCCTACATCTTCTAAATAACGGCGCACGTGACGACGTTTTGCTTGATATGGCGTTAATTTCCCCGGCTTTGCTTCGCCGATCGGCAATGTCGCAGGTAAATGGTCGTAGCCATATAGACGCGCCACTTCTTCAATGATGTCTTCTTCAATTGTAATGTCTGCACGACGCGACGGAACGGTAATCGTAAACGTACCGTCATGTTCTGTAAACGCGAATTGCAAGTTTGTTAAAATATTCGCAACTTCCTCTTTCGTAATCGCTGTGCCAAGTACGTTATTGATGCGATCTAACGTAATCGTGACAACAACATCTTTTCGTTGCAGTGTGTTCACTTCCACAACGCCGCCAACGACTTCTCCACCAGCATATTCCGCCATTAACGCTGCCGCGCGGTCAAGCGCTTCTTTTGTCCGCGCTGGATCGATTCCTTTTTCAAAACGTGTGCTCGACTCACTGCGCAACCCGTGATCTTTGACCGCTTGGCGAATCGTTGCTCCGTTAAAATATGCTGCTTCAATAAATACGTTTACTGTTTCATCGCATACTTCTGAGTTCGCTCCACCCATCACACCAGCTAAGGCGACAGGCTCTTTCCCGTTCGTAATGACGAGATGGTTTTCTGTAAGCGTGCGCTCTACATCATCAAGCGTCACAATCGTTTCACCGTTTTTCGCACGGCGAACGACAATTTCTTTCGAACCGAGGCGATCATAGTCAAACGCATGAAGCGGTTGACCGTATTCAAGCAAAATGTAGTTCGTAATATCAACAACGTTATTGTGTGGACGAATGCCAGCTGCCATTAAACGCGCTTGCATCCAAAGAGGGGATGGACCGATTTTCACGTTTTTCACAACGCGCCCCGCATATAACGGATTATCTTCTTGTGCATCGACCCGTACGGAAATGTAATCATGAACGGTTTCTTCGTTTTCTTGCAACTCAATGGCCGGCAGTTTGACGCTGCGCCCTAAAATCGCTGCCACTTCATAAGCGACGCCGATCATACTTAAACAATCAGCACGGTTTGGTGTTAAACTAAGCTCCAACACTTCATCATCCAAGTAAAGTAGTTCTAGCGCATCAGCTCCGACCGGCGCATCGTTTGGGAAAACGAAAATACCATCGGCATATTCTTTCGGAACGATTTTCGACTCGACGCCAAGTTCTTGCAGTGAACAAATCATACCGTTTGATTCTTCACCGCGCAGTTTCGCCCGTTTAATTTTAAAGTTGCCAGGCAATACCGCACCCACTTTAGCAACGGCAACCTTTTGTCCTTTTGCCACGTTCGGCGCCCCGCAAATGATTTGCACCGGTTCCTCTTCGCCAATATCAACTAAACATTTACTTAATTTATCAGCGTTCGGATGTTGTTCGCGCTCGAGCACATGCCCGATGACGACACCTTGTATTCCTTTATTGCGCACCTCAACATGTTCCACTTCAATACCTGCTTTTGTGATGCGATCTGCTAGCTGGTTTGCTGTAATTCCTGTTAAATCGACATATTGTTGTAACCATCGATATGAAACGAACATCGCCAACCCCTCCTTTTACACCCGACGAAATTGTTGTAAAAACCGAATATCGTTTTGATAAAAATGACGAATATCATCAATGCCGTATTTTAACATCGCAATGCGCTCCGGGCCCATCCCAAACGCAAAGCCTGTATATTTTTTCGAATCAAATCCTGCCATTTCAAGCACGTTCGGATGAACCATTCCTGCCCCTAAAATTTCAATCCAGCCTGTTCCTTTGCATACGCTGCATCCGTGTCCACCGCAATTGGCACATGATACGTCCACTTCAACAGACGGCTCTGTAAATGGGAAAAAACTTGGACGGAAGCGAATGTCGCGGTCTTCTCCAAACATTTTGCGCGCAAATTCGCGCAACGTTCCTTTTAAGTCGCTCATGCGAATGTTTTCGTCCACAACGAGCCCTTCAATTTGTGTAAATTGATGGGAATGCGTCGCATCGTCGTTGTCGCGGCGATATACTTTTCCCGGGCAAATGATTTTTACTGGACCGCGTCCTTTATGTTTTTCCATCGTGCGCGCTTGCACAGGTGACGTATGTGTACGCAATAAAATTTCCTCTGTAATATAAAATGAATCTTGCATATCGCGCGCTGGATGACCTTTTGGCAAATTGAGCGCTTCAAAGTTGTAATAGTCTTTTTCGACTTCCGGACCTTCGGCAATCGTATAGCCCATGCCGATAAATAAATCTTCAATTTCTTCAATGACGCGCGTTAACGGATGATGATTGCCACGTTTCACCGGACGCCCAGGAAGCGTCACATCGATCGCTTCAGACGCTAGTTTTTTCTCAACTTCTGCTTGTTCAAGCGTTGCTTGCTTTGCTTCAAGCGCTGTTTGAATCACTTCACGCACTTCGTTCACAAGCGCCCCCATCACAGGACGCTCTTCAGGCGACAGCGCCCCCATGCCGCGCAACACTTCTGTAATTGGGCCTTTTTTGCCGAGATATGCGACGCGCACGTCATTGAGCGCTTTTAAATCGGCTGCTTGCTCAATTTGAACAAGCGCTTCTTGTTGAAGCTGTTGTAACCGCTCCTTCATAAAAACCCTCCTCTGATCGATATAATAAAAAAACTCGCCCCTAATATAAGGGACGAGTGCACTCGCGGTACCACCCTTGTTAGCTATGCGACCAGCATAGCTCACTTCATTGTGATAACGGTCTACACCGGAACGCCTTTACATTTTGCATGCGCAAAATGGTCCAAGCGCCAACTCCCGAGGTGAATTCACTTGCTTCTACCATAAAAACGCTCGCAGTCTATGGCGTTTTCTCCCTGAATGGCGATCGGCAAGCTACTCTTCTCGATCATCGTTTTTTATATGATGAAATTCTTCATTTATTATAAGCAAATGTACAATAAGGTGCAAGGCAATCGTGCAAACATACGTTTATTTTTTCTGTAGATGATACAGTAAAATTCCTGTGGCGATGGCGACATTTAATGATTCTGCCTTCCCATAAATCGGCACATATAAGTTCGTTGTCGTCTGTTGTAGCCACCGATCATTCACTCCGCTTCCTTCATTCCCGACGATTAATGCAAACGATGACGAAGAAGCGACAGAACGATAGTCAACCCCATTTCGAAGCGATGTGCCATAAATCGGAATATGTTCACTTTGAAAGCGAGCGATCCATTCCCCGATGTCTCCTTTTATAACAGGAAAATGAAACAGTGAGCCTTGCGTGGCACGAATGACTTTTGCGTTGTATACATCTGCACTTCCTTCGCCAACAACGACAACGTCTATTCCTGCAGCATCTGCGGTACGAATAATCGTCCCTAAGTTTCCGGGATCTTGTACTGCATCAACGAACAACGCCGTTTGTACATCATCGACGTTCCAATGCAATTGTTTGCATACCGCTACGATGCCTTGCGGCGTTTCTGTGTCGCTAATTGCTTTCATCACATCATTTGTCACGATCGTCGTCGGTATATGCGCAACGTTCCAGCTTGTTGGAATAGTTGCATGTTCAGCGATGATGATGTCTTCAACATGAACGCCGCTTTTTATTGCCTCTTCGACTAAATGAAATCCTTCAATGAGAAACAACCCCGTTTTATCGCGACCTTTTTTCGTTGAAAGCTTTTTCCATTGTTTCACCCGCTCGTTTTTCGGCGATTCAATTCGTTTCACTCGTTTTTCCCCCAATGTTTCGCAATAAATTCATCTCGACCTGAGGCAGCGCGGTCTTCTTTATAATGTTTCGGATTTTTTTTATGGTAATTTTGATGATAGTCTTCTGCTGGATAAAACGTTGTCGCCGGTAAAATGTTTGTCACAATCGGTTTTGAAAAACGTCCACTTTCTTCTAGTTGTTTTTTCGATTGCTCCGCTAATGTTTTTTGTCGCTCATTATGATAAAAAATTGCTGTTCGATATTGCGGACCGCGGTCATGAAATTGCCCGCCATCATCCGTCGGATCAATTTGACACCAATACAACTCTAACAATTTTTCGTACGGAAACACATCCGGATCGAACGTAATTTGCACCGCTTCATAATGCCCTGTCGTTCCCGTTTTCACTTGTTCATACGTCGGATGCTCGACATGACCGCCTGTGTATCCAGAGACGATGCCGTAAATGCCATCAAGTTCTTCAAATGGAGTAACCATGCACCAAAAACATCCGCCAGCAAATGTTGCTTTTTCCATGTTTCTCTCTCCTCTTTTATGAATAGTAGTTACCATTATAGCAAAAACTACTTACGCAATACATAAAGAATGGAGTGAAGACGATGGACTTTAATTTACGTGGTGCCGTCATGGCAAACGTCGCAAACAGCTCAAAAGACCAGCTTCAACATACGATCGTCGATGCGATACAACAAGGTGAAGAAAAATATTTACCCGGTCTTGGTGTCTTATTTGAAGCGTTATGGAATCACGCGACAGAAGAACAGAAACAATCGATGCTTGAAACATTAGAAGAAGCAGTAAAAAAATAGCCTTCCATGCGAAGGCTATTTTACGTCAACAACACAAAACTTATATTTTGTCGTCGATGAGTATACTTCTCCCGCACGCAATATACAAGACGGGAAATGAGCATGATGCACGGCATTTGGCAATGCTTGCGTCTCCAAGCAAATCCCTAAATATTTTCGCGACGATACACCGTTCATCTTTTCTTCATGAGGAAGGTGATTTCCTGTGTATACGACGACACCAACTTCATCCGTTTCAACAATCAATGTCCGCCCGCTCTCTCTGTCACATAAAACAATTTCTTCATCATGATGAGCATTTAAAATAAATGGATGGTCATATCCTTGTCCGACTAAACGAATTTGCGGATCAGTTGACTCAATTACTTCTCTCAACTTTTTCCATTTACGTAAATCAAAAGGTGTACCCGTCACATCTTTCATTTCTCCAGTTGGAATCAATTCACCATCTAAAGGTAAGAAACGGTCGCTTTTTATTTTTAATTCGTGTTGCAAAATATCTTTTTTTAAGTTACCACTCAAATTAAAGTACGTATGGTTCGTTAATGTAAACGGCGTATCTTGGTCAGAAATGGCTTGATAAGAAATAATTAGTTCGTTTTCGTTGTTTAATGTATATGTAACTTGCACATCGGCGTTCCCAGGATATCCTTCTTCTCCATCAACACTTCGATGCGAGAAGCGGACACCAACTTCTTCTTTTTGTGAAAATCCTGCTGTTTCCCAAATGACGTGATGAAACCCTTTCTCTCCACCGTGCAGATGGTTTCCATTTTCATTTGCATATAGCCTATACGTTTTTCCATTTAACTCAAAACAACTATTTTTTATTCTTCCACCTACCCTTCCGATGACAGCTCCTAAATACGGACGGTTTGTCAAATAAGAAGAGAAGTTATCAAATGCTAAAACGACATTCTCCATGTTTCCGCTTTTATCAGGCACGAGTATGCTTGTAATGATACAACCGTAGTTTAAACAAGTGACTTCCATTCCATGATCATTTGTAAGCGTAAATGCGATAATCGGTTGACCGTTTATTTTTGTTCGTTGTTCTTGTACAAGTTTCATGTTTATTCCCCTTTTGATTGTTTTAAAAGAAATAGCTTTCGCCAAGGCGGAAGCTATTTCTTTACCGTATGAGCACAGCTGCTTTCTCTGACGACAAGTTTCGTTGGAACAACAATTTTTTTCGGAATCTCTCTTTTCGTTTGAATTTGTTCGACAAGCAGCTCAACCGCTGTTTCTCCCATAAATTCTGTGTAAACTTGCACAGTTGATAATGGAGGCTGAACAAATTTTGATGTAGGGAGATCATTAAAACCGACAACTGTGATTTCATTTGGAACGTCAACTCCAGCTTCATGAAGCGCTCGCAACGCTCCAATCGCCATCGAATCGCTGGCGATAAAGAACGCGGTTGGACGATTTGGCAGCTGGAGTGCTTGTTTCATTAACATATATCCATCTTCTGCAATAAAGCGTCCCGTTAATACATATTCTGGGATGAACATACCACGCAAATATAAATATTCATAAAATGTGCGTTCGCGTTCATCTTGAATGAGTTGACCGTCATCAACATATTCGCGCCCTCCGATGTAGCCAATATGTTTATGGCCGAGATCAATTAAATATTGGAGAACGCGAGCTGTTGCTTTTCGAAAATCAACAACGACAGAATCAAAGCGATCTTCATTAGGTGAATAGTCAACAAAAACAAGATGGTTCGTCACCGATGTAAAAAGATGAATATGTTGTTTTCCAAATTTCCCAACCGCAATAATTCCGTCCAACCCCGTTAACCACTCTGATTCGTACGAACCGTCTTTCTTAAATAACTTAACTAACTCGATTTGACGTCGAAAACATTCTTTCTCGACACCAAGTCGGATCGCCATATAGTATGGGTCGTCAAGTTCTTGAGATTCCGAATACCAGTTCACAACACCAAAGCGAAGTCGATCTTTGGCATGTAGCTGGTTGCGTTCCCTCGGCGTTTTATAGTTCAGCTCTTGCGCAATTTCAAAAATGCGCTTTCTTGTTTCATCCGAGACGGATAACGTTGTATCGTAGTTTAACACACGCGAAACAGTGGCGACCGAAACCCCTGCTTTCTCGGCAATTTCCTTCAATGTAGCCATCGATGCCACTCCTTTATTTATGCTAAATTTTAACGATTTGACTATCATACGGTTTGAGGGTCAAATGGTGAAACCGTTTTTCTTGATCTGTATGGTTTAAGATGAACATGTACTCACCATCATCACATACACGTCGATACACTTCGACACCTTCGTCACTTTCTACATGCCATATGTGATGTTTTTGCACAATTTCCTTTGCAAGGTCATTCAGCACATCGTCATCTATGCCCCCACCAATATAATAAACGTTCCCATCACCATATTCATTTTCAGTTATCGCAGCGAGAGGATAAAACGGATCGTCATATCGATATAATACATTAGCTGTTGTTGGTTCAAGCAAATCTCGCCACACAGAGCACATCGCCTTTTTACCTTGCCATCGTCCTTCACCGATGATTGGAACATGACGATATGCTAGAGATTCTACTTCGTGAATATGCGCACCGACAAGATCGCTGACGTGCGCAGGTAATACATGTTTAAAATGAATATTATTTTGTTTATTTTTTAGCCCTGTTCGGAAAGAAAATATAATTGTCCCGCCACGACGAGCAAACGTTTTCAACTTTTCCGCTAATTGTTCGTCAATGATTTGTAATACAGGAATGATAAGTACTTTATATGTTGAAAAATCACGCGACACAGGAATGACGTCGATGTTCGCATTTAAACGATAAAACGGCTCATACAACCGAAGAAGTTCGGTTGTAAAATCAAACGCCTTGCTTTGTGGCTGAAAGCGCCACGACCAAATATTGTCATAATCATATAAAACAGCTATATCTGCTTGAATAGGCGATTGTAACACATGTTCAAATGTCGGAATATGCGAAAAAACAGATTGTACTTCTTTATATTTTCTTCCTCGTATATTACTATGATCTACAATCCCATAACAAAATTGTTCTGCTCCTCGATCCATTCCTCGCCAGCTAAAATATAACATATTCGTACATCCATGAGCGAACGCTTGATACGACCACATTTTTGCTTGATTCGGTCGCGGTAAATATCCGATCATCTCATGTCCTTGAGCCCCCATTAACTCTTCGACAATCCAATAATTTTTCCCGAGCAATCCGCGATTAAAATCATGGCTCATCGCAATAGCCGCAGGAGAAATCGGCTCGTCTAGCCCTCCCCATACAGGGTAGTTATCATAAGACACGAAGTCCATGAGACGAACATTTTCCTCATGATCAAACCATTTGTTAAAGAAGCCTCCGGATACGTTTGTTGTCACTTGCTGATGGGAACCTTTATGTTTTCTTACGATGTTTGTCATTTCATGGGCAAAACGGTTGACGGAGAATGAACGAAAACGAGCCCAATCTAACTGCAAAGAGGGATTATGCGTTGTAATTGTTTTCGTTGGCATTGGAATTTCTGAAAAATCGTTGTATGTCTGTCCCCAAAAAATTGTTCCGTACGCTTCATTCAACACATCAATTTGCTTATATTTCTCCTTCAAAAATTGTTGAAATTCTCGATGGCACTGTTCACAATAACACATATCACTTCCTTCATGTCCAAATTCATTATCAATTTGCCAAGCAATAATCGCTTCTTCACCTTTGTAATGTGTCACAAGCTGCTTCGTTATATTTGCCGCATATAAGCGATATGTTGTTGAATTAAAACAATATTGTCTTCTTCCACCAAAAACACGAACACGTCCAAACTCGTCTTTAGATAAAATGTCTGGATGTTTTTTTGCTAACCAAGCGGGAAATGTCGCGGTCGGCGTACCAAACATAATTGAAAGCCCGTTCTCTTTCAACTTTTTCACAACTTCATCAAAAAAAGAAAAATCAATATCCCCTTCTGTTCGTTCCATTAAGTGCCAAGAAAATTCCCCGATGCGAACGATGTTAGCCCCTAGTTCTTTGATTCCTTGAATATCTTCTTCAATCATTTCTTTTGGCCAGTACTCTGGATAATAGTCTACACCGATATACATCCTTTTTCCCCCATCTTTATTCATTTCGTTCCTGAAGGTGTTGAATAAAGCGATGAAACGCTCGCTTTCCTTCTTCCGTCCGCTTAAACACTCCCGCATGTTCGAGTACTTGTTCAAATCGTTTTCCTACTTCTTCTTTTAATAATTCATGTACATCATCAACAACATAGTGTCTTTCCATTATGTCTTGCACCCATTCCCAATGTTTCAATAACGACGGTTCCCATTGCTCTTTTGGCGTTTTATTTTTCATATATCGTGCGATATGGTCTAGCTCATCCGCTAATCGACTAGGCAATACGGCTAATCCCATGACTTCAATTAATCCGATATTTTCTTTTTTAATATGATGTAATTCCTCATGCGGATGAAAAATGCCGTACGGATATTTCTCTGATGTGCGATTGTTTCTTAACACGATGTCCATCTCGTACAACTCCCCACGTCGACGAGCAATTGGCGTCACAGTATTGTGCGGTACACCGTTTGTTTGTGCATATATATTTACGTGAGGATCGCTATACGTTTTCCATTTTGTATAAACGAAATCGCTCACTTGTAACACATCTTGTTTTGCTCCCCGGATACGTATCACCGACATCGGCCAACGAACGATACTCATTTGCACACGCGGATAAGCTGGAAGTGTGAATGAAAAATCAGCTGAAGCTTTTTCAATCGCAAACGTATATTTTCCACCTTGAAAATGATCGTGCGATAAAATCGATCCTCCTACAATAGGTAAATCAGCATTGGAACCGATAAAGTAATGCGGAAATTGATCGACAAAATCAAGCAACCGTTCGAACGTTTTTCTTTCCATTTTCATCGGCACATGTTTATCGCGTAATACGATGCAATGTTCATCATAATAAACGTAAGGGGAATATTGGAAAAACCAACGTTCATCGCATAGTTCAATCGGAATCATGCGATGATTCGCTCGTGCAGGATGACGAATCGTTCCAGCATATCCTTCATTTTCAATACATAGCAAACAAGCAGGATAATGTTGCTCCTTTGTCTCCTTCATTCGCGCAATATCACGAGGATCTTTTTCCGGCTTAGATAAGTTGATCGTTATATCCATATCCCCATATTTCGTTCGCACTTTCCATCGTCTATTTTTCATCACTCTGTCTACACGAATGTAGTTAGATGCTTGACTAAGCTCATAAAACCAAGTTGTCGCCTCTTGTTTGTTTCGCTTATATTTCTCATAAAACGTTTGAATGATCGTTGACGGACGTGCCACAAAACAATTCATAACCTCTGTATCAAATAAATCGCGCTCTGTCACTGTCTTTCCAACAAGTCGTCCATGTTCTTCGGCCCAATTCGTGATATGTTGTAAAATGGAAACAAGCGGGCGATCCGAGAAAGGAATAACATCAACTTGTTGCCATTCGTCCAACTTTAACAAAGCTAACAGTCGATTGCGCGTATAAATGACATCTTCCTTTTCGATTAAATGATGATGGAGCGCATACTGAATAAGTGCTTCAATTTCTTCATAAATGTTTACCATCGTTTACACCTCTTCATATCCGTTCGGATTCGCTTGATGCCACTCCCATGCCGAAGCAATAATTTCCTCTATCGTTGTGTACATCGGCTTCCATCCGAGCTCGCGCTTCGCTTTTTCCGATGAAGCAACTAAACGCGCAGGATCTCCAGGTCGTCTCGGCATAATTTTGGCGGAAATCGGATGCCCTGTGACACGACGTGCTGCTTCAACGACTTCTTTGACAGAAAAACCGTTGCCATTTCCTAAATTGTATATGTTACTTTCACTCCCCTTTCTTAGTTTTTCCACGGCTAACATATGAGCATCTACTAAATCTAATACGTGAATGTAATCGCGAATACAAGTACCGTCATATGTGTCGTAGTCATCTCCAAAAATATGAAACTCTTCTCGTTTTCCTAGCGGCACTTGCAAAATAAGTGGAATGACATGTGTCTCCGGACGATGATCTTCACCAAGCATCGTTCCATACGCGCCAGCGACGTTGAAATATCGTAAAGAAATATAGCGAATGCCGTATGCGACGTTCACCCATTTCATCATTTTTTCCATCGCTAGTTTTGTTTCTCCATACGGACTTTCAGGGTTTGTTTCATCTGTTTCTTGAATCGGAATTTGTTTTGGTTCCCCATACACCGCAGCCGTTGAGGAGAAAACAATTTGTTTGACGCCATGTTTATTCATGACATCAAGCAACACTTCTGTTCCATAAACATTATTGTTGTAATAAGCTAACGGCTGTTTCACACTTTCTCCAACAAGGGAATGTGCTGCAAAATGGATCACTGTATCTATTTCATGCTTGTTAAATATGTCGCTTAAAAAGTGACGATCACGAATATCTCCCTCGTAAAAAAGCGCATCTGGGTGAACAGCTTTTCGATGCCCTGTTTGTAAATTATCAACAACAACGACTTGTTCTCCTTTTTCGATTAAACGATACACTGCATGACTCCCAATGTATCCAGCCCCACCGCAAACGAGAATCATCGCGCACTCTCTCCTTCTCTCGTAAGCTGTTTTGCCCCATCGCCAATTTTAGCTACATAAAAACTCGCAGCATAACCGATTTCAGTTTCATACATTCGCCCTACTTCTTCAACAAAAGACGAAATACAATCGTCTTTTACAATGTTTACTGTACAGCCGCCAAAGCCTGCCCCCGTCATGCGCGCACCAATCGTTCCTTTATGTTTCCACGCTGCTTCCACGAGCGTATCTAGCTCTTTTCCAGTCACTTCATAATCGTTACGCAATGATTCATGTGATTGACGCATAAATTGTCCAAACGTATATAAATCTCCTTGTTGTAAAGCGAAAGCCGCTTGCTTTGTCCGTTCATTCTCTGAAACGACATGTCGCACTCGTTTTTGTTCGATCGGAGACAATACATGTGCATATTGATTAAACTGCTCCATCGTCATATCTCCAAGCGAGTTGATGCGTACATATTGTTGTAATTTCGCTAACGCCTGCTCGCATGTCGCACGTCGCTCGTTATATGCTGAATCAGCTAATCCCCTCTTTTTATTCGTATTTGCAATGACGATCGAGCAATCTTCCAGAGACAAGGGCAAATACTCGTATTGAAGCGTCTGGCAATCAAGCAATAACGCATGTCCTGCTTTCCCCATCCCAACCGCAAATTGATCCATAATGCCACAATTGACACCGATATATTCGTTTTCTACTTGTTGGCTAATCTTCACTAATTCCAACATCTCGATATTTAATTCAAACAAATGGTTCAACATCACGGCCGTAACGAGCTCAATAGACGCGGACGAAGATAATCCTGCCCCATTCGGAATATTGCCATAGTATAAGACGTCAATCCCACTTTTTGCATCTTTTGGCATGAGTGCACGAATCATTCCTTTCGGATAATTGGCCCACCCATGGCGCTCGTCATATGAAGGTTCGTCTTTTGTCACTGAGACAATTCCATCTTCATGAAAGTTTTTTGAATAGAGCCGAATAACCCCATCATCATTTAAACGAGCGACCGCATACGTCCCCATATGCAGCGAACACGGGAGAACGTATCCTCCGTTATAATCTGTATGTTCCCCAATTAAATTGACACGGCCGGGGGCGAAGAAAGTATGTACTTCTTTCCCTTCTTCACCGAATAATCGAGCAAAATCACGTACTAGCTCATCCATATATTTCTCCTCCTAATCGACTGCCTTTAACACCGCCAAGCAAGATACATAATCTCCAATCATGGCTGTCTCCTCTGTTTTTACCGTCCCCATGTAAAACGGTGGGATAAAAAGACCGATATGCATAAGCTCATCTCCATAGAGCACTTGCGTCTGTTTCTCCATCTTTACCTCATATTTAAACGATACATCTAATCCTTTTAAGTGAAGCCTCACGAATGGAGGATTTGGTTTAGCTAAAAGACGATAAAAGACAACGATCGCCTCCTTTTTGTCATCTGAAACAACCATCCAAGCAGCATCCGTCCCTTCGAATGGACTAAGTAAACGGTAAAACGTACCGTATTGCAAAAGCTTTCGACGTTGTTTAAAAAACAAAATTTGTTCTTTCACCTGTTGTTTTTCCTGGGCAGTTAAAGCGGTGGCATCTAATTCGTACCCAAACGCTCCAAACATAGCAACATGCCATCTCGTCTTTAATGGCGTCACTCGCCCAGTTTGATGATTTGGCACAGCAGATACATGTGCACCAATTGAACTAATTGGGTAGACAAGTGATGTTCCATATTGAATTTTGATACGCTCAAATGCGTCTGTATTATCACTTGCCCAACTTTGTGGCATATAATAAAGCATACCAGGATCAAAACGATTTCCACCGCTAGCACAAGATTCAAATAAAACATGTGGAAACGTATAGGTTAATCGTTCAAGTAATTCATATAGTCCGAGAATGTAACGATGAGCAACTTCCCCTTGCCTATTCGCTTCTATTGAAGCTGAACCAACTTCCGTCATATTGCGATTCATGTCCCATTTCACGTATGTGATGTTTGCGCTTTTTAGAAGATGACTAATCGTCTCGTACAAATAATCTCTCACATCTTTTCTTGTTAAATCGAGAATATATTGATTTCTTCCATGCGAAACGGTAGAACAATTTGGAGCTTTCAACACCCAATCCGGATGTGCCTCATACAATCTACTTTTTTCTGACACCATCTCCGGCTCAATCCAAATTCCAAACTGTAACCCTTTCTCGTTTATTCGCTCAGCTAATGAAGATAAGCCGTTCGGAATTTTATTTTGATCCACACGCCAATCTCCTAGCGACGTCGTGTCGTCATTTCTTCCTTCAAACCACCCATCATCTAAAACGAACAATTCAATGCCTAAGTCTTTTGCTGCATCTGCAATGCCCAGTAATTTTTCTTCATCGAATTGAAAATACGTTGCTTCCCAGTTATTAATTAAAACGGGGCGCGGACGATGACGCCAAGGTCCTCGCACGAGATGGGACGCATATAAACGATGGTACGTTTGACTCATTCCGTTTAGTCCATCAGATGAATATACCATGACGACTTCGGGCGTTTGAAACGACTCATTCGGATGTAATATCCATCTAAAGTCAAATGGGTTTAATCCTATGAAAGCGCGAGCAACGTCATAATGGTCTACTTCCACCCCTCCAATGAAGTTTCCACTATATACGAGGCTAAAGCCGTACACTTCCCCTATATGCTCTGTCGTATCCTTACGCTTTAAAGCAAAAAAAGGATTATGCTGTGAACTGCTCGTACCGCGCTTACTATCAATAAACTGTACTCCTTTTTGTAACACTCTAGAAGTAACGTGACGCTCACGAATCCATGCGCCATCTAAATGAACCATTTCAAATTGAGAGTCGGGATAGTCGACAACGGCACTTAACATTCTCTCAACAGCAATCGAGTGTTTTCCGTTATTTATTAAACGAGCACTTCTCGTTATGACGTTCTCATGCTCAAATACACTATATTGCAACTGCAGCTTTATTCCCGTTCTTTTATCGCACAACGTAACAATGAGCGTCGCGGCATCATTCTCATCATCTACATATGTGGCAGGGAGACCTTCCAGCTTCGGTTTCCCCTTCAACAACTCGTATGATTGGAAAACAAATTGAGTAATACGACTCCCGTCTTCATACCATATGTGAAATGCTGGTTCACGAAAGTCTGTTGTCCCATATGAAGGATACTCTTGTTTGATGACTTCAAGAGAAAACGTTTGATCTCCTTTGTATAAAAATGTTGCATTTCCAATAGGCTCATTCGGCAACTGAAATAAGTGAGAAAAATTGTCACGATGATTTACTTTTTTTCCGTAATACAAATGACCGAGTTGTCCGTTTTTCAATACACAAAAAATATAGCTGCTTTCCTTCGTTTGCAAGTGAAACTGTCCTAATGATTCGTTAATAAAGATAGGCATTTTACTTCACCGCACTTCCTAACATACCTGAAATAAAATGGCGTTGTAGTGCTAGAAAGAAAATAATAATTGGAACAGTAGCTAATGTCACACCCGCCATAACTTGCCCATAATCAATACGCGATAGCCCGAATAAACTAGAAAGCGCGACCGGGAACGTGTACATATCTGTTGATGAAACAGCAATGAGCGGCCATAAAAAACTATTCCATTGGTACATAAATAGAAAAATAGCTGTCGCTGCAAGTGCTGGTTTCATAGACGGCAATACGATGCGAAAGAAAATGCGCCATTCTCCTGCCCCATCTATTCTCGCTGCTTCAATGAGAGCATTAGGAAATGCCAACATATTTTGTCTCATTAAGAAAATGGCAAATGGATATGCTAAATTTGGTAAAATGAGTGCTTTATACGTATTTAGCCATCCGAATGCAGCCATCATTTTAAATAACGGAATAACCGTTGCATGATATGGAATCATCATCGACAATAGAAAAATAGCAAAAATCGTATCTCTTCCTTTGAATTCGAATTTAGCAAATGCATATGCGGCCATCGTACAAATAAGCAAACTAAAGATTGTATACGTAAGAGAAACAAACAAGGAGTTAAACAACACTCGACCGATTCCAATAGACTCATTCAAATTTGTTATATTTTCAACCAACTTTGTCCCCGGAACAAATGAAAGCTGCTTCGAAAAAAGCTTCCCACTTTCATTCGTCGCACCGATAAACGCCCAATAAAACGGAAATAACGAAATGAGCGCCCCTATCGTTAACGTAACGTATAAACTCATTTTTTTCATCGCTCATCCCCCGATACTTTAAACTGAATAAAGCTTAAAATAGCAATTAAAACGACAATGACGTACGCAATTGTTGAAGCATATCCAAAATCAAAATAACGAAATCCTGTTTGATACAAATACATCCCGATCGTTAACGTTTCATCGCTTGGTCCACCTTTTGTTAACGTATATGGTTCATCGAACAATTGAAGTGTTCCGATTGTTGATAAAATAGCTGTAAATAAAATGACCGGTTTCAACTGAGGGATAGTGATTGAGAAAAATTGTCTCACTTTACTTGCCCCATCGATACTTGCTGCTTCATATAAATCTTCAGAAATATTTTGTAGAGCAGCTAAATAAATGACCATATTATATCCAACCCAACGCCATGTCATCGCTAAAATAAGGGACACTTTCGCCCAAAATGGATGAGATAGCCATGGGATCGTGCCGATACCTATCCATTCCAACAGTTGATTCATCAGCCCATCGTTCATTAACATAATTGAAAAAATAATCGAATACGCTACAAGTGATGTCACAGCTGGTAGAAAAAAAGATACACGAAACATCGCTTTCCATTTTAAAAGTGACGAATGAAGAAGAACGGCTAAAATAATCGCTAAAAAAAGCATAAGTGGCACTTGAACAGCTAAAATAATAAACGTATTTTTTAATGCTTTTAAAAAAATCGCATCACTAAATAGGCGTTTATAGTTTTCAAAACCGTTAAATGTCATCTCCCCGCCTACACTCGTTTGAAAACTCATAACGAAAGAGTATCCGATTGGATAAAGCATAAAAATTGAAAAGAAAATGACAGAAGGGGCAATGAAAATGTACGGCACGATCTTCTTTTTCCATACATGTTTTTTCATTTTTGTGTGCCCCTCAACTTTAGGAGTCATCGAGTTTGCTTCAACGATTTTCGTACTCAAATGCCCTCTTCCTTTCCTCATTTGCTTTTAAGTAGAAATGAGAGATTTAGTCATATCGCTAAATCTCTCATTCATTTTTCAAATATCAATATTTTAATAAGTGTTCATTTCTCGCTTCGTGCGATCTTTTAACCGTTTAGCTGCTTCTTCGAGCGCTTTCTTTGGTTCTTTTCCGTTAAACACATCAGCCTGTGCTTTAATTGCTTCATCTAAAGCAACAGCATAGTCATTCGTATAATAAGCTGTTGGAATATCTTTCATTTCATTTGCGAATAACTCCCAAATTTTTTGTCCTCCGAAAAATTCTACACCACTAGTAAATAATTCAGAATCATATGCACTCGCTAATGATGGGAATAAACCATATTTCTCCATCGCCATTAACTGAATATCTTTCGTTGTCGAGAAAAACTCTAAAAACTTATATGCTTCATCAACATATTTTGAAGAAGCAGGAATCATCCAGCTACTTCCACCTAAATTTGCCGCGCGGTTGCCACCCACTTCAAACGCTGGAAGCAAAAATACTCCCCATTTTCCATTCGTATCTTTTGCTTGATCAACAATTGTTCCATAATACCATGCACCAAACGGAACAGTAGCTACCGAACCATCTACTGTTGCCGATACAACACCATTCCATCCGTCAACATCCTTAATGAGTCCAGCCTCATCAAACTTT
Source organism: Anoxybacillus dikiliensis (assembly GCF_050613275.1). GTDB lineage: Bacteria > Bacillota > Bacilli > Bacillales > Anoxybacillaceae > Anoxybacillus. Next base: position 2,156,134 of record NZ_CP187112.1, read on the forward strand.
TTCAACATGTCCATCGCTTGAATAGCCTTTGGATTTGTTAAATCGATCTTCCCATCTTTATCAAAGTAGTAAACCCCTAGTTGATTAAGCATCATACGGAAAATCGGATCGTCCTTAAACTTGTCGAGAGGCATAGCGAATGCACCAGTTGCCTCTTTAATTTTTTTCGCTGCTGCTAAAAAATCTTCCCATGTCTCAATGTCCTCTACTTTTACTCCTGCCTTTTCAAACAAATCCGTGCGATAGAACATTCCTGTTGGACCCGCATCAAACGGCATCGCATAAAACTTTCCGTCAACAGATGTTAAATCTTTTTTGAATGTCGGAAACACGTCTTTATATTGATCAAATCCTTTTTCTGACAAATTAACAAACCCTTTTGGAAACGCATTTACATAACCATGTATACGATCATCTTCTACAAGAACAATGTCAGGAAGACCCGTTCCCCCCGCGGCTAAACCTGTGGATAATTTATCATATACATCTAAACGCCCAATATCTTCTACTTTTAATTCAATGTTTGGGTTGTTTTTCTGAAACTCTTTCATCGCTTCATTTAACGCACCAACGTTTACATTCCAAGCCCATGCTGTCAATACGACTTTTTCATCTGACTGTTCCCCTTTGTTGTCCGCTGATGATTGTTTGTCGCTACAAGCCGCCAACACAAGTGCTGACGTCACGATCAAAGCAAACCATTTCCAATAACGTTTAAACATTCATTCTCCTCCCCTTTTTTAAACATATTTATGTAAGCGTTTTCGCCTACTAGTAAAAATTTTAGTAAATTTTTTTATTTTCGTCAATAAAAATTTTCTGAAAAAAATAAAAAAGCCGACCGTGTGCAGGTCGACTTCTCTTCTCTTAATCAAACGTAATTTCTTTTACTTTTTCTTCATCAAGACGCTTAATAACTTCGACTAATAGTTTTACTGTTTGTTCGTAGTCATCGCGGTGAAGAAGGGCAGCGTGAGAGTGAATGTAGCGCGTTGGGATGGAAATGGTGAGCGCTGGAACGCCGCGCATCGTCATATGGATCGCACCTGCATCTGTTCCACCGCCTGGCATCGCGTCAAAGCGATACGGGATGTTCATTTCCTCCGCAACGTTAACGACAAATTCTCGCAATCCTTTGTGAGAAACGAGCGTTGCATCGTATAAAACGATATGCGGTCCACCTCCGAGTTTTCCCATCGCATCTTTTTCTGATACACCTGGTGTATCACCGGCAATGCCAACATCAACCGCAAATGCAATATCTGGTTCGATCGCAAAAGCAGATGTTCGCGCACCGCGCAAGCCCACTTCTTCTTGCACTGTACCAACGCCATATACGACGTTTGGATGCTCCACATCTTTTAATTGTTTCAACACATCGATCGCAACGGCACAACCGATGCGGTTATCCCATGCTTTCGCAAGCAACATTTTTTCATTGTTCATCACTGTGAACTCAAAATAAGGAACGATCGCATCGCCTGGGCGCACGCCCCAAGCAAGCGCCTCGTCACGGCTAGAAGCTCCGATGTCAATAAACATATCTTTTATTTCCACCGGTTTTCTTCTTGCTTCAGCAGGTAAAATGTGTGGCGGCTTTGAGCCGATGACGCCTGTAATATCCCCTTGTTTTGTTACGATCGTCACGCGTTGAGCGAGCATCACTTGTCCCCACCAGCCGCCAAGCGGTTGGAAACGAATAAAGCCTTTTTCATCAATTTGCGTCACCATAAAACCAACTTCATCTAAGTGACCAGCAATCATCACTTTTGGTCCGTTTTCTTTTCCTACTTTTTTTGCAATTAAGCTACCGAGACGATCCGTCATCACTTCATCCGCATACGGAGCAATATACGACTTCATCACTTCACGTACTTCCCGTTCATTCCCTGGAACGCCTTTTGCATCCGTTAACGCTTTCAACATCGTTAACGTTTCATCGAGCTTTTTCACATCTGTCACTCCTCTCTATGTACAACATTCATTATACTAAACATTTCGACAGTTGTTAATAATTGTGACTTTGTCGCTCATGGTTCACTTCGTTTTTTGCGACATACGCTCGCTCAATTTGTTCAGCATTGAATTGAAGCGCATGACCAAGCTGTGCATACGCATACAACAATTGATCGTATGCTTGTTCGTCCATCTTTTCGCGAAACGTCTGAACGGCTTCAAATACGTGTAAAAACTGTTCAACGAGAGGATGACTTTCTTGCACATGCGGCCATTTCACATGCTCATGAAGCGAAAGATCAAGCCCAAGCGATAAAATAAAGTGAAGACCGTCAACATATTCTTCTAAAATCGTTTCTTCTGCCGCTTTCGGCTTCGAACTCCAAAACTTGAAGCAACGCGTTTCATTCGCAAGTTCCCCGATTTCAACAAGAAGAGCTAACAATTTCCGTTCAACTAAACGTTCACCGCGCAATCCGCGCTCCGTTTCAATTCGTTCGTCCAATTGCCGCTGCATAGCAAATAATTTTCTTATATCCATTTTTTCTCCCCCTCTTACGAAAAATGACCATCCCCTCAAGGGAGAATGGTCATTTCCTTTATTACTTGTTTAAGTTTTCTTTTGCGATGTTTGCAAGTTGTGTGAATGCTGCTGCATCGTTTACTGCTAAGTCAGCAAGCATTTTGCGGTTTACTTCGATACCTGCAAGCTTTAGTCCGTGCATTAAACGGCTGTAAGAAAGACCGTTCATGCGCGCCGCAGCGTTAATGCGCGTAATCCAAAGTTTGCGGAAGTCGCGTTTACGTTGGCGACGATCGCGATACGCGTACATTAATGATTTCATCACTTGTTGGTTTGCAACTTTATATAAACGATGTTTCGAACCGAAGTATCCTTTTGCTAGTTTAAGAATTTTTTTACGACGTCTGCGTGTGACTGTACCGCCTTTTACACGTGGCATAACATTTCCCTCCTAAAATTATTTTACGTTATCTAACAATTGACGAATGCGTTTGAAATCGCCTTTTGATACAAGCGTTGCTTTACGAAGTTTACGCTTTTGTTTTTGTGTTTTGTTTGCAAATAAGTGGCTAGTGAATGCGTGTGAACGTTTTAATTGACCTGTTCCTGTCTTTTTGAAACGCTTCGCTGAGCCTTTGTGAGTTTTCATTTTTGGCATAAGGTGTTCCTCCCTTTTGTTATTTGTCGTTTTTCGGTGCTAGCACTAAAAACATGCTACGGCCGTCCATTTTCGGAGCCGTCTCAACCGTACCAATATCCGCGCACGCCTCAGCAAATCGATCAAGCACGCGCTGACCAATTTCCTTATGCGTAATCGCACGTCCTTTAAAGCGAATCGTCGCTTTCACTTTATCTCCTTTTTCAAGGAACTTCCGCGCGTTGCGCAATTTCGTGTTGAAGTCATGTTCTTCGATCGTTGGGCTTAAACGAACTTCTTTTACGTTAATCACTTTTTGCTTTTTGCGCGCTTCCTTTTCTTTCTTTTGTTGCTCGAAGCGGAACTTACCATAGTCCATAATGCGGCACACTGGCGGTTTCGCATTTGGTGCAACCATCACTAAATCTAAATTTAAACGCGCTGCAATTTCTAACGCTTCTTGCTTCGTCTTAATCCCAAGCTGTTCTCCATTTGGATCGACTAAACGAACTTCACGTGCCCGAATGTTTTCATTAATAATAAAATCTTTGCTAATAACTAGCCACCTCCACGGTTTTTTCAAGCTTGTTTGTTAAAGCAGAACGCACACGACAAAAAAACGTGTGGGCACAATACACCCACACGTCTCGCTCACAACATTTCTTTGTCATGAAACCTGCTAACAGCCATATAGCGTCGATCAGGTGAGAAGCGGGTGCTTCTGCTTATGTTCAAACAAGTATTTACTTTTACTTTAACATATATACCATATACCAAAACACATTGTCAACCGATGTCAATTGATCACAACAAATAAAACTATAACAAACATGGAGCGAAAATGCAACTATTTATTTACGTACTTCTTTTACGATAGAATCAACAAACGCATCAAGCCGCATCGTTTCGCTTGTTTGTTCCCCATATTTTCGCACGTTCACTGCCCGTTCGTTTACTTCGTTATCCCCAACAACGAGCATGTACGGAATTTTTTGCATTTGTGCTTCACGAATTTTATAGCCGATTTTTTCTTCACGCTCATCGACTTCAACACGGATGCCAGCTGCTTGTAACGCATGTTTTACTTCATACGCATAATCCATATGAACAGCTGGGGAAACAGGAATAACTTGCACTTGTACAGGGGCTAACCATGTCGGGAATGCCCCTTTGTACTCCTCAATTAAAAAGGCAACGAAACGTTCCATCGTTGATACGACACCGCGATGGATGACAACCGGACGATGCGGTTTTCCGTCTTCACCGATATATGTTAAGTCAAAACGTTCTGGTAACAAGAAGTCAAGTTGAACGGTAGATAACGTTTCATCTTTACCGAGCGCCGTGCGCACTTGCACATCTAGCTTCGGACCGTAAAACGCTGCTTCACCTTCCGCTTCATAATAAGCGAGACCGAGCTCATCCATCGCTTCTTTCAACATGCTTTGTGCTTTTTCCCACATCGCATCGTCATCGTAATATTTTTCTTTATCTTGTGGATCACGATAAGACAGACGGAACGAATAATCTGTTAAACCGAAGTCTTTATATACATCTAAAATTAAATTCACGACGCGTTTAAATTCTTCTTTAATTTGGTCTGGACGAACGAAAATATGCGCATCGTTTAGCGTCATGCCACGCACGCGTTGCAAGCCTGTAAGCGCACCAGACATTTCGTAACGATGCATCGTACCGAGCTCGGCAATACGAATTGGCAACTCGCGATAACTATGAATTTTATGCTTATATACCATCATATGATGCGGACAATTCATCGGACGGAGCACAAGTTGCTCGTTATCCATTTCCATTGGCGGGAACATGCCATCTTTGTAGTGATCCCAATGTCCAGACGTTTTATATAACTCTACGCTACCTAGCACCGGTGTATATACGTGCTGATAACCGAGGGATAGCTCTTTATCGACGATATAACGTTCAATTGTTCGGCGAATGGTTGCCCCTTTTGGTAGCCAAAGCGGCAAACCTTGCCCGACTTTTTGCGATGTCATAAATAAGTCAAGCTCTTTTCCAAGCTTCCGGTGATCGCGCTCTTTCGCCTCTTGTAAAAGGCGTAAATATTCATCTAAATCTTCTTTTTTGAAAAACGCTGTCCCGTAAATGCGTTGTAACATTTTATTTTTGCTGTCGCCACGCCAGTACGCACCAGCGACGCTTAACAGTTTAAACTCTTTTATTTTTCCTGTTGACGGCACATGAACCCCGCGGCAAAGATCGAAAAATTCACCCTGTTCGTAAATGGAGACGACTTCTCCTTCCGGAATGTCGTGAATGAGTTCGATTTTTAAATGGTCGCCGATCTCTTCATAACGGCGAATCGCTTCTTCACGGCTCACTTCTTTTCGAACGATGTCGATGTTTTCTTTTACAATTTTTTTCATTTCACTTTCAATTTTCGGCAAGTCTTCCGCTGTAATTGGCACATCAACGTCGATGTCGTAGTAAAAGCCGTTTTCAATAACAGGGCCAACACCAAGCTTCACATCTTTATACAAACGTTTAATCGCTTGTGCCATTAAGTGAGCTGTACTATGACGCAAAATATCAAGCGCTTCTGGCATATCTTGTGTGATGATCGAAATCGCACCGTCTTCCTCAATTGGTGTACGTAAGTCGACGAAACGGTCGTTTAACTTGCCGGCAATCGCCTTTTTCTTCAAGCCTGGGCTAATGGATGCTGCAATATCCTCCGTTGTTACTCCTTTTGGAAACTCCTTTACCGCCCCATCTGGAAATGTGATTTTTACTACATCTGCCAAAATAACTCACTCCTTTTTTAAAAATAAAAAAACTCGCCCCAAAAACGAGGGACGAGTTGGCTTCGTGGTTCCACCCTTCTTTCCGTCTATACAAATACAAAACGAGCGTATAAACGGCTTCATTTCGATAACGGCGCAAACCGTCAGCAATTACTGAACGGGCAATCGTCCCATTGTTCACTGCTGAAGTTTAGAGGTGGTAAGTGCATTTTCCGTGTTAGGAAGGTTTCAGCCTATGCCTTCCCTCTCTGTGAACCGTAAAAATACACCCGTGTCCTCATCATCACTTTTGGCTTTATTCATTATGTATGTCATTATAAGCATATTTTTTTGGAAAATCAAGAGGTGTTCGTAGCTCAATTCGCTCTTGAAATACGTTTTGAATCGTTTGAATCATCCCAACATCTGTCGCATCGGTATATATCCATATTTTTTCTGGCGCAATAGAAACGAGCGGCGCTAATACAGATGTATCAATATAGATCGGCTGACTCACCATCAATCGACGGTCGATAAACTGCTTTAGTTGATGAGGTGACAAGTAAAAAAAATGGTCATCGAAAAATTGAAACGTTTCGTTTTCGTACACTAAATGAAGGGTGCTCATTTTCGGCTGACGCGACGCCACAATTTCGCGCAACAGTTGAACAAAAGTTTGGTATTCTTGTTCTAATTTATATTCGTCAATCGCTAATTCCACATAATGCATCAACCGATCATAATACGGCTTTAAGCGAAAAGTGATAAGCGACTCGAATGAAAACACCCCTTCCTGCAAACATTCATGCAACGATTGAGCAATCAGTTGCTCACGCGGTACATTTATTTTTTTCCCGAGACGATAATCGTACCTTTCCCCTTCAATAAACGAATAGGCGAGCTGTAAAATTTGTTGTTGTTCTTCTTCGTTTTCGTAAAAAAATGTGCGTGAAATGATCGATAAAATCCAGCGTGCTTCAAAAGCTCGAATGATACATGAAGTAAAAATCGGAATAAACAGTGCGCGCATATGCGCAACATTCTGTTCATGAAAGAAAACAGTAATCGTCTTGTCATCGTAAAGCAATTTTCCATACGGCTGTGGCTCTTTACTTAATTCATAAAATAGTCGTTGTGCATCTTGTCCATTTTGAAATACGATATAAATCAACGGTGCCCCCCCTTTTCCGAAACATGCTTGTTTTATATATATGGGGAACACCGTTTGTTTATCACTTGTCGATTCGGCGATTTTTTCCTGTCATTTCGATCGGAGTAGCTAAATAAACAATTCGTTCGATAATTCGTGCCGCTTTTACTTGTTCTTCCTCGCCTCGCTGTGAGTGAGCAAGGTGATGCGTCAGACGTTTTAAGTCAAAATTGGATGTAAAACATGTTGGTAAATGCTCAAGCATACGATATTGTAAAATCGGACCGAGCACTTCATCGCGCCACCAACTTGACATTAATTCTGCTCCTAAATCATCGAGCATAAGGACAGGTACTTGTTTTGCATATTCAATCGTATCTTGAAATGCATCGGTTTGAAGCGATGATTTCAACGAGCGAACAAATTCTGGTACGTACACGAGAAATGAAGCGATGTGTCTTTGTGCTAACTCATTTGCCATCGCTGCTAACAAATACGTTTTTCCGACGCCAAACGATCCGTATAAATATAGTCCTTTCATTCGTTTGCCTATTTCGTATGTCGATGCAAACGTGTTCGCAAGCTCGATCGCTTCAATTCTCCCAAGATCGTCCGTTTCTAGCTTGTCAAACGATGCTTGCAACATATCGCGTGAGATAAATAAACTCCGAATGAGTGACTGTTGTTTTTTTCGTTCATCATCTTGCACTTTACGAGCACACCGCTCATACTGTACGTCAATGTTTTTCCCTTGCCAAATTAAGTGAGGAGTATACCCTTTCAGCAAGTTCGGGCATTGTTCTAAGCTTTGACAACGTTCACAATGCTTACTTTGTTGTACAAATTCATACAACTTGCCAAGATGGCGATTGAGCGTCGCATCCGTCACATGATGATCGCGCAAAAAGGCTTGAACATGAGGATGACGTAAAATGTCGCGCTTCATCGCCTCATATCGTTCTTTAAAATCGTGACGATTCATCAAATGGTGAATTGTTTCCCGAATTGGTTTCATCGTTTATCCCCTAACTTTTCGGTTTTTTCAACCGTTCTTCCAACTCGCGCCGTTTTTGTTCTAACTCTTCTTCTGATTTCACTTGTTTTCGTTCAAATTGTGAATAGTCCGTCTGCAGCCAATCTGGCAACAGTTCGGTACGAATCGGTTTTTTAGAGCCTTTTTGCTCTTTTTCTTTCATAAATGTCTCATATTCCCGCGCCTCTTTTTTCGCCAATTCCATCGCTTGTTTCACCGTACGTACCTTTTTTCGCGCCCATGAACTCGCGATTTTTTCAACGTATTTTTTCGGCAATTTCATATCCGTGCGCAGCATAACGTAATAAATTAAAACGTTCATGACACCTGGCGGCAATTTTTGTTTAAACATAATGTCTTCAATCAACTGTAAATCAGCTAACGCCGGTTCAACGCCACCAGAAAAATCCATAAGCAATTGTCTCGGCGAAACGGTTTCAAGCTGTTTCATTAAATATTCTTCTTCATTTTTTGGTTCGGCATGTGCCATCGTTCGCTCTGCTAACGGTTGTACCCGATCATATAGACGCGGAAGCGCTTCACCACGTTCAAATTGATACCATTCCTGCGCCGCTTTTCGTAATGATTCAATATCAATTTGTTCAGCCGGATCGATGACGCCCATCACAATTTTTTGCATATCAAGAGGACCAATCCCGTACAGGAAAGAAAGCTTTTTAATTGCATCTTTTACCTTTTCAGTAATCGCACGTCGCGGCACAAGGTGACGAGACAGTCCAGCGTAAAAAGCATCAAAATCAAATATATCGTCTTGCATCGTATACGCTGCCCGTTCTTTTCTCATATACTGCTGTCCATCTTGAAGCATCACTTCTTGTTTCGCTTCATCACTTAATTTATGAATCATTTTTTCGGGTTGGATGGATGAAAAGACATCGTGAAATGAGCGGGTGATCGGTGTAAATGACGTACGATCAATGGCACGATCGGAAAAAAACTTTTTTAGCTTTTGAAATTTTGTTTTTCCGACACGATCATACAAAAATACATTTAAAACTCCATCGTTGAAAAATTGTTCTGGTGTAAGCGGAAGAAGCAGCTCATAAATAAATATCCGTTCATCGTCTTCATTCGTTCGTTTCATGTACGTATTTAACAACCCGATTCCTTCCAGTTTTAAACGCTCGGCATATATCGTTGGCAAACTACATTGCATAATTGCCATTAAACTATGATGCGTCGTCTCCTCGCTCCATAAACGCACCTGCTCAAGTTCGCTCCATAACGTCATATATAAGCTATACGCTTGAGCACCAATTAAAGGTTGATATAAAAGCGTCAATACTTTTCGGTCTAATTCGCTTAAAACTCCGTTCGCATGTACAATATATCGGTCGACCGCAATTAACTCTTTCCAACTATATTCCATCTTATCGACCTTCTTCATATGAAAAAGAGCACATTATGCCCTTTCTCCTTGTTCTTTTTTAATGAGCTCTTTTAATTCTTCAATAAAGACGTTTAAATCTTTAAACTGTCGATATACAGAAGCAAAACGAACGTAAGCGACTTCATCAATTTTTGACAATCTTTCCATCACCATTTCGCCGATCGTTTCACTTTTTACTTCATTTATGCCGCTATTGCGCAATTCTCGCTCAATTTGCTGCGTCACTTGCTCTAATTGTTCAAGGGCAACCGGCCGCTTCTCACATGCTTTAATCAACCCACGCAATATTTTTTCACGACTAAATTCTTCTCTCGTTCCTTCTTTTTTCACGACAATTAACGGTGTTTCTTCGACTTTCTCAAACGTTGTAAAACGAAAATGGCAACGTTCACATTCGCGCCGACGTCGAATGGAACGCCCTTCATCAACTGGACGCGAATCAAGTACACGCGTCCCGTGATGGTGACACGATGGGCATTTCATATGTATCAACTCCTGACAGTGATCTTACCCTTATAGTAGACAAAAAAAGGCGCATACACAACTACTTCTCACTATATATTCCCGACCCGATGTATGTGAATCGTTTCGCTAATTCGTCATACAAGCGGATGATGAGCTGGCGACTAAATCCGAAATCAACAGGAAGCCATGTTGTTTCCGTTGTCACTGAAAAGTCAATTGCTGTTTCAAACGGTCGAACAGAAATAACCGTCACGACGATAAACGCTTTTTTTCCTTTCGTTAGCGATACGCTCATTTCTCCTCTTTCTTCGGAGATTGCTACAATATGATAGCCATCCATTTGCTCGAACAATTGTTTCACTTCTTTTAATGCCGCCGCTTGCGTCGTTTTATAATAACGGCTTTTTAACTGCTCATCCGGGTGACGCTCCGATGTTTCATTATGATTTGTAAATATATATTTTATTTTCACCTTTCGTCCCCTCACTTTTCAACGAATGATAAAAAAGAGGTGCAGAATCTACACCTCTTTTCCTCTTACACTTTATTATAAAGCTTTTGCTTGTTTAATTTCAATTGGACCCATGCCACGAGGCAATTCAATTGTTTCACGTGTTTGCGCACCTAACGCTTCTGCAATATAGTCAGCAGCAATCGTTGGATCTAAATGTCCACACGTGTACACATCAATGCTCGCATAGCCGTGTTCTGGAAAACTGTGAATCGTTAAATGTGATTCAGAAATGATCACAACACCGCTAACGCCTTGTGGTGCAAATTTATGAAATGCAACTTCACGAATTTCCGCACCTGACTTTAACGCTGCATCAACAAATGTCTTTTCAATAAACTCAATGTCATTCAACTTATCAAAATCGCATCCCCAAAGTTCTGAGATAACGTGACGACCCATTGTATCCATGATCGTATCCCCCTTTAATAAATTTTGAAAAAATAAACGATGAATTTCTCTTGCTTTCTGGAATGTATAACTACCACGGGGGAAAGTTAGTCCAAAGAGGTCCTAACCCTTTAAGTAGTCACATTACCACGCGTTCAAGAAGTTCACGAAAAATAGTATACTTTGTTTATATCTTTTTTTCAATATTGTTTTTTATTTTTTTGTAAAATGGGCATAAAAAATAACGCCGGAATACCCGGCGTTATACATTCGCAACCGCTTCGTTTTTTGACAACTGTTTTGCAACAAGCTTTGTTAAATCAACAACGCGGCACGAATAACCCCATTCATTGTCATACCATGCTAATACTTTTACTTTCCGATTTTCAATCACCATCGTTGATAATCCATCGACGATCGCAGAGTGTGGGTTTGTATTAAAATCAATGGATACGAGCGGTTCCATCGTCACGTCTAAAATGCCTTTTAACGATCCACGTGCCGCTTGCATAAATGCTTCGTTTACTTCATCAACCGTTACATCTTTTTTTACATCGACAACGACATCAACAAGCGAAACGTTCGGCGTTGGAACGCGCAATGCCATGCCGTGCATTTTTCCTTTTAAATGTGGCAATACGAGCGCCAACGCTTTCGCTGCACCTGTCGTTGTTGGAATGATCGATTGAGCGCATGAGCGCGCACGGCGTAAATCTTTATGCGGATTGTCAATATTTTTTTGATCGTTTGTATATGCATGCACAGTTGTCATCAACCCATTTTCAATGCCGAATGCTTCATCAAGCACTTTTACAACTGGAGCTAAACAATTTGTTGTGCATGAAGCATTTGAAATAATGATATGTTCTGGAGAAAGCATATGTTCATTTACACCGATGACAATGGTTACATCTTCATCTTTTCCTGGCGCTGTTAAAATGACGCGTTTCGCCCCTGCTTCGATGTGCATCATTGCTTTCTCTTTTGCATTAAACTTTCCTGTCGCCTCAATGACAATATCGATTTGAAGCTCTCCCCATGGCAGTAGGCGTGGATCGCGGGAATGGAGCAACTGTACTTTTTTCCCGTTCACAATAAGCCCATCTTCAACCGGAATGACTTCCCCATCAAATTTGCCATGATTTGAATCATATTTTATTAAATGAGCTAACGTTTCAGGCGGATAGCTCGCATTAATCGCTACAATATCAAAATCTTGTTCAATTATCGCTTTTCGGAACACCATCCGTCCAATGCGTCCGAATCCGTTAATCGCTACTCTCGCTTTCATTATATAGCTCCTTTCAATATATATGTTATACTATTTGTTCGCTATCTACAAAAATAGTATAACACTTTTAGTTTATTTATGCTATAAAAAAATAAAAAAAGGGCGTCCTATTTTCCAAGAACACCCCAACGTACTAAACATGCATGCAATTGTCGTTTCGTTTCTTCTATCGTTCCGTTATTATCGATCACTGCATCGGCTTTCTTTCTTTTTTCTTCAAGCGGCATTTGTGCTTTCATGCGAGCCCATGCTTCTTCAACCGAAAACCCATTGCGCTCGCAAAGACGGTGAAGCTGCGTTTGTTCATCGACATATACAACGAGAATGCGATCAACGAGATGCTCTAATTTACTTTCAAATAAAAGAGGGATATCGAGAACAACTGCCTTTTCCTTTTGTTTCGCATATTGTTCCTTTTGTTGTATCATATGTTTGCGCACAAGCGGGTGAACGATGGCATTTAACTGTTTTCGCTTTTGTTCATCATCAAACACGATCGCACCAAGTTTGCGGCGATCAATCGCCCCGTTTGCATCTAAAATATCGCGCCCAAACGCTTCAACAATCGGCTTATACGCTTCACCATTGATTGCTGTGACACGATGAGCGATTTCATCTGCATCAATGACAGGAATATGTAAGTCGCGAAACATGGTCGCGACCGTGCTTTTTCCGCTCGCAATCCCCCCTGTTAAACCGATCGTTAACACTTGCCGTCACCCCTATCTCATTTTAAAAATACCGAGCACAATGAGCATAATCCCAGGTAAAAACGAATACTTTTGCATCCATCCAGACTTTCCAAACGATTTTCCAATTTTCAAACCACTAAATAAAAAGCAGAAGCTAAGCAAACAAACGAGAAGTGTCGTAAACGCTACAGAATAATTTAAAAGCGCTGCGCTCACTCCTGCCCCAAACGCATCAAGAGACAAAGCAACACCTAAAAATACAGCTTCCATTCCTGTAATCGTACCTGACCGGTCAAAATCAGCCATCGTTGGCTTCCGTAAAATTTGAATAACAATACCGAGCGGACGGATTTCTACATTCATGAGAAACTTTTCTTCATTGTCATCTCGTTTCAGGATAAATTGAATGATCATCCATACCCCTAATACGATCAATATACTTCCACCCATTGCGTTCGCAACAGCAGGTGAAAAAAACACATACATGATGCGTCCAATGCCCATCGCCACTAAAAAAGTCAAACACGAAAAAAGCGAAATAACGAGTAACGAACGAAGCGGAATATGTACATTCCGCATACCGTACGTAATCCCGACAGTGAAACCATCGATGCTAACAGCTAAAGCAAGTAAAAATAAAGACCACGTGATCATAAGCGCCTGCCCCTTCCTTTGAAAAACTACCATAGTATATGGAAGAGGCCTAGGCAATGTTCTTACACTATGTTTGACAATGTTTACAATAATGCGTACCGCGATTCGCAACCGTTGTTTTGACAATGGGCTCCCCGCATCGCCGGCACGGCATGTTCACACGACCATATACGTACAATTGCGTTTGAAATGTTCCCATTTTCCCTTGCGTATTGACGTATGTTCGAACCGTACTTCCCCCTTTTTCAATCGCTTCTCGTATCGTTTCAACGATTGCTTCATGTAACGCTTCTATTTCCTGCACCGTTAACGTAGCTGCGATACGTTTTGGGTGAATGGAGGAACGAAATAACACTTCATCAACATAAATATTTCCTAACCCTGCAATAATCGTTTGGTCAAGCAATACCGCTTTTATTGTTCGCTTTGTTCGTTGAAGCTGATCGGTAAGCCATAAGACAGTAAACTGCTCGTCAAGCGGCTCGACGCCGATGTTTGATAAAGGTGGAACGTTTTCCCCTTTATTGAACAAATGCATCGTTCCAAATTTACGCACATCGCGATAACGAAGTTCTGTACGATCTGTAAATGTAAAAAAGATGTGCGTATGGCGATCAAATGGAGCATTTTCTTTTTCGTATATGTAACGTCCTTCCATACGTAAATGGGAAACTAGAACAACATCGTCCAATTGAAAAATTAAAAATTTCCCCCGTCGCTCGATATCGTAAATCGTCTGTCCTTTTAATCGATCGCAAAATGTTTCTACGTCAGGATGTTGAATGATCTTTTCCCAATGTACTTTTACACGTTCAATCGTTTTGCCAACAACAAGCGGAAGAAGCGTGCGCCGCACCGTTTCCACTTCAGGTAGTTCTGGCATGTTTGCTCATCCTTTCCTTACTTCGCGTCATACCACGTCGGTCCAAAGTGGTAATCGACCTTTAGTGGAACACGTAATGATACCGCATTTTCCATCACATCTGGGACAATTTTTTTCAACAAATCAACTTCCTCTTTTGGGGCCTCTAAAATAAGTTCGTCATGTACTTGCAATAATAGACGCGCTTGTAACCGTTCTTCATGTAAACGTGTCGCTAAATCAATCATCGCTTTTTTAATAATATCCGCTGCGCTTCCTTGAATTGGCGTGTTCATCGCTGTCCGCTCGGCAAAACTGCGGACGTTGAAATTGCTGCTCGTAATATCCGGCAAATAACGACGGCGGTGAAGCAACGTCGTCACATACCCTTTTTGCTTCGCATCTTGCACGATTTCTTCCATATACTTTTTCACACCCGGATAACTGTGGAAATAGCGTTCGATAAATTCAGCCGCTTCTTTACGTGTAATGCCTAAGTTTTGCGACAATCCGTAGTCGCTAATTCCATAAACGATACCAAAATTGACCGCTTTCGCTTGACGGCGCATATGTGCAGTCACTTCTTCTTCCTTTACGTGAAAAATGTCCATCGCTGTTTTCGTATGAATATCGAGATCATGATGAAATGCAGCAATTAAATTTTCATCATTAGCAATATGGGCTAACACGCGCAACTCAATTTGCGAATAGTCAGCCGCAAAAATGACCCAATCATCAAAAGATGGGACGAACGCTTGACGAATTTTTCTTCCTTCTTCAATGCGAATCGGAATGTTTTGTAAATTAGGCTCTGTTGAACTTAAGCGCCCTGTTTGCGTCAATGCTTGTTGAAAGATGGTATGCACTTTTCCTGTATCTTGGCGCACTACTTTCATTAATCCTTCTACATACGTCGATTGTAATTTTCCGAGCTGACGGTAATGTAAAATTTGCTCAATAATTTCATGGTGCGGTGCCAACTTTTCTAACACATCGGCGGAAGTCGAATAACCTGTTTTTGTTTTTTTCACGACCGGTAACTGCAATTTTTCAAACAAAATCGTTCCAAGCTGTTTTGGGGAATTAATGTTAAATGTTGTTCCTGCTAATTCATAAATACGTTGCTCAATTTGCTGGAGCTGAGCAGCGAACTCTCTTCCCATATATTGCAAACGTTCAACATCCACTTTTACTCCATGAAATTCCATTTCTCCTAAGATGAATGTAAGTGGCAATTCTAAGTTCGTAAGTAACTCAAATTGTTCATTTTGCTTTAATTCATGAATATACGTTTCCTTTAACGAAAGGATCGCTTTTGCCTTTCTTACAAGATGTTCAGCTAATACATTTACCGATGGAACAGCTTGTTTCGCCCCTTTCCCATATACTTCTTCATCGCTTTGTACATCTGTATATTGCTTTGTTTTTGCAATGGCCGCCACATCCCCATTGGCATCCGTCGGATTAAGCAAATAGGCGGCTAACAATAAATCAAAATCAACGCCTTTTAGCTCAATGCCATGCCATTTCAGCGCTACAATGGCACGTTTCGCGTCAAATACACTTTTTTTGCAATTTTCATCTTCAAGCCATGTCCGAAATACAGTTGAAGCGAGCGCCACATCTGTCGGGATAAAAAAATGTCCTCGCTCATTTACAAGTGCAAATCCGAGAATCGGTGCTTGATGATAATTTTCATCAAGCACTTCGATAACAAGGGCACTATCTTCCGCCAACATATGCTCGTCAATCGTTTGTACCGTCACGAAAGAGATGTTCGTTAATGATCGTTGTTCATGTGAAGGCTGTCCAATTTTATCCATGAGCGACGTAAACCCTAGCTCTTGAAATAATGCTGCCAGTCGTTCGACATCATATGACTGCCATGCTAATTCATCGAACGATAGTGTGAGCGGAACGTCGCGATGAATGGTCGCTAACTGTTTACTTAGTAGCGCTTGTTCACGATACGTTTGTAAATTCTCTTTTAGTTTTTTTCCTGAAATATGTTCAAGTGATGCTAGTACGTGTTCAACTGTTCCGTACTCCTTTAACAACTTTAACGCTGTCTTTTCTCCGACTCCCGGAACACCCGGTATATTATCTGATGCATCACCCATTAACCCTTTTAAATCAACAATTTGCGCTGGCGTTAATCCGTATTTCTCGAACACGTATTGCGGCGTATATCGCTCTAGATCTGTCATTCCTTTTTTCGTCACGTGCACATGAATACGCTCAGATACTAATTGCGTTAAATCGCGATCTCCTGAAATAATGATGACGTCAAAACCTTCTTTTTCCGCTCGCGTAGCTAACGTTCCGATAATATCGTCTGCTTCGTAATTTTCAAGCTCATACGTACGAATGTTATATGCATCAAGCAACTCACGTAAAAATGGAAACTGTTCCGATAGTTCTGGTGGCGTTTTTTGTCTTCCCCCTTTATATTCTGTGTACACTTCATGGCGAAATGTCGTTTTCCCTGCGTCAAACGCAACGAGCATGTGCGTCGGTTTTTCTTCTTCAATGAGCTTCATTAACATCATCGTAAAACCGTAAATCGCATTTGTATGAATCCCTTTATCGTTATGTAATAGCGGCAACGCAAAAAAAGCACGATAAGCAATGCTATTGCCGTCGATCAACACTAATTTGTTTGCCAAACCGAAAACCTCCTCTTCATTCACTTACGCTTATTTTACCACGATCATTGCCAAAAAAGAAAAAAGACGAGAACATTCGTTGTCCTCGCCTATTCCAAGACAATCGGCTTCTTGGATGAAGGGGTTTTCATCTGTTATCTTACCAGTATTTTTTTAATATATGGTAAATCGTTTGTAAATATATCGTTAAAAAAATCATTCATCTAAGCAAGCATCAACGCGAAAATGAACAGTAAATGTCGTTCCTACACCTACTTCACTTTTTACAGAAATCGTTCCGTGATGTGCCTCCACTAAATGTTTTACAATCGCTAAACCAAGGCCTGTTCCACCGGAATTGCGACTTCGTGCTTTGTCTACACGATAAAAGCGTTCAAAAATACGCGGAATTTCTTTTTGTTCAATACCAATCCCTGTGTCGCTGACATGAACATGCAATTGTTTATCGTCTTTTTCGATGGAAACGGTGACGCGTCCACCTGCTGGCGTATAGGCAATGGCGTTATTAATTAAATTAATAAAAATTTGCTTTAAACGATGTAAATCTCCATACATATAACAAATCGGAGCATTCGATGTGCATGATAATGCAATTTGCTTATCGTTCGCTTTCCCTTCAAGCATGACAATGACTTCTTTTAATACATCGTACAAGTCAACGACCGATATATTTAATGTAAATCCTTGTTGTTCAATTTTTGATAAATCAAGCAAATCTTGAATTAAATGTTGCAATCGTTCGCTTTCTTTTAAAATAATCGTTAAAAAATATTCAAGTGTTTGAGCGTCATGCATTGCCCCATCTAACAACGTTTCCGCAAAACCTTTAATCGATGTAATCGGCGTTTTTAATTCGTGCGAAACGTTCGCTACAAAATCTTTTCGCATTTGCTCAAGCTTTTTTAGCTCAGTAATATCGTGGAACACAACGATAATTCCTTTCCATTCATCGTTTGTTCCGATAATCGGTGTTCCGTATACTTCAAAATGTTTTCGCTCAATATCGACAGGAAGAAGCAATTGTTTACGTACGTTTACTTCCGTCATAAATATTTCTTCGACAAGCGCAATGACTTCCTTGTGCGGAAACGCCTCATAATATAGACGATGAATGTAGTCGGACGGATCAATATGAAACATTTCCTTATACGCGCGGTTCATGAGCGAAATGTAGCCACGTTGATCAATTAAAATTAAGCCGCTCCCCATATTTTCAATTAATGCTCGCAAGCGATCTTGCTGCATTTCTTGCATGCGCACCATCTCTTGTAAATTGCGCGCTAAAATATTAAGCGACTGGCTAAGCATCCCCGTTTCATCTTCTCGACTTTCGTACGTTCGCGCTTTATAATTGCCACGTGCAAGCTCCATCGCCACTTTTGTTGCGGCCTCAATCGGTTTTGTATATTGATTTGTAATTTTAATACCTAATAAAAGAATAATGAAAAATGCAATACTTAAGCTGAATGTAAGCAAAATCCAAATTTGTTCATTTACCCGCTCGATCGCATCCATCGGCAAACTGAGAACAATATGCCCAAGCTGCTCATCCCTCTGCCAAAATGGGACGGCATAATAATATAAATCTTGTTCTTCTTCAAAAATAAAGGAACGATCTTCTCGTTTTAATAACGTTTGAATTAATTTTTTATGCCTCTTTTCATCAATGGATATGTAATTGTTTGTATCAAACATAAGCCGTCCATCTCGGTCAACAATGGTGATGCGAGCAGACAGCATGTCGCTAATTGCACGCAATTTTTGCTCAAACGATGAGGATTGGAACGATTTATTCTCTATATATAAAGCTAAAAGCTTGGCCTCTTTTTCCATACGTTCATGGACAGTATCCGCATAAAATTTTTGAAATAATTGACCTAATAACACCCCAAGACCAAATAAAACAGATAAAATGACCGAAATAAGCCCAAGCAATAGCCGAGAGCGAAATTTATTCATCCACTTTCGGCTCCTCTAGTTTGTACCCTAATCCGCGTATCGTTTTAATGTATAGTGGTTTGCGCGTATCTTGTTCGATTTTTTCACGCAAATGGCTAATATGCACATCAACAATGCGCGTATCTCCGGCAAAATCATAGTTCCACACTGCACTTAACAACTGATCACGCGTCAACACGCGCCCTTTATATTTCGCTAAATATGCCAATAGTTCAAACTCTTTCGGAGTTAATTCTAATCTTTGTTCTGCAAAATACGCCTCATAACGATCTGGGAAAATTTTTAGTTGCCCGACAATGAGCGAATCGTCACCATTTTCTTGTTTTTCTTCATGTCCGTGAATAGTCGTTCGGCGCAAAATCGCCTTGACACGTGCGACAACTTCGCGTGGGCTAAACGGCTTTGTCATATAATCATCAGCACCTAATTCAAGACCGAGCACTTTATCAAACTCATCGTCTTTTGCCGTCAACATTAAAATAGGTGTCATCACTTTTTGTTGACGCAATTGCTTACATACTTCGATTCCATCTAATTTTGGTAACATTAAATCAAGAATGATAAAATCAGGTCGTTCTTCCAATGCTTGATGAAGCCCTTCTTCCCCATCATAAGCCGTCAATACGGTAAATCCAGCTTGTTTTAAATTGTACTCTAATAGAGTGACGATCGAATGCTCATCATCGACAACTAACACACGTTTCGACATATCCATCCTCCAACAACGTAAATTTGTTACATTTTTATTATAACGAGTTATTTTGAAAGATAAAAATAAAAAAGAGGCGATGCCCCTTTTAAAAGTTATCTAACGCTTTTTCTTCAATAAACGGATATGGTGGAACGACACGCAACGCTCCAACTAATATTTCTTCCCCATCCCGAACCGCTTGAACCGCAATATGAATTTCGTTGTTTTCTTCATCAACATGCGTTACTTCAAATAAAAACTCGACATGCTCATAATGATATACTGGTCGCTTAAATTCAATCGTTTGGGAAACGATATGACTTCCTGGACCCGGTAAATATTTTGAAATAGCTGATGTAATCATACCTGTTAACATAATCGCTGGTACGATTGGACGTTTCAACGGTGTTTGGGATGCATAATCATGTTGAATATAAAGCGGGTTCGCATCGTTTGTGAGCCCTAAATATAACAATAAATCTTTATCTTCAATCGCTTCCGTTAATACAAGCTTCTCCCCGACCGAAATGTCCGAAATTAGACGTCCAATTTTACGCTTTTTCCCTAACATCGTCATCTCCCCTTTGTTTGACCATATACAAAAATTCGGGGAAAGATCCCCCGAATTTTTTTATCATTGTAGCACTTTCATCACGTTTTTCACCGATTCAACAGATTTCGCTAATGCTTCTTTTTCTTCTTCTGTTAATTGTAATTCGATCACTTTTTCGATTCCGTTGCCACCTAAAATCGTTGGCACACCTAAATAAATGCCTTCATATCCGTACTCGCCTTCTAAATAAGCGATGGCTGGAAGAACTCGGCGCTGGTCTTTTACGATCGCTTCAACCATCTCAGCAAGGGACGCAGCTGGCGCATAATAAGCGCTACCGTTGCCTAGCAAGTTGACGATTTCACCGCCACCTTTACGCGTACGTTCAACAATGGCGTCTAAACGCTCTTTTGGGATTAACGTTTCAAGCGGAATGCCCCCTGCATATGAGTAACGCACAAGCGGTACCATATCATCTCCATGCCCACCTAAAACAAATCCTGTAATATCTTTAACAGATAAGTTTAATTCTTGGGCAACAAATGTCCGGAAACGCGCGGTATCTAATACGCCAGATTGGCCGATGACGCGGTTTTTCGGAAAGCCTGATTCTTTAAATACTGTATATGTCATCGCATCTACTGGATTTGTTAAGACGATAATAAAGCAGTTCGGTGAGTATTTAACGACTTCTTTCGTTACAGCTTTCATAATGTTTTGATTTGTCGTTACTAAGTCGTCACGACTCATCCCTGGTTTGCGTGCAATCCCCGCAGTGATGACAACGATGTCCGAATCAGCTGTATCCGCATAATCCGACGTACCAATAATGTTGGCGTCAAAACCAAGAACTGGGCTTGACTCAAGCATATCGAGCGCCTTGCCTTTTGTCGGATTTTCCAATTGTGGAATGTCGACAAGAACGATATCTCCTAGCTCTTTTTGCGCTAAAATAAACGCTGTTGTCGCTCCCGTAAATCCAGCACCGATAATTGAGATTTTTTTACGTTTCATACCCACGTTCTTCCATCCCCTTTTTCGTTTATTCGCCCATATTTCGAATGAGAGCATCCGCAAATTCAGAGCATTTCACTTCTGTTGCACCTTCCATTAAGCGCGCAAAATCATATGTGACCACTTTAGATGCAATTGTTTTTTCCATAGAGTCAATAATGAGTTTTGCTGCCTCGTTCCAACCGAGATGTTCAAACATCATGACACCAGATAAAATGACAGACGACGGGTTCACTTTATCTAATCCTGCATATTTTGGTGCTGTGCCATGCGTTGCTTCAAAAATGGCATGACCCGTTTCATAGTTAATGTTTGCACCTGGAGCGATACCGATGCCGCCTACTTGTGCTGCAAGCGCATCAGAAATGTAGTCGCCATTTAAGTTCATCGTTGCAACGACATCAAACTCGCGTGGACGAGTTAAAATTTGTTGCAAGAAAATATCTGCAATCGCATCCTTAATAATGATTTTTCCTGCTGCTTCTGCTTCCGCCTGCGCCTTGTTTGCAGCTTCTTTTCCATCGGTTTCAACGATGCGGTCATACTCCGCCCATGTAAACACTTGATCGCCAAATTCTTGCTCAGCTAATTCGTAACCCCAGTTTTTAAACGCACCTTCTGTATATTTCATAATGTTTCCTTTATGAACGAGCGTCACCGATTTGCGACCGTGTTCAATCGCATATTTAATTGCTGCTCGTACTAATCGTTTCGTTCCTTCTTCCGAAATTGGTTTAATGCCAATTCCTGACGTTTCAGGGAAGCGGATTTTGCGTACGCCCATTTCATTTTGTAAGAAATCGATCACTTTTTTTACTTCTGGCGTTCCTTTCGCATATTCGATTCCAGCATAAATATCTTCCGTATTTTCACGGAAAATAACCATGTCTGTATCTTCAGGGCGCTTAACTGGAGAAGGAACTCCTTTAAAATAGCGAACCGGACGTAAACATACAAACAAATCGAGCTCTTGGCGAAGCGCAACGTTTAATGAACGAATGCCACCACCGACCGGCGTTGTCAACGGACCTTTAATCGCAATTATGTATTCACGAATCGTATCGAGTGTTTCTTGTGGCAACCATTCACCTGTCAACTTAAACGCTTTTTCACCAGCAAGCACTTCTTTCCAAACGATTTTCCGTTCACCTTTATATGCTTTTTCAACAGCTGCTTCCAATACGCGAGAAGCGGCTGCCCAAATATCTGGACCAGTCCCGTCCCCTTCAATAAATGGGATAATTGGATAATTTGGAACGTTTAATACTCCGTTTGTAACTGTAATTTTTTCTCCTTGCATCATCATACCTCCAAATCATGTAGTGTAAAAAGGTGAGAGGCGAACTTCTCACCTTTTCTAACCAATCATTATGCGCGTTCTTCAAGCGGTACGTACACTTGTCTCATCGGTCCTGTATATTCTGCACGCGGGCGAATGAGACGGTTGTTTTCGTACTGCTCTAAAATGTGCGCAAGCCATCCAGACATACGGCTAATTGCAAAAATTGGTGTAAATAAATCGTGATCAATTCCTAAACTATGGTAAACAGAAGCTGAGTAGAAGTCAACATTTGGCGGCAACCCTTTTGTCGATGTAACAATCTCCTCAATTTTCACCGACATGTCATACCAATGTGGCTCACCTGTTAACTTCGTCAATTTTTCAGACATTTTCTTTAAATGTTTTGCGCGTGGGTCCCCGTGACGATACACGCGATGACCGAAGCCCATAATTTTTTCTTTGTTGTTTAATTTGTTGTGGATGTACGTTTCTACATTTTCAAGCGTACCGATTTCCGTCAACATTTTCATGACCGCTTCGTTTGCTCCGCCATGAAGAGGTCCTTTTAATGCTCCAATCGCTGCAGTAATGCCAGAGTATACATCTGATAAAGTGGCAACACAGACGCGCGCCGTAAACGTTGAAGCGTTTAATTCATGGTCTGCATGAAGCACAAGCGCTTTATTAAACGCTTCTTCAGCGATCGGATCCGGCTCTTTACCTGTTAACATGTATAAAAAGTTTGCCGCAAAACTTAAATCTTTGCGCGGTGGTACAGGCTCTAATCCTTTGCGAATGCGTGAAAACGCAGCAACAATTGTCGATACTTTCGCCTGCAAGCGAATCGCTTTGCGATAGTTCGCTTCCGGATTCATCGCTTCCGCCTCTTCATCGTACAATCCAAGGAACGAAATGGCTGTACGAAGCGCAGCCATCGGATGCACTTGATCAAGCGGGTACATTTTAAAATGATCAATGACTTGTTGCGGAATATCAGCATTTTCTGCCAACTGCTTTGTTAACGTTTCCAATTCTTCTTTGTTTGGTAATTTGCGATGCCAAAGTAAATAAACAACCTCTTCAAACGTAGCGTGTTCCGCTAAATCATCGATATTATACCCAACATATGTGAGCGTATCATCGATGATTGAACTAATGGTGGAAGTGGTTGCAACAACCCCTTCGAGACCGCGAGTTACTGTCATGTTACATCTCTCCTTTTCTCTTTTATTCCCCTTTTCCCATGTTAATGCACGTCGGTGAGCGCTTGCTCAAAACATCTGAATAAAAATGCAAAGAAACGGCTTACATTTTGTTATATATTCACCTGTCCGCTTAACGAAGCGAGCAGGGGAATATATACGATCGTTTCGTACATGCTCCACTATTATTATAAACAATTATCAGACTTTTGTGAACTAAAAGAAATCATAATTCAAAAATATTATTATAAAAAAGTAATAAATCACGAAAATACATCGACCATTTTCATGAGCATGTACGCAATACCTGCACCAATTAACGGCCCAACCGCAACGCCTTTGAATAAAGATACAGCTAAAATCGTACCAATGACAAGCGCAGTCGTCATGTGCGGATCTTTCGCAAGTAGCGTCACGCCTCCTTTTGCTAATAAAGCAACCGCAATGCCTGACAACATCGCAATCCACGCGTAAACCGATCGAACAGACTCTGCCAGCTCCTTAAAACCTATTTTTCCAGAGGCAATCGGAACTAATACAGCAATCGTAATGATCGTCACCCCGAGATTGATTCCTTTTTGTTGTAAGTAAGGGAATACTTTTGAACTTAGCCCGATGCTTTTCACAACGAGTAAAAAAAGCACTGCGACAATAAGAGAATGATTTTTTGCCATCATGCCAATGACAAGAAGAATAAATAAAAAAATAAACGGTTGCATCAAATATCACCTTCTTCTTTGAAACTTTTTCTTCTTTTGCATTGTATATTATAATAGTCATAAATGACAAAAGACGGGAGGTGAAAACGTGCCAACTCAATATGTATATCGCTCCCTTCGATTTGTATTTGTCATTTTCGTCATCATCGCAGGATTAGCGAGCTTATATTATGTATCAACGTTAACGTATCCGTTTTTAATTGCGTTAGCGATTGCCTTTTTCATTAATCCGATTGTGGATGTATTAGAGAAAAAAGCGAAAATGCCGAGGGCGCTAGCGGTCATCGTTGTTTTACTTTTTTTACTTGCACTCGTTGCTGGACTTGTCACTCTTCTTGTAGCAGAAATTGTGACGGGCACACAATATTTAGCAACAGTCGTTCCAAGTCATTTTCAAAAGCTTGTTGTTTATATGGAACAATTTGTCGCCAGCCAACTTATTCCACTATACAACCAGCTAGCTACGCTCTTTAAAAATTTAGATACATCTCAACAAGATACGATTATGGCAAACATTCAGTCGGTTGGGACGAGAATTGCTACAACAGTTGGACAATTTATCCAAAATATATTACAAAATATCCCTTCGATTATCGGATGGTTGCCTAATTTTGCGACAATCTTTATTTTTTCATTGCTCGCTACATTTTTTATAAGCAAAGATTGGTATCGTCTAAAATCGTTGTTTCAAAAGCTGTTACCAAACAAAGTACAAACGAGCAGCACAAAAGTGTTTACTGAACTAAAAAAGGCGCTATTTGGCTTTCTTAAAGCGCAAGCAACACTCATTTCGATCACAACGCTCATTGTATTAGTCGGCTTGCTTGTGTTGCGGGTAGAATATGCGATCACTATTGCGCTTATTATTGGCATTGTAGATATTTTGCCGTATTTAGGAACGGGATTAGTATTCGTTCCATGGATCATTTATGCCGCAATAAGTGGTGAAACTCATTTTGCGATCGGACTTGGCGTGCTGTATATTGTCGTTCTCGTACAACGGCAGGTGATGGAGCCGAAACTTCTTTCTTCGAATATCGGACTTGATCCGTTAGCGACATTAATCGCTTTATTCGTCGGCTTCAAGTTAATCGGTTTTCTCGGTTTAATCGTCGGACCGGTGTTGCTTGTCATCGGGCGAACGCTACATCATGCCGGCGTATTTCAAGACATCTGGAACTTCATAGTTGGAAAAAAAGAAGCATAAGCGACGAGCTTATGCTTTTCTCATTTCCGAATGTACATCCACGTTTTTGTGTAAAACATCCATTTAAACAGGCGCACGAGCCATGGTTTTATTTTTTTTCGCGCCAACGGGAGAAGGAGCATAAACCCTACTGTATCCGTAATAAAGCCTGGCGTTAATAATAACGTCCCCCCGACTAAAATACAAACGCCATCTAATAGTGCATCACTAGGTATATGTCCCCTCATCAGCTCATCTTTTACACGTTGAAGCGTATATATACCTTGTCGCTTCGCCAAAAATGCGCCGATGATGCCCGTGGCGACAATAAGCGCAAATGTCGGCCAAACCCCGATCGCCTGTCCCGACAAAACGAGAACGACAATTTCTAATGCTGGAATAACGATAAAAAGAAGAAAAAAGATATGGCGCATTGAGATCCCTCCAAAACAAGAAAAGAAGGGGTTGTCCCCTTCTTTATTATAGCACGCTTGCATGGCCGCGATAAATCGCACCAAAGCTCGCATCTACCGTAATATCTTGTCCATCTTTTAAAATGGATGTCGCATTGTTTACTCCAACAATGACTGGAATGCCTAGGCTCAAACCGACAACTGCAGCGTGGCTTGTTAGACCGCCTTCTTCTGTAATGATCGCAGCAGCTTTTTCTAACGCTTTCATCATATCCGCATCCGTTGCAGGAGCAACTAAAATGCCGCCTTCAATCATTTTTTCAACCGCTTCTTCAGCTGTTTTCGCTACAACAACTTTTCCAAATGCTGATTTGCGCCCAATGCCTTGACCTTTTGCGATCATGTCGCCAATCATATGCACTTTCATTAAGTTGGTCGATCCTGTTTCTCCAACCGGAACACCTGCCGTAATGACGACGAGATCACCATGTTTCACAATACGTGTATCAAGAGCTGCTTCCACTGCGATATCTAGCATTTCATCTGTCGACGTTGCATGTTGAGCAACGCGTGGGTAAACACCCCAAACGAGCGCTAATTTGCGCGAAACACCTTCATTCGATGTGACAGCGATAATTGGCGCTTTTGGACGGTATTTCGAAATCATGCGAGCCGTATGGCCGCTTACTGTCGGCGTAACAATCGCTGCGACATCTAAGTTTAATGCGGTGTGAGCAACCGATTGTCCAATCGCATCCGTAATCGTTGTGCCGCTTTGTTTGCTTCGCTTCGATAATAAGTCGCGATATTGCAACGCCTGTTCTGTGCGTAAAGCGATGCGATGCATCGTTTGTACCGCCTCGACTGGATAAGCGCCTGCTGCCGTTTCACCAGAAAGCATAATCGCATCTGTTCCGTCAAAAATAGCGTTCGCTACATCGCTTGCCTCGGCGCGAGTTGGACGCGGGTTGCGCTGCATCGAATCAAGCATTTGTGTCGCTGTAATGACCGGTTTTCCAAGGGCATTACATTTTTTAATTAGCTCTTTTTGGACAAGCGGCACTTCTTCCGCTGGAATTTCGACGCCTAAGTCCCCGCGAGCAACCATTAAACCGTCTGCCACTTCTAAAATTTCATCAATATTGTCTACGCCTTCTTGGTTCTCAATTTTCGGGATAATTTGAATGTGTAACGCGTGATGTTCTTCGAGCAATTCACGAATTTCAAGCACGTCAGAAGCGCGGCGAACAAATGATGCAGCAATAAAATCAATACCTTGTTCAATACCGAAACGAATATCTTCTGCGTCTTTTTCAGTAATGCCCGGCAATTTCACTTTTACGCCTGGGACGTTCACACCTTTTTTATTTTTCAGTACGCCACCGTTTAACACTTTCGTCCGAATTTCTTTTGCGTCTTTATCGATCGCTAACACTTCTAATCCGATTAATCCATCATCTAATAAAATAGTTGAGCCAACGTGGACATCATCGATTAATCCTTCATAAGTAATCGAAAATTTTTCTGGCGTGCCGAGCACTTCTTTCATGGAAATGGTCACTTCAGAGCCAGCCTTTAACTCAATCGCCCCATTTTCCATGTTATGTGTACGAATTTCTGGACCTTTCGTGTCTAATAAAATCGCTACCGTTTTTCCAGTTATTTTTGCCGCTTCACGAATGTTGCGAATGCGCGCTGCATGTTCTTCATGACTTCCGTGCGAGAAGTTAAGGCGAGCAACGTTCATTCCTGCTTCAATAAGTTGCACAAGCTTTTCTACACTTTCACTCGCTGGACCGATCGTACAAACAATTTTCGTTTTGCGCATAAACACCCTCCTACAAATTGCATATGGAAACGATACCATAAATATACATTAAATTGAAAGCTCTTTGGACAACTGATACATTTTTTGGTCAACTGTATGTTTTTGTGCTAACGCTTCGATAATGTCATGATCAACAAGCTGATTGTTTTGAATGCCGACACAACGTCCGCCTTTTCCTTCAAGCAACAATTCTACGGCACGAGCACCTAAGCGGCTTGCAAGCACGCGGTCAAACGCTGTCGGTGAACCACCACGTTGGACGTGACCTAACACGGTTACACGCGTTTCAAAGCCCGTTGCTTCTTCAATTCGTTTCCCGAATTCCACACCGCTACCAACGCCTTCTGCAACAATAATAATACTATGTTTTTTGCCGCGTTCGTGTCCACGTTTGAGACGCGCAACAATTTCATCCATATCATAATCCGCTTCTGGAATTAAAATGCTTTCTGCTCCGCCAGCAAGACCGGCCCAAAGCGCAATGTCCCCAGCATGACGCCCCATGACTTCAATGACGTATGTACGCTCATGAGATGTCGCTGTATCGCGAATTTTGTCAATTGCATCAATAACCGTATTCAATGCTGTGTCAAATCCGATCGTAAAATCTGTTCCTGGAATGTCGTTATCAATCGTTCCCGGCACACCAACGCAAGGATAGCCGTGCTCTGTTAATTTTTTCGCCCCTTGGTATGAACCGTCGCCACCAATGACAACAAGCCCCTCAATACCGTGTTTTTTCAACTGCTCAATTCCTTTTAACTGTCCTTCCAACGTTTTAAATTCTGGGCAGCGGGCAGTATATAACATCGTTCCACCACGATGAATAATGTCGCCGACATCCCCGATCTCAAGTTTTTTAATGTTTCCGGCAATTAGTCCCGCATATCCGTGGTAAATGCCGTACACTTCTAATCCATGGTAAATGGCTTTTCGAACAACTGCGCGAATGGCCGCATTCATTCCTGGTGAATCGCCACCGCTCGTAAGCACACCAATTCTTTTCATCGCTCTTCACCTCTTTAAAAAAATAAAATAAGAAGTATGACCTCTTACTTTAAGATAACATGAAGGTATATGGAACACAATACATAATGAAATGTTTCACAAAACGTTGATTTTTTTCGTGCTACAAAAAGTTTACCCAAAGTCGCTTATTTCATGTAATAAGAAAAGCGCAAAGCGACTCGAGCCGATGACGCTTGGAGCTAGACATGAACCCGAAATTTTATACTTTCTTATCTTTTAAAAAAAGGCCATCCGATGATGACCTTTTTACATAACCGATACATGTTGTTGAGATTCAATAAAATCGCCAATCTGTTTATATTTTTCGTATCGTTGCGCAATCAGTTGTTCAGCGCTTAATGGAAGCAATTGACGCAATGAACGTTGTAGCACATCGTCAATGTATTTCGCTTGCTCATCGACATTTCGGTGTGCCCCTCCACGCACTTCTGGAACGATCTCATCAATGACGCCGAGCTGTTTTAAATCTTTTGCTGTAATTTTCATCGTTTCAGCAGCTTTTTTTGCAAGGGAAGCATCTTTCCATAAAATAGCCGCTGCCCCTTCTGGCGAGATGACGGAATACGTTGAATTTTCAAGCATATGAACATAGTTTCCAACACCAAGCGCAAGCGCACCGCCGCTTCCACCTTCACCGATCACAATGCATACGACAGGGACAGTTAACCCCGCCATTTCAAATAAATTTCGCGCGATCGCTTCACTTTGTCCGCGCTCTTCGGCAGCTTTTCCTGGATACGCCCCTTTCGTATCAATAAAACAAATAATCGGACGTCCAAATTTTTCAGCTTGCTTCATTAAACGAAGCGCTTTTCGATACCCTTCCGGATGCGGCATGCCAAAATTACGGCGAATATTTTCTTTCGTATCTTTTCCGCGTTGATGTCCGATGACTGTCACAGGCAATCCGTGATATTTCGCAATTCCTCCGACAATCGCTTCATCGTCGCCAAAGCAACGATCACCGTGACATTCAAAAAAGTTCGTAAACAACCGATCGATATAATCAAGCGTTGTCGGACGATTAGGATGTCGGGCAATTTGCACGCGATCCCATGGACTTAAATTAGCATAAATATCGTTTTCAAGCTTTTCCAGTCGCGCTTCTAACTTATTGATTTCATCTGAAAAGTCGACATCACGATGTTTCGTAAACTCTTTCAGTTCGCTAATTTTTTTTCGCAGTTCTACAAGCGGCTTTTCAAATTCTAATTCGTATGCCATTCGTCTCCACCTCGCGATTGGTGAATGTCTAATACATTCGTTAATTTATCTTTTAATTCATGACGCGGAATAACAGCATCTAATTGTCCGTGCTTCAATAAAAATTCCGCTGTTTGAAAATCATCAGGCAACTCTTCCCGAACCGTTTGTTCAATGACTCGTCTTCCCGCAAAACCGATCAACGCCCCCGGTTCAGCAAGGTTATAATCTCCAAGCGAGGCGAAGCTTGCTGATACACCACCTGTCGTTGGATGGGTCATGACTGAAATGATGAGTCCACCTTGTTCGCTAAACAGTTTTAATGCGGCGCTTGTTTTCGCCATTTGCATTAAACTTAGTACACCTTCTTGCATACGCGCTCCACCTGAAGCGGTAAAAATAATAAAAGGTAATGATTTTTCCATCGCTCGTTCGATGGCACGGGCGATTTTTTCTCCGACAACTGATCCCATACTCCCCATACGAAAACGGGAATCCATCACTGCAATAACAACCGGAAAACCGTTTATCGCTCCTTCTCCTGTCACAACCGCTTCATTCAATTTCGTTTTCTCACGATCTTCCTCAATTTTCTCCATATACTGTGGAAAATGAAGCGGATTTTTAGAAAGAAGATGTCGATCGTATTCATGAAACGTCCCTTCATCTAACAAACACGCAATGCGTTCAGGAGCAGACATCGGATGATGATAGCCGCACGATATACAAACGCGTAAATTTTTCACTAATTCTTTCGTATACATAATTTTTTTACACTTCGGACACTTTGTCATAATGCCTTCAGGTACATCTTGCTTTGCTTGTTCAGACGGAATGGTCGCATACTTCTTCTTTTTGGAGAACAAATCTTTCAGCACATGTTTCCCTCCCCTACTTAGTCCATTTCTACTTTACTGAATAAAGACAAGTTTGTTTGTCACATTGTGTCAATTCTCTTTCGACATTTTTTGCATCACGTATTTTTCATAAATAGCAACCGCTTCTTCACAAGACCGTTTTTGTAGTGCGATCCACATTTGTTTATAAAACTCGGAAGGGAGATTCATCGTATATACGTGCTCAAAAAAGTCGTTTAACACAAGCCAAATGCGCAACAATAAATAGTTATCAGTCGCTTCTACAATCCGTCGGAAAAATGAATGGTACGTATGTTCCGTTTGTGATATAAGCTCGAGCTTTTCATCTGTCAGTCGCTCGCAAGCAAGTTGTAAGCATATGCGCTCTATGAATATTTTTGTTTCTATTAAATCTCGTTTTTCCCGATTTCCTTGCAAAATAAACGAACCGAGGAGTTGAATGAGCTGATGGTCGCCGAACGGTTTCATAAACGTTCCTTCCCCGCGACGCGTTTCAATAAGTCCGAGCAGTTCTAACGCCCTTAGTGCTTCGCGAACAGAAGAACGTCCAACTTGTAATCTTTCAGCTAATTCTCGTTCGGAAGGAAGTCGATCTCCAGGTTGGAGACCTGCTTCCTCAATCATGCGATGAATTTGCCAAAACGTTTCAATGTACACTTTAGAAGTCGTCATCGTTGTTCTCACCTGCAATGGCTACTAATTGTCGTGTTCGTTGTTCTACCTCTTTTGGATCAATCATCGTGCGTGCGACCCCCGTTTCGATTGCTGCTTTCGCCACGGCAGCAGCAACCGCTGGAGCAACACGAGGATCAAACGGAGCTGGAATGACATAATCGGCGCGCAATTCGTCTTCTGTAATTAAATTGGCAATCGCTTCAACGGCTGCTATCTTCATTTGTTCATTAATTTGTTTTGCGCGTACATCAAGCGCACCTCTGAAAATACCCGGAAACGCCAACACGTTATTCACTTGATTCGGATAGTCGGAACGTCCTGTCCCAACGACTGTTGCCCCTGCTTGTAACGCCTCTTCCGGCATAATTTCTGGTGTCGGGTTTGCCATCGCAAAAATGATTGCATCCCGATTCATCGTTTCAACCATATGAGCCGTCAATGCTCCTGCAACAGACACACCAATAAATACATCCGCACCAACGATGACTTCCTGTAATGTTCCTGCTTTTTTCTCATCGTTTGTCCATTGAGCAATTTCATGTTTGATCTCATTCATTCCATACGGGCGCCCTTCATAAATTGCCCCTTTTGAATCGCACATGATGATATGTTTAACCCCATAACAACGAAGCAGCTTCATAATCGCAATGCCTGCTGCTCCCGCTCCGTTAATGATCACTTGAATATTTTCTATTTTTTTGTTCACTAACTTTAGTGCATTGACTAAGCCAGCGACAGTCACAATGGCTGTTCCATGCTGGTCATCATGAAAGACAGGAATGTTCATTTCTTCCTTTAATCGCTCTTCGATGATAAAACAATGCGGAGCAGCAATATCTTCTAAGTTAATGCCTCCAAATGTCGGCTCAAGCAGTTTAACTGTTTGAATGATTTGTTCCACATCTGATGTATTTAAACAAATAGGGAATGCATCAACCCCAGCGAAACTTTTAAAGAGCACAGCTTTTCCTTCCATGACCGGCAATGCTGCTTCCGCTCCAATGTTTCCAAGTCCTAATACCGCACTTCCATTCGATACAACAGCTACCGTGTTCGCTTTTAACGTATAATCATATATTTTGCTCGGTTCGGCATGAATGGCTTTGCACGGTTCTGCTACACCAGGAGAATACGCTAAGCTTAAATCGTAAGCATTTCTTAACGGCACTTTCGCTTTTACTTCTAGCTTCCCTTGATAACGTTCATGCATATGAAGCGCTTCTTTAAACAACGACACGACATATTCCTCCCTAACAAGCGGCCACTGGTCTGACCACTTAACTTCTATAAAAATATAATAAAAATGAAAAATAGTAAAGCATTTTTATTTCACAACGACATTCCCATCTCCAAGCAATACCGTTAGCTGATGAATGCATTCATCGTGTGGGGACACAGCATATTCATGGGAAAGCTGCACTTTTTTTCGTTCTGCTTCATAGTACAAGATGACAGGTGCATATCCGCGATGAGCGATTAACACTTCTTTTAACTGCTGCAATATAGCTGGTGACCCGTGCTGTTCATCAATTTTTACATAAACACATACCGGTTTCCTCACTTGTTGTACAATGAGATGCCAGCCATTTGGTCGCTGCTCTATTTTCCCTTCCATGTACAACACGCTTCCTTGTTGCAATAAAGACTGAAATCGGCTGTAAATCGTCGGAAATGCGATGGCATACCATTCATCGCTATCATCACAAATCGTCACAAACGCCATTTCTTCCCCTTTTTTTGTCCGCTTTTTCGTCACCTCCTCAACGTATGCGATCACTTTGCCAACATTCGCTTTTTCTATTTCCCATTCGTACATACGTTTTGCCCCCCATATCGAATAAAAATGGGCAAATGATTCAACCGGATGAGGAGAAACGTAGACGTTAAGCCATTGCTTTTCGTACTTCAATTGATCGATGAGCGATAACGGTTCAGCATGAACATATTTTGGTCGTACGTCGAGATCAGGGGTCAGAAACTCGGCATGCTCAAGCGCCACGTCAATACTTGCATAAAGGGTTGCACGCTCCACACGAAATTCGTCAAAACAGCCGGAAAAAATAAGCGCTTCGACTATCTTTCTTTGTGAAGGCTCGATACGTAGTCGCGAAACGAAATCAAAAAAATCGGAAAATGGCTGTCTTTGACGCTCCCAAATCATTTGTTTAACAAAAGCGGGACTCACTTGTTTAATCGCTAACAATCCAAAACGAATATCGTTGCCATCAACGGTAAAGTGCCCTTCACTTCGTCCGACGGAAGGAGGAAGCAAACGTATTCTTTTTTTGCGAAGTTCGTGTACACATTGCGTCATCTTTTCTTTTTGTCCGATGACATTTGTTAATAAAACAGCGTAAAAATCGAGCGGATAATGCGCTTTAATATACGCCATCATATACGAGATGTAACTATACGCGACCGCATGACTTCGATTAAATCCATACCCGGCAAAACGAACGATTAGCTCATACAATTCGTTTGCGATATGAGCGGCGTACCCATTTTGCATACACCCTTCAATAAAACGTTGTTTCTCTTTTTCCATTTGTCCAACGTCTTTTTTACTTATTGCGCGACGCAACAAATCGGCTTCTGCCAACGAATAGCTCGCCATTTGTTCAGCTATTTTCATAATTTGTTCCTGATACACGATGACTCCATATGTTGATTGCAAAATCGATTGCAAATCCTCATGCATGTAAACGATCGGCTCACGCCCATGTTTGCGGGAAATATATGTTGGAATTTGTTCCATCGGTCCCGGGCGAAATAAAGCGTTTACTGCTACAATATCTTCAAACGTTGTCGGTTGTAATTCGCGCAACACCCGCTTCATTCCTTCTGACTCAAGCTGAAACACACCAAAAGTATCCCCTTGACTGAAAAGCGCATACGTTTGTTCGTCATCGAGCGGCATGTTTTCAAAACGCAAACGATGGCCTGTCCGCTGTTCAACGCTGCGAATCATTTGCTCAACCATCGTTAAATTTTTGAGGGCAAGTAAATCAAATTTTAATAATCCGATTTGTTCAAGTGCATCCATCGCATATTGCGTCACATACGTTGTCGTTTGTCCGCCTTGAAGGGGGACGATGTCTGTTAACGAGCATGGGCTAATGACAATACCCGCAGCATGAATGGACGTATGCTTTGGCAAGCCTTCAATCCGTTGTACGACGCTATGCCATGGACATGTACGATCGAATCGTCCCGTAGCTAACGTTTGCTCAATTTCTTGTTCATCCACCTCAAACACACGACCGACTTCACGAATGGCTGAGCGCATTCCAAATGTCCCAAACGTAATAATTTGTGCGACATAATCTTTTCCATATTTTTGTTCAATATAACGAATGACTTCTTCGCGACGATGATCAGGAAAATCAATATCAATATCTGGAAGTGACAGACGAGCTGGATTTAAAAATCGTTCAAATAAAAGCCCGTATTGTAACGGGTCCACTTGTGTAATTCCGAGTATATAAGCAACGAGCGAACCTGCAGCTGATCCACGTCCCGGTCCTGTCAATATCCCTCGTTCGCGCGCAAACCGAACAAAATCAGCAACAATTAAAAAGTAGTCGCTAAAATTCATCTGTTGAATAATTTGCAGTTCATATTGTAACCGAGTAACATATGCTTCTGGGCGATTAGGAAAACGTTTCGTGAATTGCTCCCAACACCACGTTTGCAAATATTCGTCAGCTGTTTTCCCCGAAGGAACAGGATAGCGCGGCATAAACCATTTTTTAAACTCAAACGTCACATGGCATCGCTGGGCAATGCGCACCGTCTCCTCGATGGCTTCACGATACATTGAAAATAATGAGATCATTTCGTCAGCGCTTTTGAGATGGTATTCATTCGTTAAAAAGCGTGGACGGCTCGAGTCAGCCATTTTCTTTCCGTGTTTCATCGCAAGTAAACATTCAAAAGCAAGAGCATCTTCTTTACACATGTAACGTACATCGTTTGTCGCCACGAGCGGCATGTCCCATCGTTTACTATGTTCAAGTAGTAGCGGCAACAAATATTCTTGTTCTTTTAAGCCGTGTCGCTGCACATTTATATAAAAATCGCCGCGTTGAAATAACTTCGCGTACGTGTGAACGAGCGTTTCTGCTTGACCGATTTCCCCATTCAGCAAATGCTGCTCCACTCTCCCACGTACCCCGCTTGTCATACCGATTAATTCGCTCGTATAACGGGATAAGTCACATAAAGAAATGCCCTTTCCATCATTTAATTGAATGGCTGTAGCAATATGGACAAGTTGACGATAACCGTCGTTATTTTTCGCCAACAGCACCAGTTGGTCTGTATGACCTTGTTCATCAAATACTGTCGCAATCATGCCGATAATCGGTTTGATTCCGTGCGCTTGACACGCCTTATAAAACGGAATCACCCCATACAAAACGTTTTCATCCGTTAACGCAACTGCTGAAAATTGAAGCTCACACGCCCGCATAACGAGCTCCTCAATTTTC
The DNA here is from genome assembly GCF_050613275.1 of Anoxybacillus dikiliensis. Taxonomy (GTDB): domain Bacteria; phylum Bacillota; class Bacilli; order Bacillales; family Anoxybacillaceae; genus Anoxybacillus. The sequence goes on from NZ_CP187112.1 coordinate 2,192,259, forward strand.
ACCGTGCTACTTAATAAGCTATAACCACTTCGCACTTGTAGATGGATAAACGACAATGTGTCTCCCACCTTTTCTATTTTTTTCTATTATATTCACTATATATGTTGAAAAGCAAAACATACCTTGCTTGTTTGTCCCATATACATAGTATACAGAAGGAGTGAGCGAGATGGAGATGAAAACAGCGTTTTTGCCTGCTTTTATTCAAAGCTATTTCATCGCTTTAGGTGTGTTAGTTGGAGGGGCGTTGATCGGTGGATTTGGAGCTTTTTTATCGGGAGAACCCCCACTGACAATGATGTATCGTTTTGCAAGCAGTTTAAAAATTTGGGCTTTGATTGCAGCCATCGGAGGGACGTTTGATACGTTTTATAGCGTTGAACGCGGTTTTTTTCAAGGAGAAACACGGGATGTCATTAAGCAATTTTTACTCATTTTATCAGCAACGGGCGGCGCACAAACAGGTATGACGTTTATTCGCTGGTTTACACAGGAGCATGGCGCATGAGAGTCCCACCGTATGCACGCGATCCAGGATGGCAACGTTTTTTTGCTGGAGCGGCTATCGGAGCAATCATTAGCTGGGTCGTTTTTTTACAAATTTTTGGTATTTTACAAGAAAAACAAGTTCGCCAGCTCAACGTACAACGAGAAATCATCGCCCAGTTGAAACACGATTTAAACATTTGGCAACAAGATTACATCGAACTAAATAAAGAAAATAAAAAACGACTAACGATTCAATCAATTGATGTCAAAGTCATTAACGCGCAATCATACGGCATCGATACGTACACAGCGTTTCGAATCGAGGAAGATATAAAAAAAGATATCCAGCATATCACGGCGAAAGATATTGAAACAGTATATAAAAGCAAGGAGCTACTAAAAAAAGCGATTGAAAATAAAACGTATATCATCGACAATCGTACGTACCATCTTCATATCGAAACAATTTTATTTTTCACAAATATATCTATTGAACTGAAATTGAAGCAACAGTAGAGGCATCTCTACTGTTGCTGACATACTTCGTTTAAATCTGCCAACACGTGTTCCACTTCTTCCCACGAATAAATAGACGCTCCTGCTGCTAGTGGATGGCCACCGCCTCGATATTTTTTTGCAACTTCATTGACGATCGGACCTCTTGAACGAAGACGGACGCGAATTTGATCATCTTCTTCCACAAAAAACACCCATGCTCGTATTCCTTCAATATTTCCAAGGACACTAACAAGTTGTGAGGCCTCTGATGGTGTTGCATCATATTGCTTTAATAATTGTTTCGTCAATATAATATGGGCCACTCCGTGTTCGGATAGTTCGAAATTTTGCAACACATATCCGCTTAAATGCGCAATAGATAGTTTGGTACGATATAACTGATCATACAAGTCGACAAATGAAAATCCGTATTCAACTAATTCGCTTGCATATTTAAATGTTTTTGGATTCGTGCTTGGGAAAAGAAAACGACCTGTATCCCCAACAATTCCTGCGTAAATCAGTCGAGCTGCTTCTTTCGTTAAAACGAGACCGTGTTCCTTGCCAACTAAATACAACTCATAAATCATTTCACTAACCGAGCTAGCGTTTGTATCTACCCATAAAATGTCACCATACGGGTCTTCATTTGGATGATGATCAATTTTAATAATTTTTTTTCCGAGTTTATAACGTTGATCGCATACTCGTTCTTCATTTGCCGTATCGCAAACGATCACAAGAGCGTCGTTATACGTTTCATCAGGGATGACATCCATTTTACGCAAAAATTCGAGCGACGGTTCATCTTTTCCAACGGTATATACGTGCTTCTCTGGAAACGACGCTCGAATAAGCTCTGCTAATCCCCCTTGCGAACCGTACGCATCAGGATCTGGTCGAACGTGACGGTGAATAATAATCGTATGAAATTGTTGAATGTGACGAATGATTTCCAAAACCTTTTGTTCCATGGCGCTTCTCCCTTTTTTTCTCCATTAAAACATATTTTATTATGATTCGAAAAGATGTAAAATAATCACGCAACGATTTTTTTGTTGGAGGACTGACTATGCCGATATTTGTTATACTTATCATTTTTTCACTTTCGTTTTATTTGTATTACAAAATCAAATATTTCCGCAGCAAACGGCCAATGGAGCGCAAATGGATTAGTGCAAAATCAAGCATTGCGCTTGGCTCATTTGTATTTTTCTTTGCGATCAATCAATTTTTTATTCACCGTTCAACTGTCTCCCTTATCGTTGGCATCGTCTTTCTTTTCGTTGGTGCAGGAAGCATATGGGGAGGTTATCGTGCCCATCGCTACTATTTTCCACTTGCAGTAAAAGAAGCGGAGGAAACAAAATAGGCTGCTATATGCAGCCTTATTGTCGTTCAATCAACTGACACATCATTAACGCCTTTCCGACAAGCGTTCCTTCATTAAATACTTCGACGTCAACCTTCCCGAACTTACGACCGATTTCTAATAGCTTCGGCTTAATGTCGATGACGCTATCAATTTGGACAGGTTTAATAAAATAAATGGTGATGTTTTCTACGACGAGGTCACCTCGTTTATGTAAGCGAAGCGCGCGCGTTGCTGCTTCAGTTACAATCGTTGTAAACACCCCATATGATAACGTCCCTAAATGGTTCGTCATTTGAGGAGTAATATTGCAACGAAAAACACCGTCAACCGTTTCAGTTAAAAACTGAGTTGTGACAATATCATCGATCGTCTCACCGATTTGCGGCTGACGTTGCACCATTTGTAATGCCTTTAATACGTCTTGACGGCTAATAATTCCTTGAAGTCGATTATATTCGTCGACGACCGGCAACACTTCAATTCCTTCCCAAACCATCATATGTGATGCGGAAGCGACTGACGTTTTTCCGCTTACCGTGATCGGATGTTTCGTCATCACTTTCTCAATGAGCACATCACGCTCATAGCCCATTACATCTTTTGCCGTCACAATCCCTTGTACTTTTAATTGTTGATCGATGACCGGAAAACGACTATGCTTCGTTTCACGATTAAGCTCATACCATCGTTCTACTTGATCTGTTACATATAAATATGCCGTTTTTTCAAATGGCGTCAAAATATCTTCAACGAGAACAATTTCTTTTTTAATCAACTGGTCATAAATGGCACGGTTAATCATTGTCGCAACCGTAAACGTATCATAACTTGTCGAAATAATCGGAAGCTGTCGCTCATCCGCTAGTTTTTTCACATGTTCTTCTGTATCAAAGCCACCTGTGATGAGAACGCCTGCTCCCGCTTCAAGCGCTAATTCGTGCGCTTTTGTTCGGTTTCCGACAATCAGCAAATTCCCTGCTCCCGTATATCTCATCATCGCTTCAAGCTTCATCGCACCGATGACGAATTTATTTAGCGTTTTATGTAATCCTTCTTTTCCTCCGAGCACTTGCCCGTCAACGATATTGACAACTTCGGCATACGTCAATTTTTCAATATTTTCTTTCTTTTTTTGTTCAATCCGAATCGTTCCGACCCGTTCAATCGTGCTCACATATCCTTTTGTTTCAGCGTCTTTAATGGCACGATAAGCCGTCCCCTCGCTTACCCCCATTTCTTTGGCAATTTGGCGCACAGATATTTTTTCTCCGACCGGTAAGCTCTCAATATATTGTAAGATTTGTTCGTGCTTCGTAATCGTCAAGTTGCCCCACCCTTTTTCGACAGTTTGTTACTTTTTATTATAAGGGTGTGCATGACCGCATTCAATGAACGTTTTCACAGTTCAATACTTTCACCAACATGCAAGACGCGCCCAACGCCCTCAATCATCGACACAAACTGTTGTGGATTTTGTTGAATGACAGGGAAAGTATTGTAATGAATAGGAACAACTATTTTCGCCTTCAACCATCTCGCTGCAACAGCCGCATCTTCTGGTCCCATCGTAAAATTATCGCCAATTGGTAAAAACGCCACATCAATGTCATTCATTTGTCCAATGAGTTTCATATCAGAAAATAATGCGGTATCTCCAGCATGGTAAATCGTTTTTCCTTCCGCTTGAAACAAAATGCCACTCGGCATGCCTGTATAAACAATTGTTTCATTGTCTTCTACATAGCTAGAGCCGTGGAACGCTTGCGTCAATTTAACCTTCCCAAAGTCAAACGTAAACGATCCACCGATATGCATCGGATGAACCCGAACACCTTTCCAGCTTAAATAAGTAGCTAATTCATACGGAGCAATGACAAGGGCGTCGTTCCGTTTTGCTAATGAAACGGTATCACCGACATGATCGTTATGACCATGTGTTAATAAAATCACATCAACGTGAACGTCTTCTGCTTTTAAATCTGTCATCGGGTTGCCCGTAATAAATGGGTCAATGAAAATTGTTTTTCCGCTCGTCTCCATTTTAACAACAGAATGTCCGTGATAAGTGAGCTTCATCTTTCCTTCTCCTTTCTCTGTTTTTTTACATGATTTTGTTTCTTCATTTGTTCACTATTTCCTTCTTTTTTTATCCATGATAATCTGAAAAAGAAAGGATGTGAACATCATGGAACGAATAAGTAAGCTTCAACAAAAGTTGAAAGAAACGAATGGATCGTGGGCATTCATCACATCAACAGCAAACGTTTTTTATTTTAGCGGCTTTTATAGCAATCCACATGAGCGGCTACTAGCCGTTGTTATTTTTCCGAATGACGAACCGTTTCTCATCTGTCCAGAAATGGATGCAAATCAAGCTAGACAAGCCGGTTGGGCATATACGATCGTCAGCTATGATGATGTGCATCATCCTTGGCATATGTTGCGCGATGAGCTAAATAGACGAAACGTACAAACGGAACAAATTGGTATTGAAACATCTCATATGACGGTAAGTCGTCTCGAGCAGCTACAATCATGCTTTTCACATGCATCGTTTTTCGACTTAACCGATACGCTCCATGAACTACGAATGACGAAAGATGAAAAAGAGTTACAAACGCTTCGACAAGCGGCTGAATTAGCTGATTTTGGTGTCGATGTCGGCGTTCGTGCTCTAAAAGAAGGAAAAACGGAATTGGACATCATCGCGACTATTGAGTACGAATTAAAAAAACGAGGGGTGCGCGCCATGGCGTTTGATACGATGGTGCTTACCGGAACAAATAGCGCGCATCCTCACGGTGTCCCAGGAATGAATCGCATCCAACCGGGTGATTTTGTGTTGTTCGATCTCGGTGTCGTACTTGACGGATACTGTTCTGACATTACGCGTACCGTCGTATTTGGAAAACCAACTGAACAACAAAAGAAAATATACGATGTCGTCTTACAAGCGCAACAAGAAGCTATTCATGCATGTCAAATTGGTGCATCTATTGGAAGCATTGACAAGGCAGCTCGTTCACGAATTGAACAAGAAGGGTACGGGGCGTATTTTCCGCATCGAATCGGACATGGGCTCGGTATTGATGTTCATGAATATCCATCGATGAACGCAACAAATACGATGCCACTTCAAGCTGGGATGGTATTTACGATTGAGCCTGGCATTTACGTTCCTTCCGTCGGTGGCGTGCGTATTGAAGATGACATTTATATGACCGACAAAGGACCACTTCTTTTAACGACATACCCAAAAGAACTACAAATCGTATAGGCTGTCATGTTGGCAGCCTATTTTCGATAACGATGAATAACATCAAGCCCTCCCGTCACTTCAATCACTGTCCCAGTAATCATATCGGAAAGATCATCACATAAAAACTCGACAACACGCGCAATATCTTCCCCTGTCCCTGAACGGCCAATTGGCGTCATATCGTCTTTCATCTGGCGTGCATATGCAATCGTTGCTTCTTTCATTTCCCCAATAATATTTCCCGGACAAACCATATTCGCTGTAATGCCGTATTCTGCTTCTTCAAGTGCAATCGTTTTTGTTAATGAGACAAGCCCAACTTTCGCTGCGCTGAACGCTGATCGATACATCCATCCCGGCGCGTGATCTGCCCCTTGAAAACCGTACGTCACAATGCGTCCGAAACGTTGATTTCGCATAATTGGCACAACTCGCTTAAATAAATGAAACATCGCGCTTAAATTTCCTTCAATCATTTCATACCACTCATCATCCGTATAATCAGCCAGTTTTTTTCTTTCAAATATGTAAGGACCTGCATTATGAATTAAATAATCGATGCGGCCAAATGTAGCAAACGCTTCATCTACAAGACGAACTAAATCTTCTTTATTCGTCACATCCCCTTGCACAAAATGAAGGCGATCATGACAATCACGATACGCTTTTTTCAACGTTTCAACAGCTTGCATGTCGCTTCGGTAATGAACAGTAACAGCATAGCCTTTGTCTAAAAAGCGTTCCGTTACTTTTTTGCCAAGCCCTTTCGTTCCTGCTGTTACAATCGCATGTCTCACCATTATCCCTCCATCCATGCTTTGTTATGTTTATCGTACTACAAACAGACGGAGGAAAACACATATTATGCTCGATTACCACGAGAAACAAAAGAGGCATTATCGCCTCTTTTGTTCATCTTCCTGTTCAATAACCCCGCTAATGTACGCATCTGTAATTTGTTCGGTCACTTCTGCGACCCCATTTTCATCGTAATACAATTGTTCTTTCTGTTCCTTCTCTCGCATTGTTTTACCCCTTTCGTCATAAATTTTTCGACAATACGTAGTGTTTGTTTTACAAAAAATGATATACTTGAATTGAAAGGAAAATTTTTTATTGGGGGAGTGTTTATGTATAAGTACAAAAAAATTTTAGTAGCAGTCGACGGCTCAAAAGAAGCAGAATGGGCGTTTAAAAAAGCAATTGAAATTGCTAAACGGAACGATGCTTCTCTCGTTCTTTCGCACATTATCGACGTTCGTTCATTCGCGACGATCGAAGCATACGATCGAACAGTGGCAGAGCGAGCGGAAAAATTCGCAAAAGAATTGTTGCAATCATACGAAAAGCAAGCAGTCGATGCGGGCGTCAAAGAAGTCGTCACAGATATCGAGTACGGTTCCCCAAAAGTAAAAATTTCGAAAGAAGTCGCTCCGAAATATGAAGTAGATTTAATTGTTTGTGGCGCAACAGGAATGAGCGCTGTAGAACGATTTTTCATTGGAAGCGTTTCCGAACATATTACAAGATATGCGAAATGCGACGTACTCGTCGTACGCACACCTGAACAAACAGAGGCATAAAAGCGGTTGCTTTTATGCCTCTATCATTTGTTTTGCTTTCTCAATCGCTTTTTTCACTTCCGTAAACCCCGTTCCTCCTGCGCTCGTGCGACGGTTGACAGCTGTATACGGATTGAGCGCTTCATAAATATCTTCCTCAAATAAAGGGGAAGCTTGTTGATACACATCAAGCGGTAAATCAGCTAAAAAAATGCCTCGTTCAATACATGTCAGCACAAGTTTTCCGACGATTTCATGCGCCTCGCGAAACGGCACACCTTTTTTCGCTAAATAATCAGCTAGTTCCGTTGCATTTGAAAAATCTTGTTTCGTTGCTTTTTCCATCACATCTGTGCGAATCGTCATCGTTTCAATCATACCCGCAAAAATTTTTAAGCTACCGATCACCGTTTGAACGGTATCAAACATTCCTTCTTTATCTTCTTGCATATCTTTATTGTAAGCAAGCGGTAGACCTTTCATAACGGTCAATAAAGCCATTAAGCTTCCATACACTCGCCCTGTTTTCCCGCGGATGAGCTCAGCCATATCCGGATTTTTCTTTTGTGGCATAATGCTACTTCCCGTCGCAAACGTATCATCCATTTCAATAAACTGAAACTCTTGGCTCGACCAAAGAATGAGCTCTTCGCAAAAACGAGATAAATGCATCATTAAAATAGAACTATTGCTTAAAAATTCAATAATAAAATCGCGATCACTTACCGCATCTAAACTATTTTCATATATGCTATCAAAACCGAGAAGTTGGGCTGTTAAATGGCGATCGATCGGAAACGTTGTCCCTGCGAGCGCTCCAGCGCCAAGGGGTGATTTGTTAATTCGTTTGAGCGATTCGGTAAAACGTTCGCGATCCCGTTCAAACATCCATACATATGCCATAAGATGATGGGCAAGCGAAATCGGCTGCGCTCGTTGCAAGTGCGTATAGCCGGGGACAAGCGTTTCAATATGTTGTTCCGCTTTTTGGACAAGCGCGCGCTGCAGCTGACGAATAAGTTCAACGATCTCGATCACTCGTTTTCGCAAATATAAATGCATATCTGTCGCCACTTGATCGTTGCGGCTTCTCCCTGTATGAAGCTTACCACCAACAGGACCAACTTCATCTATTAACATTTTTTCAATGTTTAAATGAATATCTTCATAAGCAACAGAAAAAGAAAGTTTCCCTTTTTTCGCTTTTTCTAATAGCTTCATTAATCCGTTTTTGATCGTTTCGACATCTTCTTTCGGTAAAATGCCGCATTCGCCGAGCATCGTCACATGCGCGATGCTTCCCTCGATATCTTCTTCAACGAGCTGTTGATCGAAATGGATCGATGCACCAAAGTCATCGACCCATTGTGCTGCTGTTTTTGTAAATCGTCCCCCCCATAACTTTTTCACACGTTCACCTTCTTTTCTCCATTGACGATGCTATATACTTTTGTAGGCAAGCCAAATAGAGAAATAAATCCGACAGCCGCCTGATGATCGAATTTGTCTTCTGCTGTATACGTCGCTAACTTTTCATCATATAACGAAAACGGAGATTTTCTCCCTTCTACAATCGCATGACCTTTAAACAGTTTCACACGTACAACGCCTGTAACATTTTTTTGCGTTTCTTTTAAAAATGCAACAAGCGCGTCTTTTAGTGGTGAAAACCAAAGACCGTTATAAATGACTTCCGCAATTTTTTGCTCGATGATCGGTTTGAAATGAGCTACTTCTTTTACAAGCGTTAAGTCTTCTAACTCTTTATGCGCTTTAATAAGCGTCATCGCTCCAGGACATTCGTACACTTCACGCGATTTAATGCCAACAAGCCGGTTTTCAACATGATCGATGCGGCCGACACCGTGCTTTCCTGCTAGTGCATTTAATTGTAAAATGAGCTCTGCAAGCGAATACGCTTTTCCGTTAATTGTTTTCGGTACCCCTTGCTCAAAACCGATTTCAATGACATCTGGTTCATTCGGTGTATGTTCAAGCGCAGCTGTTAACTCATACGCTTCTTCTGGCGGTGCTGCCCACGGATCTTCCAAAATGCCGCATTCGTTACTTCTTCCCCATAAGTTTTGATCAATGGAAAACGGGCTATCTAAATCGATTGGAATCGGAATGTGATGTTGCTTTGCATATTCAATTTCTTCTTCGCGCGACCATTTCCACTCCCGAACAGGCGCAATCACTTTTAAGTTCGGGTTTAATGCTTGAATCGACACTTCAAAACGCACTTGGTCATTTCCTTTTCCTGTGCAGCCGTGCGCCACAGCAACAGCACCTTCTAGTTCAGCAATTTCAACGAGCTTTTTTGAAATTAACGGACGGGACAACGCAGAGATGAGCGGATATTTTCCTTCATATAGCGCATGGGCTTGTAAAGCAATTAACGCATATTCATTCGCGAATTCTTCTTTCGCATCAATCATATATGATTGTACAGCGCCAACTTTCAACGCTTTTTCTTTTACAAACTCTAAATCTTTTCCTTCCCCGACATCTAAACAACAAGCTACAACATCATATCCTTGTTCCTGTAGCCATTTAATCGCTACCGATGTATCTAAACCCCCAGAATACGCGAGCACTACTTTTTGTTTTGCCATGATCGTTCCTCCCTAAAGAATAAAAATACTTATTATTTAATATTTATTCATTTTGCATATTAATAATGTAACAGCTATTTTTCTTTTTTTCAATAACTATTTTGATTAAAATAAAAATTAATAAATGAAAAGGATGGGAGAACAAAATGAGTGCACACTTTGTATATGATGAACGCCTTGGTATTCGCTTGCCACATTTAGAGAAAGCATGGGATACGTACACAAAAGAAGAACAAGCAGAAATTTTATTAGAGTGGGAGACGATTCGTGGAAAAATTCCTGATCGAATTATTGAATTAGAACAGCAAATTAATGAAAAGCAAAGACAACTCGGGGAGGAAAACGATTTTGCCCGCTCATGCATGCTCAACTTTGAAATTGCATCTCTCGCTTCGATCATTAACGATTTATGGATTTGGTATCGAATGAATCAAACGGTAACGAATCGCATACATCAATAAAAAAGGTGCCCGTATGGACACCTTTTTTTACGCTATGTTCGCTAATCTCATGACGTCGCGAGCAATCATCACTTCTTCATTCGTTGGGATGACTAATACTTTTACAGGCGAGTGCGGATAGCTAATGAACGCTTCTTTTCCGCGTACTTTATTTAATGCCGGATCCCAGTACACACCCATAAATTCAAGACCACGCAATACTTTCGCACGTACGACATCGCTGTTTTCACCAATGCCTGCTGTGAAAATAATAGCGTCAACTCCGCACATGCGAGCCGCATACGAACCGATGTATTTATGGATTCGTCCAGCAAACACTTCGAGCGCTAATTCGGCACGTTGGTCGCCTTTTGCCGCCGCCTCTTCAATATCGCGCAAATCGCTTGAAAAACCAGTTAAGCCAAGCATACCGCTCTTTTTATTTAAAATATCAATCACTTCTTCGGCTGTTTTTCCTGTTTTTTGCATAATGTATGGGATTAACGCTGGATCGATATTACCAGAACGCGTTCCCATCGCTACACCTGCAAGCGGTGTAAAGCCCATGGACGTGTCGATCGATTTTCCGCCTTCTACCGCTGCGATACTTGCGCCATTTCCTAAATGACAAGAAATTAAACGAAGTTGCTCAATTGGACGTCCTAACAGCTCCGCTGCGCGTTGCGTGACATATTTATGGGACGTGCCGTGGAACCCGTATTTACGAATGCCAAACTTTTCATAATACTCGTATGGCAAGCTATATAAAAACGACTGTTCTGGCATCGTCTGATGGAACGCCGTATCGAATACAGCAACAGCTGGTACGTTCGGTAACACTTCACGAAACGCTTTAATACCAACAACGTTCGCTGGGTTGTGCAATGGGGCTAAATCCGATAAATCTTCAATTTCTTTCAGCGTTTCATCTGTAATTAAAACAGAGTCGCTAAATTTCTCACCACCATGCACGACGCGATGGCCAATTCCTTCGATTTCATCGAACGATTGAATGACACCAAGCTCAATTAATTTATCAAGCAACATTTTCACAGCAACCGCATGATCTGGAATGGATGTTACTTCTTTTATTTTTTCTCCATTGACTGTCATATTAAAAATCGCATCTTCAAAACCAATTCGCTCAACGACACCTTTTGTTAATACTTCTTCACTCGGCATGTTGAACAATTGAAACTTTAACGACGAACTTCCCGCGTTAATAGCAATAACTTTTGGCATTTGACTAAACAGCTCCTTTAACATCGTTCACAATTATTGTATGCAACTATGCGAATTTCATCGGTACGTTTCTCATTTTACGGGTCGTTCATCGCTCTTTTCAAGTACGCAAACGTTACGAAAACGTTTTCTTCACATATTTGTTATATTCAGAAGGTTATGAACGATTTTCTTTTAGCCATTGTTCAAGCTTCACGACCATCGCTTGCATCGCCTCTTTATTTGCAAAGCTAGGAAGTTGTGCAAGCAACGCTTGTTTTGGCGCTTTCGCATGCGTACCTTTCTTTTGCAAAATAAAAATACTTTTCGCTGCCGCTTCGTTTTTAAACATCGAAAGCGGAAGCTGCAGCAAGCCTTGAATAAACGTTTCTTCTTTAATCAACGCATGCAATTTTTTTGATTCATCTGATGTAAAAAGCGTATTTGGGACGAGGAAAAATAAATATCCGCCTTCTTTCGTGTAACGAATGCTTTGTTCAATAAATAAATAATGGGCATACGAATGGCCGCTTTCGGCATGTAAACGAAACGATTTTGCATGTTCATCGTCTGGATAATATCCGATCGGCAAATCGCATACGACTACATCGACCGGTTCAATAAACAACGGCTTTAAGCTATCTTGATGAAAAAATTGAATTTCATGTTGTTGTAAATTTGCATTGACATAAGCAAGTTTCAATAGTAAATCGTCCGCATCTGCTCCGTAGCTTTTTACTTTTTTGCTTGTGAGTTGATTCAACACAGCTGTCATCAAATTTCCCGTCCCAACAGCAGGATCGAGGAGAGAGAGCGAAAAATATGTTTTTGTAAATTCATCAACTAAATAACCGATAAATACTGATACGGCATCTGGTGTCATTTGATGATGTGGTTGTACATATTGTTTCATTCCTTTTAATATCGCTAATTGCAGCGCTTTGCGAATATGTTCATTTTTCCACTCATGTACATGCACAGCTTCATACGCCTTTTTCAAACGTTTTTTTAATAGCTCGTTTACTTCTTCTTGCAGTACATCCCCGTGAAATAAATTTTCTCCCGTCTCAGCAACTGCTTCTAAATATGAGCATTTCAATTCTTCTTGAAGCCATGTCGCCGTTTCATCAATGATGGTAAATAATTTTTCCAACATCCCTCACTCCTTTCTGTCCGACATTCTATTTTAGAAAATGTAAACGAAAAAGGCTATCCCTTTTTGAGATAGCCTCAAACAATTATTGTTGAGCTGCTTGTTTTGCCGCCTCGATTGCCGCTTCATAGTTCGGATGATTTGTCGCTTCCGATACGTACTCAACATATGTGACACGATCGTTACGATCAACGACAAATACAGCGCGAGCAAGTAGACGCAATTCTTGAATAAGGACGCCATATGCTTGGCCAAACGATACGTCGCGATGATCAGACAATGTGACAACGTTTTCTAACCCGTTTGCAGCGCACCAACGTTTTTGCGCAAATGGCAAGTCAACGCTAATCGTTAATACTTTCACTCCTTCAATGCTACCTGCTTCCTCATTGAAACGCCGCGTTTGCGCATCACAAACTCCCGTATCGATTGATGGTACAACGCTAATTAACCGAACAAATCCTTTTGTATCGTCTAATGTCACCGGCGATAAGTCGTTTGCAAGCACTGTGAAATGAGGAGCCGCATCGCCGACTTTCACTTCATTGCCAACTAATGTGACAGGATTTCCTTTAAATGTAACCTTCGCCATAGTAAGCCTCCTCTTTATATAAGATACAGGCTCATCATAACGTAATTAGATGAAAAATTCAATTATTTCGATTGATACTAAATATCAAAGTCTGGCGCTTCGTTATGTTGTTGCTTCGGCTTTTCTTTTTTCTCAAACATATGCTGGATTTTTTCGATCGCTTGCGGGGCGAGATCTAAAATTTTCTCATATAAATGCGTGCTTTCATCTACATGTAACAGTTTCACACCTGAACTGTTCACAATTAAAAAAGCAATCGGTGTAATCGATACACCCCCACCACTTCCGCCACCAAACGGATGCGCTTCTTTTTGTTGTTCATTTCCATTGTTTAATATAAACTCACTACCGCCTGCAGCGAATCCAAACCCGACTTTTGAAACAGTTAAAATGACACTTCCATCAGGTGTTTCCACAGGATCACCGATAATTGTATTGACATCGATCATTTCTTTTAAATTTTCCATCGCTGTCGTCATTAACCCTTCAATCGGATGTCCATTCATTTTCATTCCTCCTAACAACTGTCCACATCATTTGTGACTTATATTTCTTTTTTCCAATGTTTAACGACCTTCAGTCCTGCTAATATAGCATAACCGATTCGAAATCGAATCATACATGTAAATGACGTCCGCGATACGGCTCCTTGAAAAAAAGGAACGATAGAAATGGAAGGGGCAATACAAACATTCATATATTTGCTTATCATTGCCAACGCATAATATTTTACCGACCATCCAACCCCGACAAGCACGGCGGTTTTTGCGGCATCACCGACACCAATTTGGGTGTGCCATTGAAACTGCAAAACATCAACGTTTTGTAAAAACTTTTTTATAATCGTATGCAAATGAACGATTTTTTTTAACAACTGTCTCACTTGTGCTAAACGGTGACGAGCATCGTTCACAGTAAGCGTTGTTTTTTCGTCTTTTCCTGTATTCGTTTTTTCTTCTGTGACGATTCCCACTTCGCTTTTCGAGATCTCAATGAGCGGAATCATAAAACGATAGCGAATAAAGCGAAGGAGCCGAACATCTATTGTCAATTGATCGTCATCTTGTGCATGTCGAAATTGAATCGTCATATGCACATATAAAAAAGGAATAAGCGTTAAGAAGGCAATTAAGATGATGGTAATCACGAAAATCATCGGCTTTTCACTTCCTTCCCGATGACATTTTCGACAAAAATGAGCAAAATTAAACGAATAAATTCGCTATGAATGGAAAATAAATGATAAAATAAACGTGAGGACATTTTAACGGAGGGAAAACGATGACTGAACGCCGTAATCGCATGTACTTCTTCCATAAGCATGATGAAGAAACAACGAAGCAAGTTCAACCTCTTATTCAGCTCGCTAAACAGTACGAATTTGAAGTCGTCGATGATGCAAAATATGCAAACATCATTGTGAGCGTGGGGGGAGATGGGACGTTTTTACAAGCTGTTCGAAAAACAGGATTTCGCGACGATTGCTTATATGCGGGTATTTCGACATTAGGCTCATTAAGCATGTATTGTGATTTTCATATTCACGATACAGAAAAAATGATTGAAGCGATGACAACGGAACAAATCGAAGTGCGTAAATACCCAACGATTTATGTGACAGTCAACGATTCTACGTCATTTTATTGTTTAAATGAATGCACGATTCGTTCAAGTATTATTAAAACGTTTGTCATGGACGTATTTATCGACAATTTACATTTTGAAACATTCCGCGGGGATGGAATGATTATCGCTACGCCGACTGGAAGCACAGCTTATAATAAGTCAGTTAGTGGAGCTGTCGTCGATCCGATGCTCCCATGCTTTCAAGTTAGTGAGCTAGCGTCGCTGAACAACAATCGTTATCGCACCCTCGGTTCTTCATTTATTTTAAGCGGAAATCGCAAGTTGACATTAAAAGTTGTGCAAGACGGAAACGACTATCCAATTATCGGTATGGATAATGAAGCATTAAGCATTCAACATATCGAGAAAATTGATATTGCATTAAGTGGAAAAGTGATTAAAACAGTCAAATTGAAAGATAACTCATTTTGGGAAAAAGTAAAGCGAACATTTTTGTAAAAAGAGGCATTACGCCTCTTTTTACCATTTCCTTTTATCAACGATATATCGTTCTTCTTTCTGAAATTGGTCTACATGAACGAATGTCGGTGTCACACGAATAACATTTTTTACTTTTTGTTTTGCTTGTTCATCTATCTCGTTTTGAATGTAAATCGTCAATTGGTCGTAGCCGTTTTCATTCGTTACAACAGCTTGAAAAGACGAACAGCCGACCTCATCCATGATTTGCTTTAACTGTTGTTCATGAACAAACATCCCTTTCACTTTTACGCTTGTACCAACTCGACCGATCACACCGACTATACGCTCCCCTTCGTAATCATCCACCCATCGTGACACATCTCCTGTGCCAAAACGAATAAGCGGATATGTGCGATCTAGTATCGTGACAACGATTTCCCCTTCTTCATGAAGTGGTTCGCCGGTCATTGGATCACATAATTGTACAATGGCTCGTGAACTCACTTTTAATCCCGGACCTTGACGATCTTCAAAAGCAATACACCCACAATCTGCTGTTCCATATCCTTCGTATACATCAACCCCTTTCGCCACAAACTGCATCCGCATTTTCTCTGTCAACTTTTCCGCTGTAAAAAATGCTTTTTCTACTGCTAGCGAAACCCCTTTTTCTTCAGCATATTGCAACAGAGCAAGCAAAAAGCTTGGCGTGCCAACATAACCTGTTACTTGCAAATCGCTCATCAATTGTACTTGCAACTCCCGATTTCCCGGTCCTGCTGGAACAACTGTTGCACCAATGCGTCGGAGTGCAGCATCAAACATAAAACCTGCAGGTGATAAATGATAAGAAAACGTATTTTGGACGATATCATCTTTCGTAAAACCGGCTGCTCGAAGCGCTTCTGAAAATCCCCATTCATCTTGATCTTCTCCTTGTGGGTCGTAAATCGGTCCTGGAGACATAAATATGCGCGCTAATTCATTAGGGCGTCTTGTAATCATATTTCCGAATGGCAACCCATGTTTTTGTAAAAGAGGCAATTGTTCTTTTTTCAATACCGAAATGCGACTCAGTTGCTCAATCGTTTCTAATTCACGTGGATTGATGTTTTCAGCATCTAATCGCTCGCGTAATGCCGTAGACCGCTCATACGCTTCAATCAAAAACGATTTCCATCTTTCCATTACAACCACCGCTTTCTCCGTTTATACGACTTCACTTCTCGATAATTTTTACGCCCTTTTTCGCTCATTCCGAGGTAAAATTCTTTTACATCTTCATTTTCAAGCAATCTCTCGACAGGACCGTCCATTACGATGCGACCGTTTTCCATAATATACCCGTAGTGCGCAATCGATAATGCGATGTTCGCATTTTGCTCGACGACGAGAATAGTCGTTCCTTCTTCTTCATTAATTCGCTTAATAATCGAAAAAATTTCTTTCACAAGCAGCGGGGCAATCCCTAACGATGGTTCATCGAGCAGTAAAATTTTTGGTTTTGCCATCATGCCGCGACCAATTGCTAACATTTGCTGTTCTCCCCCCGATAAATATCCTGCTTGGCGATGGCGCAACATATGAAGCTTCGGAAAGTAATGATACACTTTTTGTAAATCTGCTTTAATATTGTGGCGATCTTTTCGTGTATGGGCACCGACGATTAAATTTTCTTCTACCGTCAAATGTTCAAACACGCGTCTCCCTTCCATACATTGAAAAATTCCTTTTTTCACAATTTCTTCTGCATCTTTTCCTTCGATTCGTTCCCCATATAGCTCAATATATCCATCTGTTACTTCGCCATCTTCACTTCTTAGTAATCCTGAAATGGCTTTTAACGTTGTTGTTTTTCCTGCCCCGTTACTGCCGAGCAACGCGACAATTTTTCCTTCTGGAATAACCATCGACATCCCTTTCAATACGAGAATCACGCGATTATACATCACTTCCACATTGTTTAACGTAAGCATTCGTCTCCCCCTTTTGAAAGCGAAAGGGTGCTTCCCGTCGAAAACACCCTTTCATTCACTTTAATATCCGAAGTAGTCTGTAAATACTTTAAACTGTCCGTTTTCAACTTTTGCTAAACGAATTTGATTCGTTCCCGCATGATTATCAGCAGTAAATGTAACTGGTGCAGCTAAGCCTCCTAAATCAACATCTTTCAATTTTTCTAATCCTTGTCGAATGCCTTCACCAGTCGTCGGATCGTCCGCTTGCTTTATTCCTTCGACAAGAATTTTCGCTGTAACCCATCCTTGAATAAATTTTTGGTTTTTGTCCTCTAATTTTTCACCCTTGCTTGCTAAATACTCTTTTACTTCAGCCATGCCTGGTAAATCTTCATACGGAAACGCATGTGTCACCACGCCGATAAACCCTTCTGCTGCATCTCCTGCAATCGGGAGCAATCCTTCACCAGTTGTCCAGTTTAAACCAATGAATTGCGTATCAATGCCTAATTTTTTCGCATCCTTTAAAATCGTTGCTGTCGCGCCCCATGTTTGTTGAATAATTGCATAATCCGGCGCTTTTTTCTTCATGTTCAATAGCTGAGATGTCGCATCAAGCGCCTTTAAGTCAACAATTTGTTCATCCACAATCTCTACACCAATTTCTTTTGCAAAATCTTTTGCATCTTGAATTGGTGATTTTCCAAATGCCGTGTCATTGTAAATGAGCGCAACTTTTGGCGTGCCACCTGCATGATTTTCTTTAATCCAGCGAAGCACTGAGCGTGCCTGATCGGAATACGACGCCGCTGTCAAAAAGTTGTATGGGCTTTCTTTTATATTTTTTAAATTTTCTGAATAAGAAGCTGAGAAAAATGGTATTTTATCTGCTGCCACTTGTTGTCGCAACGCTTCTGTATCGGCAGTTCCCCATCCTAAAATCGCTGACACCTTATCGCTTGCTTTATATTTTTGATACAACTTTTGCGCTTCAGGAATTTTATAAGCATAATCTTGTCCGACAAGCTCAATTTTATAGCCGTTCACCCCACCTTTTGAGTTAATGTATTCAATATACGCTTTTTCTCCTTCAGCATACGGTGTACCAACATCTCCCGTTGCGCCTGTAATATCAAACAATGCACCAATTTTAATCGTTCCTTGTTCTTTTCCTCCCTCTTTTGCTGGTTCCGTCGCTGTTTTGTCACCTCCTGAACACCCGAATAACATGCTTGCTCCGAGAAGCAATGTAGCGAGTAGTGCACCTTTTTTCTTCATTCATTCATCCCCCTTATGTTTTTTGTTTGTATATAAAGCGGATATGCCGCTTTATATTACTTTGTATAGGAAAATGGCCAAAGGCGGAAATAATTTTTTATATTTGACCAAATTTTATTTAACCCATCTGGCTCATACACGAGAAATAAAATGATCACAACTCCAAAAACGACTTCCTTCATTCCTACAAGCACCCCCTCTAATCCAGGAAATGTGCCGCTCAATATATCTACAACGCTTCGTAGCACAACAGGCATAAGCGTAATAAACACAGCACCGTACAATGAGCCAAACACGCTTCCTAAACCACCAACTAAAATCATTGCCAAATATTCAATTGAAACGGAAATGCTGTAAAGCTCAGGGCTTACAATCATCGTGTAATGACCAAGAAGCGCACCAGCAATGCCGACGAAAAACGAGCTGACGAAAAAGGCAAGCACTTTATATTTAAACAAATCAATACCCATCACTTCTGCAGCAATATCGCGATCGCGAATGGCGATGAACGCCCGCCCGACACGCGTGCGAAATAAGTTGAGTGAGAAGACGATTGTGATCAGTAAAACGACGAACATTAAATAGTAATAGCTCGTTTCGCTCATAAACGTAAATGAACCGATTTGGGGACGATTCAATACGAGCCCAGCTGTCCCCCCCGTTAACGAGTCCCACCTCGAAATGACAAACAAAATGATGACTTGCGCCGCCAACGTGGCAATGGCTAAATATAACCCTTTTAAACGCAAAGACGGGATCCCAAACAGAGCACCGACAAGCGCAGTAGTTAACCCAGCAAGCGGGAAAGCCACCCAAAAGCTAAGCCCTAACTTCGTTGTTAAAATCGCTGATGTATAACCTCCTACCCCTAAAAATGCGCCAACTCCGATCGAAATTTGACCAGTAAAGCCCGTCAAAATATTTAATCCGATCGCACCAATAGCTGCAATGCCGCATAATGTCGCTAAACCGACTACATAGTCTGTCGCGACCATAGGAAAAAGAGCAAATAGCGCGACAATCATAAAAATACGCCAACGTACCCGAGCAATTTTCCAAATGGCCATATCTTGCTTATAATCAACATGAAATTCACCACATTGCATCACAAACGGATTTCGCACCATTTCTCACACCCTCTCAATTTCTTTCTTTCCAAATAGTCCATACGGTTTAACCATTAGAATGATGACGAGGATGACAAACGGGATCACTTCTTTCAATCCCCCACCGACAAGTGGGTCTAAATATCCTCCTGTCATACTTTCAATAATACCGATTAAAATACCGCCAATAATCGCCCCGGGGATGCTGTCAAGCCCGCCTAAAATAGCGACAGGTAACACTTTTAATCCGATTAGTGAAAGCGAAGAGTTAACTCCGTTAATATTTCCTAATAGCACCCCACCAACGGCCGATACGATGGCTGCAATCGCCCAAGCAATCGCAAAAATCGTTTTGACGCTAATGCCCATAGACAAAGCGGCTTGTTGATCATCTGCTGTCGCTCGCATTGCAATACCGAATCGGGAATATTTGAAAAACAACGTGAAAATCATAAGCCAAATCATAACAATGACAAACGACCATGCGTATACAGGGGCGATAATGACTTCTCCGAACTGCAACGGTTTTTCTGAAAAAACAGGCGGATATACGCGCGTTTCGTGCCCCCAAATAATATGAACAATCCCTGCAAGTACGCTCGATAATCCGATCGTTGCCATAATCATAGAAATGACCGGCTTTCCAATGAAAGGGCGCAACACAACTTTTTCTACGCTCCAACCAAGCAACGCACTAAACGCTAAAGCGAGCAACAAGGCAGCAATGAATGGAACATTATAGCTAGCCACAAGCGTCAAACAAACGTACGTCCCGATGAGCAAAAATTCACCTTGTGCAAAATTAATAGCGTCACTCGATTTATAAATGAGCACAAACCCTAGCGCAACGAGCGCATATACGCTTCCAACAACGATACCAGTGACAAGCATTTGCAAGAAAAAAGCCATTTACGCTGCTCCCTCCCCTTCATCAATCGAGACGACTTTTAACGTCGTTTTAATAACTTGCTCTTTGCCATCACGATATTTAATTGTTCCTTCTACCGCAATGTGATCCGTTTCTGAGTACATCCCTTCAATAAGTGAGGCATATTTTTTAGCAATAAATTGCCGGCGCACTTTTTTCGTTCTCGTTAATTCTTCATCGTCCGCATCAAGCTCTTTATAAAGCAAAACAAACTTTTTCACACGCGCCTTCTCTGGTAACGATTGATTAATTTCATTCACTTGTTCTTGAATGAGTTGAATAACTTCTTGTTTTGCGGACAAATCGGAATATGTCGTATAAACGAGCTGATTTTTTTCCGCCCAACGACCGACGTTGGCCATATCGATGTTAATGATCGCCACAACGTACGGACGATCGCGCCCAATGGCAACCGCTTCTTGAATGTATGGGCTAAATTTCAGTTTATTTTCAATAAACTGTGGCGAAAACATCTCACCTGTTTGTAAGCGAATGACATCTTTTAAACGATCAATAACATACAAATGGCCTGATTCATCTACATACCCTGCATCACCTGTATGGAGCCAGCCGTCTTCAATCGTCTCTTTCGTTGCCTTTTCGTTTTTATAATAGCCACAACACACACTCGGGCTTTTTAATAAAATTTCGCCTTGCTCAGAAATTTTCACTTCCGTTTCTGGGATCGGTATGCCAACGCTATCTACTTTAATGTCCCCATCCCGATGAACGATCGCAATTCCTGATACTTCTGTTTGACCGTAAATGCTTTTCACGTTCACTCCAATGCTATGGAAAAAGCGAAACACATCTGGACCTAACGGAGCACCACCTGTATATGCTCGCTTTAAGCGCAACAGCCCGAAATGGTCACGAATAGCGCTAAAAACGAAATAATCAGCAAGTTTATACAAGCATTTTGTCCAAAAGGAAACATCGCTTTTCGTAAAATGAGCTTCTGCTACTTTTTCACCAATCGGCTTGCACCATTCATACATTTTTCGTTTAAACCAACTTGCGTCTTGAATGCGCACTTGAAATTTTGAAACGATATCTTCATAAATGCGCGGTGGTGAAAACATAACGTGTGGTCCGATCTCTCGTAAATTTTCAAACACCGTTGAAGGTTCTTCTGGAAAGTTCACAACAATGTTGCAGTGGAATGCCATTGAAATGGTCATCATTTGTTCGCCTATCCAAGCGAGCGGTAAAAATGAAAGGTATTCGTCTTGTTCGTCAAGTGGGTCGATTTTTGCGAGGTTCTTTGCCATTTCAAATAAGTTGCGATAAGAAAGTTCCGTCCCTTTCGGATTGCCTGTCGTTCCAGATGTGTACGATAAAATGGCAATATCATCATAACATCCTTTTTGCACTTCATCGTCAAAATATGTTGGATGCGTTTGTTCAAATTGGCGACCGAGCGTTTGTACGTCTTGAAAATACAATAATTTATCGCGCTTGTAGTTTCGCATCCCCCGCGAATCGTAGTAAATGATATGTTTCACTTTCGAAAGCTCTTGTTCAACTTCTAACACTTTATCAACTTGCTCTTGATCCTCAACAACGACAAACGTCGCATCGCAATTGTCGATAATATATGCTAATTCGTTTGGTAACGACTCTTGATAAATGCCAACAGAAATACCCCCTAAACTTTGAGCGGCCAGTTGGCTAAATACCCATTCAGGTCGATTATCACCGATAATAGCTAGTTTATCGCCGCGTCGAAACCCGAGCGAAGCAAGCCCTAATGCGAGCGCTTTCACTTGTTCATAGTAGTCGCTATATGTGTATTCGTTCCAAATGCCGTAGTCTTTTTCGCGCAGAGCGACTTGAGTTGGTTTTTGTCGCGCACGAGCGGTTAATAGCTGTGGAAACGTCATTTGTTCCATAAAACTCCCCCTTTATCCCGCATGTTCTTCTCCTAAATATGCTTCTATGACGCGTGGATTTGTTTGAACTTCTTTTGGCGTTCCGTACGCGATCAATTTTCCGAAATCTAACACAGCGATATGATTGGATAGATCCATCACAACGCCCATATCGTGTTCAATTAAAATAATTGTCGTCTTTTTTTCTTCGTGAATATCAATAATATAACGCGCCATGTCTTCTTTTTCTTCATTGTTCATGCCAGCCATTGGCTCATCAAGCAATAGTAAGTCAGGCTCCATCGCTAATGCGCGACCGACTTCTACACGTTTTTGTAGACCGTAGGATAGCGTACCAACAGGCACATTGCGCACATGCTCGAGCTCTAAAAAATCGATAACTTCTTCAACTTTATAACGATGTTCTACTTCTTCTTTTTGCGCTTTCCCCCAGTACAATCCACCTGCAAGCACCCCTGTTTTCATGCGCACATGCCTTCCGAGCATAAGATTGTCCAATACAGATAAATGCGGAAATAACTCAATATTTTGGAACGCCCTTGCAATGCCTAAAGCAGCCCGTTTATGTGGCTTCACATGCGTGATCCGCTCATCTTTGAAAAAGATATCGCCCTCTGTCGGTTTATACAGCCCGCTAATGCAGTTCAACATACTCGTTTTTCCTGCTCCGTTTGGGCCGATCAATGAAAAAATTTCCCCTTCTTTCACTTCAAAGGAAACAGAATCAAGCGCCAATACACCACCGAAGCGAATGGACACGTTTTGCACTTTCAATATACCCACTTCACTCCCCCCTTTTTCTTTATTTCTCTCTTTCGATAACACTTTATGGACGTTTTTATATCTTTATGACTTTACACAATGAAAAAAACAAAAATGTAAGCGTTATCAAAAGAGTTTGTAAAAAATATTTCTTAATTTTAAGAAAATTCTAAAAAGAATAGTACAAAATTTTTTTTAATCCGTCAAGCTTTTTTTCCGCTCCGAATGAATCGGAGCGGACTATGTTATTTTTGCATCGCTTTCATCTCACGTTCGCGCAATTCAACGCGGCGAATTTTGCCCGAAGTCGTTTTTGGTAGATCGTCGACAAACTCAATTTTGCGCGGATATTTATACGGCGCTGTGAGTTTCTTTACATGCTCTTGAAGTTGCGGAATTAAATTCGGATCATTTTTATCTACTCCTTCGCGCAATACAATAAACGCTTTAACAACGTGCCCCCGAATTTCATCTGGACTAGCAACAACAGCACATTCTTTCACAAATGGATGTTTCACTAGCGCATCTTCTACTTCAAACGGTCCGATCGTATAGCCGGAGCTGATAATAATATCATCTCCACGACCTTCGAACCAAAAATAACCATCTTCATCTTTTTTCGCTTTATCACCAGTAATATAATATTCCCCACGGAACTGCATCGCTGTTCGTTCCGGATCTTTATAATAGCATTTAAACAAAGCCGGTGTGTCAACATGAACAGCAATATCTCCAACTTCTCCAACGGCACAAGGCTCACCAAACTCATTAATAATTTCGACACGATTTCCTGGCGTTGGCTTCCCCATAGATCCCGGTTTTATTTTCATTCCTTTCATAACCCCGACAAGCAATGTATTTTCTGTCTGTCCATATCCATCGCGAACTTGAACGCCAAAATAACGCTCAAACGTATCGATCACTTCTCGATTCAACGGTTCACCAGCAGATACAGCACTATGCAAATGCGGTAATTTATATTGGGAAATCGTTGGAACTTTAGCCATGAGACGATATTCTGTCGGTGTACAACAAAGCACGTTAATGTTGTATTTCTCTAACAACTGTAAATATTTCTCTGGCTCAAACCGACCGTAGTACACAAACCCTGTCGCTCCAGAGCCAAGAGTCGATAGAAATGGACTCCACACCCACTTCTGCCATCCAGGGCTTGCCGTTGCCCAAACGAGGTCTCCTTCTTCAATACAAAGCCAGTTTTTTGCTGCCGTTCGTAAATGGGCATATGCCCAAGCGTGCGTGTGCACTACACCTTTTGGATTTCCTGTCGTTCCAGACGTATATGATAAAAACGCCATATCTTCTCGCGATGTTTCTACAGCCATAAAGGTGTCGCTTTGCTTCGCCATTTCGTCGTGCAAATCGAGCCAGCGCTCAGCCGAACCGCCAACAGAAAAAGAAACGATATTTTCCATACCTTCAATCGAAGAAAATTGTTCAATATACGGGAAATACGCAACAATTCCTTTTACTTCTCCATGAGAAATGCGATATTGTAAATCTTTTGTGCGTAACATTTCAGAGCTTGGAATAACGACAAGTCCTGCTTTCAATGCCCCAATATATACTGCATATGCCTCCAACAAACGCGGAAGCATAACGAGCACTTTATCCCCTTTTTGTAACCCATGTTTAACGAAAGCGTTTCCAATTTTATTCGCCTGTTTCATCATTTCAACATATGTAAGTTCTTTTGTTTCTCCTGCTTCACTTTCCCATTTTAAAGCTATTCGGTTTGGATCGTCTGCATACTTTTCAAATTCACTTGTCAAATTATACTTTTCTGGTGCAATTAAATTCATTTCCCTCTCCCCCTTAACCATATGATACAAGAAAATTATACAAAAAAATCGAATGTTTTTGTATAACTTTTCTAAAAATTTTTAAAAGATAAAAAACTCGGTAGAACGCGCTACCGAGTTTTGTTTATTATTTATTTTGACTACTTAGTTGTTGTTCTGCCATTTTCACGAGACGTTTTGTAATCTCGCCACCAACAGAACCGTTTGCTCGTGCAGTTGTATCTGGACCTAACTGCACACCAAATTCTTGAGCGATCTCGTATTTCATTTGGTCAATCGCTTGTTGCACACCAGGGACGAGCAATCGATTTCGATTTGCCATTCGTTTTCACCCCCTCGCATCTATAGGTTGTGCAAAACGAATGAACTTCATACATCATCTAAAAGAGCTCATCCAATGGTTGATCTGGTTTCAACGTAATCGTTTCGACGCGAGCAACCGTCTCCGCAATCATTTCGTCTAAAGGTAAAAACTGTTCATATTGAATGATTTTCTCTTTTTTCGGTTTCGTTTTTGGTGCTTTTGGGGTAAAAATTGTACAACAATCTTCATATGGACGAATGGAAATATGATGCGTCCCGATTCGTTCAGCAATTGCAATAATCTCCGTTTTATCCATTGAAATAAGTGGCCGAAGAATTGGTGTCGTTGTTACATCGTTGACAACAACCATGCTTTCAAGTGTTTGACTAGCCACTTGTCCTAAACTTTCTCCCGTCACGATCGCTAGCCCATTTTCCTTTTTGCGAATTTCATCTGTAATGCGCAACATCGCACGACGAGTGGAAATGAGAGAACAGTTTTCTGGCACCTGCTTATAAATGGCTTGTTGCAACTCCGTAAACGGCACAATATGAAGGCGAATCGTTCCGCCAAATTCCGTCAAACGTTGAGCTAAGTCAATGACTTTCTGCTTTGCTCGTTCACTTGTAAACGGCGGGCTAAAAAAGTGGACTGCTTCAATTTGCAAGCCGCGCTTCATTGCCAAATATCCCGCTACAGGGCTATCAATTCCACCAGAAAGCATGAGCATCGCTTTTCCGCTCGTACCAACTGGTAAACCACCTGCTCCTTGCACATCGTAAGCTGTAATATACGTTCCCTCTTTTCGAACTTCGACACGAACATCAATGTCGGGATGATGGACATCGACCGTTAAACCTGTTGTATGTTTTAGCACATAACTCCCAAGCTCATAGTTTAATTCATTTGTTGTGACTGGGAATTGTTTATCCGCTCTTCTTGCGGATATTTTAAACGTTTTCCCTTCATGCGGGAATTGTTTAACGAAAAAAAGTGTCGCTTCTTTTATTTTTTCCAAATCGCTCTCCGTTTTTAACGCTAAACTTAATGATTGAATGCCGAACACTTCTTGCAATTTTTCAATAACAGGTTGCGGCGGTGTATGATGTAAACGAACGTACATCCGATCGCGCAACGCTTCAATTTGAATGTTTGGAAAATGTTTTAACTTTTTCGCTATGTTTCGTTTTAAGCATCGTACAAATTGCAAACGATTTTTTCCCTTTGTCGACATTTCACCGTAACGAATTACAATATGATCGTACGTCATTTCGTTCCCCTCGCTACTATTTTTAATCGTTCGTATGCTCGTTCAATTGCTTCAACTATGATTGGAATGTGCTTCATTTGTTGCTCATATGATAAACTTATGCGAATCGAGCGCTCTGCTCGCGTTTTTTCAACTCCCATAGCTAACAATGTTTTGCTTGGCGCTTTTTTCCGGGATGAACATGCTGATGTTGTTGATACATATACATGCTGTTTTTCTAATTCATGCACAAACGCCTCTGATTTGACTCCTTCTAGAGAAAAATGGATAATATGCGGAGCCGATTGTTCAAACGGGGTATGAACAACAATGCCTTCAATTGCTTGTAAACGCTCGATAAGCGCTCGCTTCATTTCTTCAAGGCGAGCAGAGGCTTCGTGATACTTTTCAATAGACAATCGCAACGCTTTCGCCATCGCTACAATGGCAGCGACATTTTCTGTTCCAGAACGCAACTGCATTTCCTGAGCCCCGCCAGATAAAAGCGGAGAAAGGCGTACACCTTCGCGCACATATAATACGCCTGCTCCTTTTAAACCATGAAATTTATGGGCGGAGATCGTATATAAATCAACATTTGCGCGCTTTAAATGAAGTGGCACTTTCGCCGCACCTTGTACCCCATCAACGTGAAAAAGCACTTTCGGATATTTTTTTAACAACATACCAATTTGTTCAATTGGCTGAATGGAACCTACTTCATTATTGACATGCATTACAGAAACGAGAATCGTATCGTCACGCAACGCTTGTTCAATATGTGTTGGGGAAACGATACCACGTTCATCGACGGGCACATATGTCACTTGAAAGCCAAGTTGTTCAAGCTGTTTACACGCTTCGGTAACAGACGGATGTTCAATCGCTGTTGTAACGATATGACGCCCGCGCTGTTGGTGTTGCCAAGCAACCCCTTTCATTGCTAAATTGTTTCCTTCCGTCCCACCTGATGTAAAAACCACTTCGGTCGGTTTCACCTCGAGCAGACGTGCGATTTGTTCTCTTGACTGTGTAAGCAATCGCTCTGCCTGCATGCCTAATCCATGTAGCGAAGACGGATTGCCGAAATAATCGTTCGCTACTTTTATAAAGGATTGCAACACTTCTGGAAACGGTTTTGTTGTGGCGCTATTATCTAAATACATCATCGCCCTTGCCTCCATATACGTTCATATACAAACAGCCTTCTTATATTATCACATCTTTATTCAAAAAAGAAATGATCAAAGAATATTTTAAAGATTGAAACTTTTGATAAAAACGACAAAATTTTTATTTTGTATGGTAGTATATAGGCTGGTACGGAGACAACAAAGGAGGATCAACATGTCGAAAAAAGATTTAATCGCTGTCGGTTTCATGTTATTTGCTTTATTTTTCGGCGCTGGCAATATGATTTTTCCTCCTGCTCTCGGACAAGCAGCAGGAGAAAACGTATGGATTGCTATTGCTGGTTTTTTAATTACTGGCGTCGGATTACCTGTTTTAGCCGTAAGCGCCATCGCAAAAACAGGAAGTGATTTACAACAATTAGCTAGTCGAGTACATCCTGTATTTGGTGTTATCTTCACAACGATTATGTATTTAGCGATCGGCCCCTTTTTCGGCATTCCACGTACAGGGACTGTCTCGTTCGAAATTGGAGTAACTCCATTTTTACCTGAAACAGCCGATCGTTCTATCATGTTAGCCGCGTATACAGTCATTTATTTCATTGTATCGCTTTGGTTGGCGTTAAACCCATCGAAATTAGTTGACCGCATCGGTAAGTTATTAACGCCGCTTTTACTTGTCGGCCTTACTTTGTTTTTTATCAAAAGTATATGGACACCTATGGGCGAGATCCAAAAACCAACCGATGCTTACGCACATGCTCCGTTGTTTAAAGGATTTATTGACGGATATTTGACGATGGATGCCATTGCTGCACTCGTTTTCGGTATTATTGTCATTCAAGCCATTCAACAAAAAGGAATAACAAACAAAAAACAACTGACAAAACTTTGCATTCAAGCTGGGCTCATTGCCGCCTCTGGACTAACGCTCGTTTATTTATCGCTCGCTTTCATCGGCTCATCAAGCGTGCAGGCGATTGGTTATCGCGACAACGGTGGAGAAATTATTAGCCAAGCAGCCACTTACTTATTTGGGCAAGCTGGGACAGTCATCTTATCGGTTATTATTATGCTCGCGTGCTTAACGACATCCGTCGGTTTATTATCGTCGTGCGCAAGCTATTTTGCGAAAATTTCGCCAAAGCTCTCTTATCGAATGCTCGTCATCGTGATGAGCGTCTTTAGCGCGTTCATCGCAAATGTCGGTTTAACAAAGCTTATTTCGTTATCTATTCCTGTGCTTATTATCATTTATCCGCTAGCTATTACTCTTGTCGCTTTATCGTTTTTACATGACTATTTTGGCGGGAAACAAACGGTTTACATTGGGGCGATTGCTGGTACGTTTCTTGTAAGCGTCGTTGATGGGCTAAAAACAGCGGGATTTGATGTATCAGCCATTTTACACGTATACGAAAAAACATTGCCTTTGTTTGAACAAGGAATTGGTTGGCTCACACCGGCGCTCGTCGGTGGCTTGATCGGTTTATTGCTAAACAAAACAAATCATGTCACACGTACCGAAAGAAAAGCAAGTTAAAAACGAGTGAAAGGATTTCCTTTCACTCGTTTTCTTTTAGCCACTCACGAATACGTTCAAACGCTCCTTCCTCCACTTGCTCTACCGTAGCAATCGCCTTTTGTAAGGCTAATTCGTATTCGTATCGTCGAAACAACTGTTCCGCTTCCTCTAATCCTTCTTTCACCGCATGGAAACGACGACGGTAACGGTTTCCATATTGAATGACTTGTTCAGCCAATCGAGCTTGTTCAATCATTTCTTTTGTTTGGTCACATACATGCTGCACAGAAACAATCGCCTCGTCTAGCGCTTGATGAACAGCCTCCATATTTAACGGCTTTCCGTCCAATGTAAGCGACACACGCGTTAAGCTTTCACGCGCCTCGCTCACTTGCAACATATAAGATTCCGGTAACCCAGGAAGTTTGCTTTTTTTCACGAGCCGAATCGCTTCAGACAATTGTTTTTTCATTTCTGCTAATTTCTCACGCGCTGCTAATTCATCTTTCCTTAACGCATATAAGTGCTCACGAAACTGGGCGTGCTTTTCTTTCACCGCAGCAATTTGCGCTAAAATTTCCTCCAACTCTTCACGAATAAGCGAGTAAGCCAAACGTTCCTCAATCATTTTCTTTTGAATTAACACAAATCGTTTCATCAATTGTTGCACTTGCTTTTCAATGTGTCGATATTTATCAAGATCACTTTGTGATAAATGATAGCTTTGCTGAACAAATAACGTTTCATCGCGCGTTTCTTTCGTTTCTTCTTCTAACTCGTAAAGTGTTTGCTCAATTTTTTCCGTTTCATCATGAACGAAGCGTTCCGCATACACTTCTTTCTCTAGCAAATCGTACAACGTGTCAACATCTTCTTGTGCTTCCCGAAGAAGCTTTTCTGCTTCATCCACAGCAAGCGTTTCTAACAGCGCAAGCACTTCCGACACTTTTCCACGGATCGCCTCCACTTCTTTGTCAACTGGAAGATGGTCCAGCACATATCCATTCTCTGACAGTTCACGATATCCTTCGATGATATTGTCAAGTTGTGCAGGAATTTCAACTTGTGCATCGCTAAGTAAAAGCGGAATTTGTTCAATAAAACGATTCAACTCATTTAATTCATTTTGAATAAACAACACTACTTCGCGGGCCGCTAAATAATTCCCTTCCGCCGTTAACTGCTCAAACGTTTGAAATTGTTGTTGGAGAGTATTTAATCGCGATTCAAGTGCAGTTTCTGTACGCCCAAACGTATGACGTTGAGTAAGCATCGCTTTTTTTACTTGGCGATACTTTTCCTTTAACTGTTCAATTTCTTCACGATTTTTCTCTTCACTTCCAACTAATTCTTGTAACTCTAATAAAATGCGTTGAATGCTCCCTTCAATTTCTTGCAGCTGCTGTTCTGTTTGCTTTAACGCATCTTTCGCTTTCATAAACCGATATTTAACTACTGCTTCCTCAATATCAAACAACTTTTCTTCTATGTTTGGCAGTTGAACAGCGACAATGTCATCCCATTCGTTCCGCCACTTTTCAAATAGCTGCTCTGTTTCTCCCATCATATTTAATGACTTAATTTTCGCCATTTCTTCTGGTACCGGGCGATTCATTAAAGAAATTTTCCATTGCTCTAATTGATCGATTTGTTTATATAAACGTTTTCGGTACACGTATGTATATGTAAGTCCTCCAATAAAGAGGAGGGCACTAATCGCTACAAATTCCATAATGGGCCTCCTTGTTGTCAAGCTTTCTTTTTTATGGAGAAGGCATTTTCTTTTCAATGATTTTATGATACCATGTTAGCAACATTTTTTGAGCAAAAATTTTAATTTTTTTCCTAAAAAAACGTGATTTTATCGAATTTTGCGCTAAGAGAGGTGAAAAACGTGCGCGATGGGCATATTCATACACCGTTTTGTCCTCACGGAAGTGACGATGCGCTGCATGAATATATCGAAAAGGCTATTTCGCTTGGTTATACAGATATTTCATTTACCGAACACGCACCGCTTCCGAAAGGATTTATAGATCCGACCCCTTATCAAGATAGCGCGATGAAAGAAGAACAACTAGCGTCGTACGTATCAATTTTACAATCATTAAAAAAACAGTACGAAAGGCATATTCGTGTTCGTATCGGATTAGAGGTTGATTTCATTGTCGGATATGAACACGAAACGAAGACATTTTTAAATGAAATTGGCCCACAATTAGACGATAGCATTTTATCCGTTCATTTTTTGCACATTGGCAATCAGTACATGTGTATCGATTATAGCGAAGACATGTTTGGAGACATCGTTGCATCGTTTGGTTCAGTTGAACGAGTGTATGAGGCCTATTATCAAACCGTTCTCGCCTCTGTTGTTGCTGATTTAGGAACATACAAACCAAGACGTATCGGACATATCACGCTCGTTCGCAAGTTTCATCGAGCATACGCGTGTGAATACGATGAGAACAAAATCATCACACACATTCTAGATGAAATGAAAAATCGTCAACTAGAACTTGACTACAATGGTGCCGGCACAACAAAACCGCTCTGCCTAGAGCCGTATCCGCCTCATTGGGTCGTAAAAGAAGCGTCAAAACGCGGCATTCCGCTCGTGTACGGCTCGGATGCTCACTCGGTTGCTGGCCTTCATCAAGGAATTGAACATATGTTGATATAAAGGAGTGGAATACATGTTTCATATGCAAACATACACAGGGACAAGAGAAGAAAATTACGCGCTTGTCATCGATCAATTAAAATCGTTAATTTCGGATGAAAAAAATGTTGTGGCGAACTTAGCCAATGCTTCTGCTTTATTGAACTACTTTTTACACGATATTAACTGGGTTGGCTTTTACATAACAGAAGGAAATGAACTTGTTCTCGGACCTTTTCAAGGATTGCCCGCATGCGTGCGCATTCCATTTGGCAAAGGCGTATGCGGAACAGCAGCAGCCGAGAAACGAACAGTGCGTGTGGCGGACGTTCATACGTTTCCAGGTCACATCGCATGCGATGCTGCATCTCAATCTGAAATTGTCGTTCCGATGATAAAAGAGGGCCGTGTCATTGGTGTGCTTGATATTGACAGCCCCATCAAAAATCGTTTCGATGAAGTCGACGAGCAGTATTTACAACGTTTTGTTGAAACGCTTATTCAATATGTTAACATATAAGAAAGAGGCCGAAATATTTGGCCTCTTTTCAATATTCTTGAACAACGACGCGGTTTTTTCCTGTCCGTTTCGCTGTATATAACGCTTCATCGGCACGATTAAATAGCTCTTTCACAGAGTCCGCACGATTTTTCTTCCAGTACGATACCCCACAAGAAATCGTCACCGGTGGGTTTGTTAGCTCACGAACTTTTTGTACTAAGCGGTTCGCAATCGATAAACCTGCATTAATAGACACTTTCGGTAAATAAATGGCGAGCTCTTCTCCTCCCCATCGAGCTCCAATGTCATTTTGGCGAATGTTCGCTTTAATAATATTTGCTACTTGAATAATAATTTCATCCCCTACTTGATGCCCATACGTATCGTTTATTTTTTTGAAATTATCAATATCTATTAAAATAAATGTACCTAATCCGTCCTCTTCCATCGAACGTTGAATACGTTCATCTAAATAATGACGTGCATATAAATTTGTTAGCCGATCTGTAATAACCATTCGCTCAAGCTCTTCACGCAATGCTGCATTTGTAAACGCCAACGTGGAATGATGAATAAGTGACTGTAACAATTTAAACATATCAAAAGAAAAATGGTACGGCTCTTGATGTAGCACGATCGCGACACCTTTCATCATTCCGCGCATCATCGGTACGGCCATAAGCGAACGAAAACGTTTCGCATGATCGCTATGAATTTTTACATCACCTAAAAATAAATTATCACGTGGATGTTGAATGCGATGGAAAACGAAATCTACATATGCCTTTGCTTCGCGTGATTGGAAAAATGCCGTACTTCCAGGAAGTACTTTACGCTCTTTTTCTTGCAAAATAATAAAACCGACTTCCTCCGCATCAAATGACGTTTTAATTTTTTCAATCATAAACTGCAAGGCGTCTTGGAAGCGTAAGTTCGTATTTAAGTGGTGAATCGTCTCGTTAATAAGTTGTAAATCAGCAATTAATCGTTTTGATTGTTCGTACAATTTTGCATTCTCTAATGCGCTGCCAGCCGTATTTGCCAATAAGGAAATAAAGCGCATTTCTCGTTCTGGCAGCTCCATAATTGTCGGAGCAATCATTTCGATTACCCCGTAAATGCCTTGAGCTCCTTTAATCGGAGCATAAATCACAGACTTTTTATAAATGAGAGAATCGTGAAGCTGAATTTGTCCAGTCACATACGCCTGCATTGCCCCCATGTGCTCATCTTCATTTTCAAATGTAAGTAGTTTGATCGGCAAATCTCGGTCTGTTGTGCTGTCATAAGATAAAAACAAATGAAACGTAAACGTCGGATACACTTCTTTTAACGTCTTTACAATTTCTTCGAGTACATCTCCAATATTCATAGATGCATGAATTTTTGTTGCCGCTCGATGCAATTGTTCATATCTTTTTTCCTCACTTAATACTTCAGACACTTTGCGAATGCGAGCAAACACTTTTAAAAAGTCTTGTCTCATTCGTTTAATTAACGATCTCGGTATCATATCTCGCACATGAAGCTGAAAACGAACAAGGCCGAGTGAATCTTCTGAAAAATGTATACCAAACTGAACGGTTTTGATTTCGCTTTCATCATCGATGACGACAACATCATCAAATTGTTGTTTTAGCTGATCATCAAACGGGATCATATATTTTTCTCGTTGCTGTTCAATCATGTGATTTGTCGTTACTTCAGGTTCAAAAGCGTGTTTAAACGGGTTAAGCACATAAAACGTGACATCTAACAAGTGAAACTCTTTTTGCAATAAAGTGATAAGCGCTTGGATGATGCGAGGTAAATTCGTAAAATCTTCTTCTGTTAAAAACCAATCGAAAAACTTTTGCTTAAACATAGCATATTGATCGCGTTCTTGAACGTTCATTTTTTTCACTCACCCGCACATACTCCCTCTCTTTATATGTATGAACCATATAAATAAAAAAATGAGAGTTCCTGTCATATTTCTAAAACTGAGGACCTACTAATTGTATCATACCATACTCCTTATTATAAAGACTATACAAAAATTGTTGACTTAGACACGAAAAAAAACTATAATAGCCTTTGTGTAAAATATTGCAGCCTTTGTGCTCACATTTGTATGTCCATTTTGTTCCCCATAGAGAGCGTCATTCTCTAATTGGAGGTTGTATCGTGTAACTCTCAGCTGCTAGGGCGAGGATACATGAAAACAAAATGGCGATAAATGGTGAGGCACGACTGTTTTTATTTTACCAAAAATAAAAACAAAGGAGGAGCATTTATGGCTCGTTATACAGGTCCAACATGGAAAATTTCTCGTCGCCTTGGCATTTCATTGAGCGGTACAGGGAAAGAATTACAAAAACGTCCGTATCCACCAGGTCAACATGGTCCAGGACAACGCAAAAAATTATCTGAATATGGTATGCAACTTCAAGAGAAGCAAAAGCTCCGCCATATGTACGGTGTAAATGAACGTCAATTCCGTAAAACGTTCGAAGAAGCTGGTAAAATGGCTGGTAAACACGGTGAAAACTTCATGATCTTGCTTGAATCTCGTTTAGATAACCTTGTTTACCGTTTAGGTTTCGCGCGCACTCGCCGTCAAGCTCGCCAATTAGTTAACCACGGTCATATTTTAGTTGATGGCAGCCGCGTTAACATTCCGTCTTATCGTGTAAAACCAGGTCAAACAATTTCTGTTCGCGAGAAATCTCGCAACCTTCAAATTATTAAAGAAGCGCTTGAAGTAAACAACTTCGTACCTGACTACTTAACGCTTGATGCGGACAAATTAGAAGGTACTTACACTCGTTTACCTGAACGCTCTGAGTTGCCTGCAGAAATTAACGAAGCATTAATCGTTGAGTTCTACTCACGTTAATAAAAAATCCTCTCTGCCGAAGAAGCAGAGAGGATTTTTTATGCATAACGAATTAAATAATATTTTTTCTTACCGCGGCGAATAATTGTAAAGCGACCTTCGATGCGATTTTCTTCTGTCACGATTTTATTTACGTCTTGCATGCGCTCGCCGTTCACGTAAATCGCTCCGTTTGCTACGTCCTCGCGCGCTTGACGTTTCGATGGGCAAATGCCACTCGCTACAAGCAAATCAACAAGCGCCACTTCTTTTTCATGACATACATACGATGGTACATCTTTAAAACCTTGTTCAATCTCATTTGCTGTTAATTTTTCTACTTCTCCACTAAAAAGTGCTTCAGAAATGTTAATCGCCTGTTGCAACGCTTCTTCCCCATGAATGAGACGCGTCATCTCCGCAGCTAATGCTTTTTGTGCTGCCCGTTTTTCTGGCGCTTCAGCTGTTTGTTTTTCTAATTCCATAATTTCTTCGTGCGATAAAAACGTAAAGTACTTCAAATATTTTACAACATCACGATCATCTGTATTAATCCAAAATTGGTAAAACTCATACGGTGACGTTTTGTCAGCATCAAGCCATACCGCCCCACCTTCTGTTTTACCAAACTTCGTTCCGTCTGCTTTTGTTACGAGCGGAACGGTTAATCCAAACACTTTTGCATCCTCTTCTGTTTTTCGGATCAGTTCTAACCCCGCCGTAATGTTCCCCCACTGGTCACTTCCACCAACTTGCAACTTGCATCCATACATTTCATACAGCTTCAAAAAGTCATATGCTTGCAAAATCATATAACTAAACTCTGTAAAAGAAATTCCTGTTTCTAAACGTGACTGTACAGATTCTTTCGCAAGCATGTAGTTAATTCCAAAGTTTTTCCCGACATCACGCAAAAATGTAATAACATCAAGTGAACCAATCCATTCGTAGTTATTTGCGATAATCGCCGGATTATTTTCGTTGTCAAAATCTAAAAAGCGGCTTAACTGTTGTTTAATTCGCTCACTGTAATGAGCGACCGTCTCTTTTTCATTTAATTTTCGCTCTGCTTTCTTTCCACTCGGATCTCCAATCAATCCTGTTGCCCCACCGACGAGCGCAATCGGCTGGTGACCAGCTTGTTGGAAGCGACGTAACATTAAAATCGGAAGCAAATGACCGATATGCAAACTATCCGCCGTTGGGTCAAAACCGCAATATACTTTTACGCTTTCTTCTGCTAACAATGCTTTGAGTCCATCCTCATCTGTCATTTGATGAATTAAACCGCGAAATTGTAAATCTTGAAGCAAATCCATCTGAACCACCCTTTCCGTTTGTTATGGAAACAAAAAAACTCGTCCTTCATGTGAAGGGACGAGTTTCATCGCGGTACCACCCTACTTAGAGAACATACATGTCCTCTCGCTTCATTGATATAACGGCCTATACCGTCTTTTGCTACTTTCGCACAAGCTGTTCGCAAAAGATGCTCACGGAGGTAATTCATGCTTACCTATGCGCTAGTTCGCACCAACCACTAGCTCTCTGTCAGCAGGGAGATAAGCACTACTCGTTCCGCTCATCGCTCGATTATTTACATATCAATATACCCTCTTTTATCATAAAACATCAACTGTTGTCAAGATCTTCAAACAAATTTAGACATTTTCCGATACGGAAAGACAAATTATGATATAATAATGAAAATACAATTCGGATGGGAGGTCACTATGTCAGAAAAACAAGTCCGATTTTCATGGCAAAAACTATGGCGCCATTTCACGATTACATACGAAGTCATTTGGAATGTATGTTTAATTATATTGATCGCATGTTTATGCGCGTTCAGTTTTGCCTTCGGTGTCGGCGCGGGATATTTCGCCTCGCTTGTGAGAGATGCTAAGCCGATTCCTTACAAAGAAATGAAAAAAGATATTTATAACTATGAAGAAACAACTCATATTTATTTTGCCAATCGTGAATATCTTGGCTATTTCCGTTCAGATTTGGAACGCGATGAAGTCAAACTTTCACAAGTTTCCCCTTATTTCATTCAAGCGGTCATCGCTACGGAAGATGAACATTTTTATGAACATAAAGGGGTTGTACCAAAAGCAATTATACGTGCTATTTTCCAAGAAGCGACAAACTCCTCGACACGCAGTGGAGGAAGTACATTAACACAGCAGCTTGTAAAAAATCAAATTTTAACAAGTGAAGTGTCATTTGAACGAAAAGCAAAAGAAGTGCTACTGGCTTTACGGCTTGAGAAGTTTTTTTCTAAAGATGAAATTTTAGAAGCGTACATTAACGTTGTACCTTTCGGGAGAAATGCATCCGGCCGAAATATTGCCGGCGTCCAAGCCGCCGCAAAGGGTGTTTTCGGCATCGATGCAAAACAATTAACATTACCGCAAGCAGCTTTTTTAGCAGGACTACCACAGAGTCCGTTTCGCTATACACCGTTCACTAGCGAAGGCGAGTTAAAAAGCGATTTATCTCCCGCGCTAAATCGGATGAAAACAGTATTAATGCGCATGAAAAAAGCTGGATACATTTCAGAAGAGCAGTATAAAGACGCACTAGCATACGACGTTACGAAAGATTTTGTTTCTTCCTTGCCATCTCCAGTAGAAAAATATCCATGGCTGACGTTTGAAATCGAACGTCGTGCGAAAGATATTTTTATTGACTTACTAGCAAAAAAAGATGGATACGATCGGCAAGATGTGCTCTCAAACGACCAACTGTATAAAGAATATGCGGAAAAAGCAGAAAAGCAATTACGTCAAAATGGCTATACGATTTACACAACGATTGATAAAGACATATATGAGCGAATGAAAGCGATTGTTGAAAAATATCCGTACTTCGGAAGCGATACGGTTGTTCGAAAAAGAGATGAAAAAACGGGGCAAATCATTTCCGTTCGTCAACCAGTAGAAGTCGGAGCCATTTTGATCGAAAACAAAACCGGACGCATCATCAGCTTTGTCGGTGGACGAGATTATAAACGAGAACAACTTAATCACGCAACTCAAGCATACCGTTCGAACGGTTCTACGATGAAACCGCTTCTCGTTTATGCACCAGCAATGGAAATGGGCATTATTCAACCGGGATCTGTCATTCCAGATATTGATTTAGAAATTCCAACACAACAAGGTCCATATCGCCCTAAAAATGCGGATGGTAAAACACACGGCTTAACATCTGTTCGTCACGCGCTAAAAAAATCGTATAACATTCCTGCCATTCGCACGTACGCTCGCATCATCGATCAACGACCGATTTCATATTTAGAAAAAATGGGCTTCACAAGCTTAACGACGGGAGACGGATATAATTTATCTCTTGCGCTCGGTGGGCTAACAAAAGGGGTAACGATTGAAGAAAACGTCAATGCATACGCAACGTTTGCAAATGGTGGGAAATTCATTGACGCATATTTAATTGAAAAAATTGTCGACAAAAACGGGAACGTTGTATATGAACACGAGCCAAAACCAGTCGAGGTGTTTTCACCTCAAACAGCATATTTAACAATCGATATGATGCGCGACGTCATTCGCTCAGGTACAGCTGCTTTTTTAAATGGCAAGTTAAAGTTTTCAGCGGATTGGGCGGGAAAAACAGGGACGAGCCAAAACACAAAGGACGCTTGGTTTGTCGCGACAAATCCGAATGTCACATTTGGCACTTGGATGGGATACGATACACCAAAACCGCTTGAAAAAAGCTATAAGGGGCTATCATATTCCCAAAGAAACTTATTGCTATGGGCGCAACTGATGAATGGGGCGTACGACATTCGTCCAGAACTAATCGCTCCGAAAGAACGATTCCATATGCCTGGAGGAATTGTTAAGCGCTCATATTGTGCAATTTCTGGATTGCTCCCATCAGAAACATGCCAACGATTTGGACTTATCGAAAGTGATTTATTCAATACGGCATTTGTGCCGAAAACAGAAGATACGTATTTGATTAGCGGATCTTTCGTTGAATTAAATGGAGAGCGATATGCCTCTTTACCTACAACACCGAAAGAATTTACAAAAGAAGGCGTGATGATTAACGCTTCATTACTTGAACAGTGGGGCATTCAGGATATAAAAGATTTGAGCAAATTACTCCCGCAAAACGATAAATGGAAACATGTATTTGTGGCAAAAACGCTTCAAGAAAATGAAAAAAAACCGGATCCACTAGCTACACAACAAAAAGGAACGGCACTCGTTTGGAACGAACATCATGAACAAGACGTCATTGGTTATCGAGTATATTATGCGGCATCCGAAACAGCTACGTTTCAAGTCATCGCAACAATACGCAAAGGCGAACAAAAAAACATACCATTAAAACAAGGAATATATTACGTGACGGCTGTTGATATTGCTGGATTGGAATCGAATCCATCTAATATCATTCGCATGTTGCCTGATATACAACCTGAGCAACAGACAAATGAGGAACCAGCAGAAGAACAGCCATCAACAAACTAAAAAAATCGGGCCATGCCCGATTTTTTTAGTCCTCCATTGTTGATAAATCGCCTGTCGGTAAGTTTAGTTCCCAAGCTTTCAAAACGCGGCGCATAATTTTTCCGCTTCTCGTTTTTGGTAACTTATCACGAAACTCGATTTCGCGTGGTGCGGCATGAGCAGCTAAACCTTTTTTCACAAAGTTACGAATATCTTCTTTTAATTCTTCTGACGGCTCGTACCCCTCGCGTAAAGCTACAAACGCTTTAATAATTTCACCGCGCACCGGATCTGGCTTTCCGATGACACCTGCCTCTGCAACCGCAGGATGTTCAACGAGTTTGCTTTCCACTTCGAACGGACCAACACGCTCTCCTGCTGTCATGATGACATCATCAATTCGTCCTTGGAACCAGAAATATCCATCTTCATCCATATATGCCGAATCGCCAGATACATACCAATCACCCGGTAAGAAGTACGACTCATATTTTTGTGGATTGTTCCAAATCGCGCGCATCATGGACGGCCAACCCTTTTTAATCGCCAAATTCCCCATGCGATAAGGCGGCAACTCATTCCCTTGATCATCGACAATCGCAGCTTTTACCCCTGGAATCGGCTTGCCCATCGATCCCGGTTTAATTTCCATACACGGATAGTTACAAATGAGTTGTGCCCCTGTTTCTGTCATCCACCATGTATCGTGAATACGGCGATTGAACACTTTCATTCCCCAACGGACAACTTCTGGGTTTAAAGGTTCCCCAACGCTTAAAATATGGCGAAGTGAGCTTAAATTAAACTTTTTCACTAATTCATCGCCAGCTCCCATCAACATACGGAATGCCGTCGGTGCACTATACCATACCGTAACGCCATAATCTTCGATCGTTTTATACCACGCTTCAGGATTAAAGCGGCCACCTACAATGACGTTTGAAGCCCCACAAAGCCATGGACCGAAAATGCCGTACGATGTTCCTGTCACCCAACCTGGATCAGCCGTGCACCAATACACATCATCTTCTTTTAAGTCTAATACCCATTTTGCTGTTTGATAATGCTGGATCATAGCGTTATGCACATGCAATACACCTTTTGGTTTCCCTGTTGAACCAGATGTATAATGTAAAATGAGACCGTCCTCACGTCCGACCCACTCAATATCGAAATGTTTGCTTGCGGCATTCATCCGTTTTTTCAAATCAAAAAATGGGCCTTCTTCTTTCACGTCATCTCCGACTAAAAATACGTATTTTAATGCCGGCAGTTCATTGACAGGCACTCGCGGCAACAGTTCAGGCGTTGTAATGATCACTTTCGCTTCACTATCTTCTAAACGATCACGTACCGCCCCTTCCATGAACGCTTCAAAAAGAGGTCCAACGATCGCACCAAGTTTAATAGCGCCGAGCACAGAGAAATATAATTCTGGTGAACGAGGCATAAAAATAAAGACACGGTCACCTTTTTCTACATCGGCCACTTCTTTTAACACGTTGGCTACTTTGTTTGAAAACTCCTTCATTTCTTTAAATGTGTACTTTTCTTCTCTTGTTGCATCACGATAATAGAGAGCCACTTTGTTTTTTCGGAACGTTTCTACATGGCGATCAATCGCCTCGTACGCCATGTTTACTTTTCCTGTTTCATACCACGAAAAATGCTTTTCTGCTTCAGACCAGTCAAACGTTTTATACGTTTCTTCGTAGTTTTTCAAGTTGAAATCCCCTTGAATGACTGGTAGCGTTTCCACCTTAATCATCCCAAACTCCCCCTTGTTTGAAAGTGTTTACATTCGTATTATATTATACTATAAACAATTTCTCAATTTTTAAAAAATTTTCATTAATGTTTATTATGAAAACGATTTAATTTTTATTTTTTTATGTATAATTGAAGTGAGATTATTTCAGTAGGCGGTGGGGCAATGGAGCATAAAAAAACATATAACGCAAAACAATTAAAAACACCGAAAGGAACGTTAATTATTGAGGGGCCAATTTCCCCAGAAAAGTTGGCTAGCTATGAATTTCATCATGATTTAACAGCGTTTCGGCAACCGCACCAACAACATCAAGCGCTCATTGAAATTGCAGGCCTTCCTGAAGGACGAATTATTATTGCCCGCCATGGTCATACGATCGTTGGCTATGTCACCTTTTTATATCCTGATCCCCTTGAAAGATGGTCACAAGGGAAGATGGAAAATTTAATTGAGCTCGGGGCAATCGAAGTCATTCCAGACTTTCGAGGGTGCGGTGTCGGAAAAAATTTATTGAAAGTGGCTATGATGGACGATGCGATGGAAGATTACATCATTATTACGACCGAATACTATTGGCATTGGGATTTAAAACGAACCGGTTTGAACGTATGGGAATATCGAAAAGTAATGGAGAAAATGATGAACGCAGGCGGACTTGTCTGGTACGCGACAGACGACCCTGAAATTTGTTCGCATCCGGCTAACTGCTTAATGGCACGTATTGGGAAGCGCGTCGATCAACAATCGATCCAAAAATTTGATCAACTTCGCTTTATGAACCGCTTTATGTATTAAAAACAAAGGGGATGGGGAAATGATTGTCGAACAAATGATGAAAACGGATGTCATCGCATTAAAGCCGTCAAATACAATTGCCGATGCGTTAAGTATCGTCAAGCAAAAAAACATTCGTCACTTACCTATTGTCGATGATGAACAACATGTCATCGGCATCGTTACCGACCGAGATTTGCGCGATGCAAGCCCTTCTATTTTCCACGCGAATGAACATTTGGAAGATTTACAGAAACCGTTAAGCACCATTATGAAAACAAACGTTATTACAGGTCACCCGCTTGATTTTGTCGAAGAAGTGGCGGCTTTATTTTACGAACATCGCATTAGCTGCA
Source organism: Anoxybacillus dikiliensis (assembly GCF_050613275.1). Lineage (GTDB taxonomy): Bacteria > Bacillota > Bacilli > Bacillales > Anoxybacillaceae > Anoxybacillus. The sequence goes on from NZ_CP187112.1 coordinate 2,234,876, forward strand.
TGCCCATTGTGAAAGAAAAGAAACTTGTCGGCATTATTACAGAAAGCGATTTGTTATATACGCTCGTACAGTTAACAGGAGCTCATCAGCCCGGTTCACAAATTGAAATTAAAGTACCGAACCGAGCAGGGATGTTGAGTGAAGTCGCTTCCATGTTTCAAAAAAGAAACATTAATATTTCAAGTGTTCTCGTATATCCTGATCAAGATGAAAAGTATAAAGTGCTCGTATTTCGTATTCAAACAATGAACCCGATGGCGATTATTGAAGATTTAAAAGCGCAAGGATACGACGTATTATGGCCAAACTTGCCGGGGGTTTCATCATGAGTAAAAATAGCGTATTCATTTATTCCGATGCGTTTCAAACGTACAAATTCCATGATCGCCATCCGTTCAACCAATTGCGCGTCAAACTAACGTATGACTTATTACAAACGGTCGGTGCGCTCGATGATTCACAAATTGTAGCACCGCGTCTAGCAACAGATGAAGAACTAGCTCTTGTTCACGATATGGATTACATTGAAGCAGTAAAAAAAGCGGGGAAAGGACTACTTTCAGAAGAAATTGCAATTAATTATGGCTTAGGAACGGAAGATACACCTATTTTTCCAAACATGCATGAAGCGAGCGCCCTTCTTGTTGGGGGAACATTAACAGCGGTTGATTACGTGCTTTCTGGAAAAGCTGAGCATGCGCTCAGTTTAGGCGGAGGGCTTCATCATGGATTCCGCGGCAAAGCATCCGGATTTTGCATTTACAATGACAGTTCTGTCGCCATTAAATATATGCAAGAAAAATACGGTGTCCGCATCTTATACGTCGACACAGATGCCCATCATGGTGATGGGGTACAATGGACGTTTTATGACGACCCAAATGTTTGTACATTTTCCATTCACGAAACAGGACGTTACTTATTCCCTGGTACAGGAAATGTCAATGAACGAGGACAAGGGAAAGGATATGGCTACTCATTCAACATTCCTGTCGACGCATTTACAGAAGATGAGTCTTGGCTAGCAGCATATAAAGAAGCACTCATGGAAATCGCCGACTTCTTTCGGCCTGACGTCATTTTAACCCAAAACGGTGTGGACGCTCACTATTACGATCCGTTAACTCATTTATGTGCGACGATGCGCATTTATCGCGAAATTCCAAAACTCGCACATCAAATTGCTCATCAATATTGCAACGGTCGTTGGATTGCAGTCGGTGGCGGAGGATACGACATTTGGCGCGTTGTTCCGCGTGCATGGGCGCTATTATGGCTCGAAATGACAGAACAATCCGATATTTCTGGACCTTTACCGAAAGAATGGATTGCCCGCTGGCAACAACATGCCCCTGTTTCTTTACCGCTCGAGTGGGATGACCCGAACGACTTATATCCACCCATTCCGAGAAAGGCAGAAATTACAGAAAAAAATGCCCAAACTGTCATGAAAGCACTTCAACCAATTCGAAGCAATAAACAACGATTAAATTTATAAAAAAATCATAAAGAGGCTTCTGCCTCTTTATGATTTTGTCGAATCGCGATATTCAATTCGATGTGGTAATACAACAATGTGATTGTCCACATGTTCTTTGTTCATATATTTTGTTAATAAACGCATCGCCACCGCACCGATATCGTACATTGGCTGTACGACTGTCGTCAGCTTCGGGCGAACCATTGTAGCTAAACGAGTGTTATCGAAACCGACTACTTCTAATTCATCCGGAATGCGCACACCGCGGTCTTGTGCCCCATGAATGACACCGAGCGCCATTTCATCTGTCCCAACAAAAATCGCTGTTGGTCGCTGTGCAAGTTCGGCTAATTTTTCATATGCTTCCATTCCTGAATCATACGTGTAGTCGCCTTCAACAACAAGCTCATCATCATAAGCAATATTCGCTTCTTCTAAAGCGCGGCGATAACCAGCTAATTTTTTCAATCCGTTAATTGGATCATTTAACGGTCCTGTCACATAAGCAATTCGTTTATGTCCTTTTTCGATTAACATATGTACTGCATCATATGCAGCTTGCTCATAGTCAATATTGACGGACGGAATAATATTGTTTTTTTCAATGGTTGCAGCTAATACAATCGGTACATCTGACTTTTTAAACTGCTCGACATGCTCTTCCGTGACATCGCCACCCATAAATAAAATGCCATCGACTTGTTTCGCAAGCATTGTATTTAATAAATGCAGCTCTTTTTCTTTATTTTGATCTGAATTGCTTAAAATGATGTTATACTTATACATTGTTGCAATATCCTCGATGCCGCGAGCCATTTCCGCAAAGAAAATGCTCGATATATCTGGAATAATGACTCCAACCGTCGTCGTCTTTTTACTTGCCAATCCGCGCGCCACCGCATTTGGACGATATCCGAGTCGCTCAATGACTTCTAATACTTTTTTGCGTGTAGAAGGCTTTACGTTTGGGTTTCCGTTTACTACACGTGAAACGGTCGCCATCGACACGTTTGCTTCTCTTGCTACATCATAAATTGTTACATTCATCACATACACACTCCTTTTCAGCGCTCTATATATCGAAAACTGTCGTACACCGCAATTTTATGTAAAAATATCATACGATAAATGATTACCTAAGTGCAACGTTTTCACAAATAAATTCATAAGAAAAGCTGGTGAGCACCTCACCAGCTTCTTCTCCTTATGCTTTTACAAATTGTTTTTGAAATGATTTTAATTCTTCCATAAACTCATTGAATTGGTCGATGTCCATCTGTTGCGCAGAATCAGATAACGCCACAGCAGGATCAGGATGCACTTCAGCCATGACGCCATCCGCCCCGATCGCGAGCGCTGCTTTCGCACAAGGTAAAAGTAAATCCCGACGCCCTGTTGAATGTGTCACATCGACAAACACAGGCAAATGCGTTTCCTTTTTCAAAATCGGCACAGCAGAAATGTCAAGCGTGTTGCGCGTTGCTTTTTCATATGTTCGAATACCACGTTCACATAAAATGATTTGTCCGTTTCCTTGCGACATAATGTACTCTGCAGCATGAATAAATTCTTCAATCGTTGCAGCTAACCCGCGCTTTAACAACACCGGTTTGTTCACTTGCCCAGCTGCTTTCAGCAACTCAAAGTTTTGCATATTGCGCGCTCCAATTTGAATGACATCAATATAATCGAGCGCTGTTTCAATGTCTGCAGGGGTCACAATTTCACTAATAACTGCTAAATCAAACTCATCCGCCACACGTTTTAAAATCTTTAACCCTTCTACTCCAAGCCCTTGGAAGTCATACGGTGATGTGCGTGGTTTATAAGCTCCCCCTCGCAACAATTTTAAACCATGACGCTTGATTGCCTGTGCGACTTCCGCCACTTGTTCATAGCTTTCAACGGCGCATGGTCCCATGACAAAATATTGATTGCCATCGCCGATTTTTTCCCCTTTCACATCGACAATTGTATTTTCCGGCTTTTTCTTTCTTGATACGAGCAATGCTTTTTTATGATCGTCTTCTTGTAAATCAAGGCCTGCTTTAAAAATTTCTTTAAAAATATGTTTTAACGTTGCCGTATCAAACGGGCCATCGTTATGTTCTAAAATTAAATCCAACATTTTTCTTTCACGAACAGGATCATAAAAATACGTCCCTTGCGCATCTTTAATTTTCCCAATTTCTTGAACAAGGCGTCCACGTTCATTAATTAACTTTAACAACTGTAAGTTTAACTCATCAACCTTTGCTCTCAGCTCATCTAATCGTTCGTTGCTCATTCATCTCATCCTTTCTTTATATAAGCTAAAAAATATGGTACATTTCTATATAATTAGAGATTATTATAAACGAAGTGGATAAAGTTGTCACCCCTTTATTTATAAAACGCGTTTAAGTAATAAAGAATTTTTTAATTTTCAAAAAAGAAGGTGGGAAACTTGATTTTTGCATTAGACATTGGTACTCGTTCAGTAGTTGGCATTATTTTAAAGGAAACAGACGGACAATATCAAGTTGAAGACATTGTCATCAAGGAACACGAAGAACGAGCAATGCTTGACGGTCAAATTCATGATGTACTTGCTGTTTCAAAAGTCATTATCGATATAAAAAAAACGTTAGAGGAACGTCATGGACCTCTTACACGTGTATGCGTCGCAGCAGCAGGGCGTTCATTAAAAACAGAAAAAGGAAAAACGACGATTCCAATCAAAGGTAAGCCGCTTTTAACTCATGAAGATGTAATGTATTTAGAACTCGCCGCCGTTCAACAAGCACAAATGACATTAGCGGAAAAATCATCGAATGAAAAAAGTCATCACTATTACTGCGTCGGTTATTCGGTGACGTGCTATGAAATTGATGGTGAAGAAATCGGTAGCTTAATTGATCAACAAGGAGATGAAGCAAGCATTGAGGTCATCGCCACATTTTTACCGAAACTTGTCGTTGAATCGCTTCTTGCAGCATTGCAACGCGCCCATTTAGAAATGGAGGCGCTAACACTCGAGCCAATCGCTGCACTCAATGTGCTCATTCCTCCGACGATGCGGCGATTAAATGTTGCGCTTGTAGATATTGGTGCGGGAACGTCTGATATCGCAATTACAGATGGCGGGACAGTCATTGCTTACGGAATGGTGCCGATGGCGGGGGATGAAATTACAGAAGCGATTTCTGATGCATATTTACTCGATTTCCCTCTTGCTGAACAGGCGAAACGTGACTTACATACAAAAGAAACGGTAACAATTACAGACATTCTCGGTTTTGAAACAGAAGTGCCTCGCGAACAAATGATTGCAACTATTTCTGAGGCCATTGATCGCCTTGCTGATGCGATCAGCAAAGAAATTTTACGATTAAATAATCATCAACCTCCGAAAGCAGTGATGCTTGTTGGGGGGGGAAGCTTGACGCCAGAACTGCCAAAGCGGCTCGCTCAAAAGCTCCATCTTCCAGAAAATCGCGTCGCTATTCGCGGCATTGATGCCATTCAAAAGTTGCACATCGATCGTGAAGAAATGAAACATCGTCCAGAGCTCGTCACCCCTATTGGCATTGCAATTGCTGCAAAGCAAACACCGATTCAATACGTAACGGTAGAGGTAAACGGACAATCGATTCGTTTATTTGATATGAAGCAACTAACGATCGGTGATGCGCTATTAGCTGCAGGTATTCAATTACATAAACTATATGGAAAGCCAGGCTTGGCTTGCATCGTCACGTTAAACGGAAATACAATTACTATTCCTGGAACACATGGGGAGCCACCAATCATTATGAAAAATGGTAAGACGGCAACATTCGATACACCTATTAAAAACGGTGACCGTATCGTTGTTGAAAAAGGGAAAGATGGGAAGCAAGCAACCATTCAACTTCGTGATTTGGTTGAATCATTACCAACAAAACGAGTGACGATCAATGGGCAACAATATACAATTGAACCGCTTGTGTTGCGAAATGGGGAACACGTTTCCCTCGATGCTGTTTTATGTGATCGTGACGACATTGTCGTTCATATGCCAGAAACGGTGGAACAACTTCTACAAACAACAAAAAATGACGATCTTCTTCAACAGCTCGAGCCATTTACGATCACGTTAAATGGAAAAAAAATAAAATTTTCTGAGTGGTGCGCAACAATATATCGAAACGGAAAGGAATGCCCACGCTACGCACCGTTTGAAGACGGCGATCACATCGTTGTTCATCAACAAAATGAACGAACAGTTGCCCAAATAGCTGAAGCAAGACAGCTGAAACTTCATTACTCGCTTCCAATTATATTTAACGGTGAAACATTAACATTAACAAAACAAATTGGTGCGTTTTATCGTAACGGTGAACAGCTTCATGAGAACGATCTCGTTCAACATGGAGATGAGCTTCAATTTAGCGAGCGAAAAATCGAACCGTTTATTTTTCAAGATATATTTCAATACGTCCAAGTTGATATTCCTCAAGGGGCGTCAACAACGTTTACATTACTAAAAAACGGGAAACCAACAACATTTTTTGAAACGCTTGCCCCAGGTGATCAACTTGAAATTGTTTGGCAGAAGAAAAAGCAACTATGAGCAGTCCATAGTTGCTTTTTTCTTTTATTTTAAGTTTTCTGGGTTTAATGGTTGTAACTCTGGAAGGACAAAACGTCCATCTTTACGAATAAGTACACCATCAAAATATATTTCACCGCCACCATATTCTGGACGTTGGATCATAACCATATCCCAATGGATGTTCGAATGGTTGCCATTGTATGCTTCATCGTAACATTGACCCGGTGTGAAATGGAAGCTACCGTCGATTTTTTCATCAAATAAAATGTCTTGCATCGGATGTTGAATGTACGGGTTAACCCCGATTGCAAATTCACCGATGTAACGCGCCCCTTCATCTGTATCAAAAATTTGATTAATCCGTTCTGTATCGTTTGCTGTTGCTTCAACAATTTTTCCATCTTTAAACGTTAATTTGACATTTTCAAACGTAAATCCTTGATAAGGTGAAGGCGTATTAAACGAAATGGTACCATTGACCGAGTCGCGAACTGGAGCTGTATACACTTCTCCGTCTGGAATATTCATTTGCCCTGAACATTTTATAGCAGGAATATCTTTAATGGAGAACGTTAAATCTGTACCTGGTCCTGTAATGCGCACTTGATCCGTTTTATTCATCAGCTCAACAAGCGCATCCATCGCTTTATCCATTTTACCGTAGTCTAAGTTACATACGTTGAAATAAAAATCTTCGAACGCCTCTGTACTCATTTTCGCGAGCTGTGCCATAGACGGATTCGGATAGCGGAGCACGACCCATTTCGTTTTCGGTACACGAATGTCCCGATGCACTTTTTGCATAATCGTTTTTCCGTGAATTTTCATTTTATCAGCTGGCACATCTGCAAACTCGTTAATGTTATCGCCTGCACGTAATCCGATGTAAGCATCCATTTCTTTCATGACATTTGCTTCAAATTCAGCCATCATGTTAAACTGCTCTTCTTGCGCACCAAGTAGAAGCGCACGATCAACTTGATGATCTTTTAATGAAACAAACGGATACGCTCCTACAGCATACGCTTCACGCACAAGTGCAATGACGAGCTCCCGTTGCAAACCGAAGTTTTCGATTAATACTTTTTCTCCTTTTTGCAGACGAAGCGAGTAATGAATTAAGTTTTTCGCCAACTTTTCAATGCGCGGATCTTTCATTTTTTATTCCTCCATTCCATCGTATGTACATGTATATTGTAACCGATCCACAAAAAATTTGGAGTTTTTTGCAGGATTTTTTCTCTTTTTGTCGAATAAATCGTAGGATAGATGGAAAGGAGTTTTATACAATGGACATCATTTTGTATGGCAGCATTGCACTCATTGCGATCGCTTTTCTTATTTTAGTCATTTATGTCGTCCAAACATTAAAAACACTTCAAACGACGTTACAACACGTCGCGAAAACTGTGGAAGAAGTTGAAAAACAAATGCATGAAATCGGGAAAGAAACGGCACAATTACTACATAAGACGAATGCCCTCGCAGATGACGTGCATAAAAAGGCAGAAAGCTTACAAAGCGTATTTGATGCGGTAAAACAAGTAGGTGTCACCGTTCAAACATTTAGCGACTCAATTTCTAAAACGTTAACAACAAACGAAAAAAAAATTACACAGGCAATTCAATGGGGACAAACATTTATTGAAATATGGACAAAATGGAAAGAAAAACGAAAATAAGGAGGCATTCATATGGCGAAAAACGGTTCTTTTCTACTTGGGGCAATCGTTGGGGGAATTGCGGGTGCAGCAGCAGCACTATTCTTGTCAAGCGAACGTGGAAAGCAGTTATTGACTGAATCAACAGAGCAAGGAAAACAGCTATTGAATGAGTTAAAAGAGAGCAATATAAACAAATGGGGAAAAAGTGAAGAAAAAGAGGAGCCAACAAAAGGCGAACAAGAGAAACCACAGGGAGTTTCATCTATCCCGATTCCGCTCCCTTCATCAGATGTCGAACAGTTATTAAAAGAAACGGAACAGGCGGTTCATGATGCCGAAAAACGTTTGAATAAAGGAACTGATGCACATGGAGAAAGTTGAAACAATTGAGCAATTTGAGCAAATCTGTTTGTCACAGCGACCATTTTTATTTATGAAACATAGTCTTACATGTCCAATTAGTCATCGGGCATGGGGAGAGTTTGAACGCTTTACAAACGATTTCCCACACATTCGCGCCTATTACTTGCATGTGCAACATGCTCGCCCGTTGTCACAACATATCGCAGAAGCGTTTCAAGTAAAGCACGAATCCCCTCAAGTGTTATGGGTGACGGAACAAGGGATAGAGTGGCATGCTTCACATTGGAACGTCACGTATGAGGAGATGAAAAAAGCAACTATGAGCACATCATAGTTGCTTTTTACTTATACGTGAACCGATTGTTCATATTTCTCTTGAAATTTTTGAATATCGCCTGCCCCCATAAAAATAAGGACAGCGTGATCATGCTGTTTTAACACGTCAACTTGTTCCTCATGCAAAAGCTTTGCTCCATCAATTTTTTCACGTAAATCTTCGATCGACAATTTTCCTTGATGTTCGCGCGCCGACCCAAAAATATCGCACAAATATACGGCATCAGCAAGCGATAAACTTTCTGCAAACTGTTGTAAAAATGTTTGCGTTCGTGTATATGTGTGCGGTTGGAAAATCGCAACAATTTGACGCTCTGGATACTTTTGTCTTGCCGCCTCAATCGTTGCCCGTATTTCTGTCGGATGATGAGCATAATCATCAATAAGCACTTGCGAACCAAACAGCTTCTCATGAAAGCGACGTTTCACCCCAGGAAACGTTTTTAATCGTTCCTGAATAATATTTACATCGATTCCTTCATAATGGCAAAGCGCAATGACAGCGAGCGCATTAAGCACGTTATGGTCTCCATATCGTGGAATATAGAAAGAAGCGAAAAACGTATGGCGCACAAACACATCAAACGATGTACCTTCCGATGTTTTTACAATATTTCGTGCTTGAAAATCGTTATCTTCACCAAATCCATAAAAGACAACAGGGACTTTCGCCTGGATTTTCTGTAAATATTCATCATCCCCACAAGCGATAATTCCTTTTTTCACTTGCCACGCCATTTGTTGAAATGCAGAAAACACATCTTCAATATTTGCAAAATAATCTGGGTGATCGAAATCAATATTTGTCATAATCGCATAATCAGGGGAATAGGCTAAAAAATGACGACGATACTCGCAAGCTTCAAATACAAAATACTTACTGCCCTCTCTTCCCTTTCCCGAACCATCCCCAATCAAATATGACGTCGGTTGCGCGCCTTGCATCACATGAGCGAGCAATCCTGTTGTTGACGTCTTTCCATGGGCACCAGTCACAGCGATGCTAGTGAATTTTTGTAAAAATTCACCTAAAAATTGATGGTAACGAATGACAGGTACACCGAGTTCGCGGGCTGCTACAATTTCTTCATGGGTATCTGGAAATGCGTTCCCTGCGATCACAACCATATCTTTTTGAATATTTTCGGCACTAAATGGGAAAATAGGAATTCCTCGTTCTTCTAAAGCTTCTTGCGTAAAAAACCGCTTATCGTAGTCTGACCCTTGCACAACACATTTCATATCATGTAACACTTGAGCAAGTGCGCTCATGCCAGTTCCTTTAATGCCGACAAAATGGTAAATAGTCATAAAAAAACCTCCACCAACTATCGTTGATCTATATAGCAGTATATGACACAAATTCCGTTTTGCTATTTTCATCTTATGTAACAAATCTCATTATACCATCGTTTGCGAGTAATGATAAGAAAAACTGATAGAAGCATCGTTCTTCTATCAGTTTTTCCGTGTTACTGACCAGTATACTCCACTTTTTCAAGGCGTGGATTTGGACGATAACGGCGGCCTGCTTTCGCTTGATGTTTTCCGTTTAATAATACGTTATCACCAGTAAAACCGATATGTACTTTTAACAAACTGCTTCCTACACCGTACATATCGACCGGCACACCTTGTTTTTCGAACTCAATAATGCGCTGTTCGTTAAATCCACCGCTAACAACAATTTTCACATGCTCAAATCCTTCGCGATCAAGTGCCTCACGCAAAGCGAAAATAAGTGGTGGATTCACACCACGCGGATCAAATGTACCGAGCACTTCTGGATGGCGAATAAAATATTGGTCGATCATTGTTCGAGACGTATCAACGCGAACAGCCTTTAACTTATCGCCAAACTCCCGCGCCACTTTCAGCGCATCTGTAATACAGTCATTGTTATAATCAACAAGAACAATTAAATCATCGTCTGGATATTTTTCGTGATACGCCTTTGCCGCCGCAACAACATCACCATCAAACAGTTGAATGAGCGCATGTGGCATCGTCCCCATTCCTTGTTTTCCCCACCATTCGTTCATCGCATGTGTCGCTTGTGCAGTTGAACCACCAATAAAAGCAGCATATCCGTCGCCTGCTTGCATCATAAAATGGTCATCACGATCCCCCATAAAAATGACCGGTTTTTGTACACCAGATAAAGCTGCTGCTTTAACAACGTTATACACGTTTGTTGCTACAGATGTTCGACGCGCTAAAATCCCATCAATAATGCCTTCTAAATACCCGAAATTTTGATACGGACCGGTAATAGTCAGCACTGTCTCAAACGGACTAATTTTATCTCCGTCTTTTAATGAATAAATTTCTAATTTTTCTGGCTCATCCGCAAACGTATGCAATAAAGCAATCACTTCATCCGTTCCGCATAAAACGGCATGTTCTTTTTGAAAAAACTGCATTGTGACAATATTATTTGGGCGAAATTGTTTTACAATTTCACGCGTTTTCAAAAAATATACAGCTGAAAACCAGCCATCTCGCACACGCTCATCAAATTTAAACGTTTTATTCGTTAGCCGTTTAATCTTTCCTTGTAGCTTTAATTCGATTTCCTTCATTTTTCTTTCCCCTTCAACCATCGTTTTCACGTATTTAGCATAGCATGTTTTCTATTTCACGACTACTTTATCTAAATTGTGTCTTGTAGTTGTTCAAGATCTTGTTCATCAATTAAAACATCGCGTGGCTTGCTTCCTTTCGGAGCGGAGACGATTCCGCGTTGCTCCATCATCTCGATTAAGCGTGCTGCTCGGTTGTAGCCAATGCGAAAGCGACGTTGTAAACTTGATGTGGAAGCGCCACCCTGTTGAACAACAAACTCACACGCCTCGTAAAACAATTCATCATCTTCATCAGCTTGTACAAGTTGTTGCAACAGTTCATCATGTTGGAATAAGTAAGACGGTTCCATTTGCTGACGCACATGGGCGACAACGCGCTCAATTTCTTCATCGGATACGAAATTGCCTTGTAAACGAATCGGCTTCGCTGTTCCATTTTCCAAAAACAACATATCGCCTCGCCCAAGTAACTTTTCCGCACCGTTTATATCAATAATCGTGCGCGAATCAATTTGTGACGATACAGAAAAGGCAATGCGCGTTGGAATATTTGCTTTAATTAAGCCGGTAATAACATCGACTGATGGCCGTTGTGTAGCAACAAGCAAGTGCATACCGCATGCTCGCGCTTTTTGAGCAATACGACAAATCGCTTCTTCGACGTCAGCTGGCGCAACCATCATTAAATCTGCAAGTTCATCAATAACAATGACGATATAAGGTAAATGTTGTTCCGGCTTTTGTGCTTTTCGTACTAACTCGTTGTAACGAACAATATCACGCACGCCCGTATGTGCGAATAGTTCATATCGTCGCTCCATTTCAGATACAGCCCATTTTAACGCTGCTGTTGCTGCTTTTGCATCAGTAATAACCGGGCTGACTAAGTGTGGAATATGATTGTATGGTGCAAGCTCGACCATTTTCGGATCAATTAATAGCAACTTCACTTCATGTGGTGTTGCTTTATACAACAAACTGACTAACATCGCATTCATACATACACTTTTTCCTGATCCTGTTGCCCCAGCGATCAACCCATGTGGCATTTTTTTTAAATCGGTAACAATTGGCCTTCCTGAAATATCCAACCCTAAAGCAACGGTTAATGGAGAGTCTGACTTCTGAAACGCTTCGCTCTGTAAAACTTCGCGAATAAAGACAGGGCGACTGGATCGATTCGGCACTTCAATCCCTATTGTGTTTTTTCCTGGAATAGGTGCTTCCATGCGAATATCTACAGCTGCCAAGTTTAATTTCATATCATCTGCTAAATTCGTAATTTTATTCACTTTCACGCCAAGTTCCGGCTGTACTTCAAAGCGAGTAACTGTCGGACCTTTCGTTACATGAACAACCTTTGCTCCAACGTTAAAATTTTTAAACGTCTCATTCAACCGCTCCGCTTGCTCTTTTAACCATATTTCATCATCTTCATGGCGGACGAGTGGTTGATGCAACAACGATAAGGACGGAAACACGTACGTTGACTGTTTTTTTCGCTCTTCCCATTTTTCCCGATCTTGCTTTAACATCATCACATTGTATGGCACACCACTTCGTTGGCGTACTCGCTCCTCTTTTTCTTCTAATCGCCCCTGCCCTCTATTTTCTTGCGGCTGTTTTTGTTCCGTTTTCTCTTCAGCAATTTCTACTTCTTCTTGTTTTTCGTCTTCCTTTTCATGAACAACATCGCCGACCTCGTTGTGAAGCGACTCACTCCCTTGATGCAACTCACTCCCTTGATGCACATGTTCGTTTGTCTCAGCAACAAGATGTTCTTCTTTTTCTGTCGATTCAGTTGCCTCTACATTCACGCATTCGTTTGTCTCGACTTTTTCAACACTCGGAAGTTCAAATTCAACCATTTGTTTATCTTCATTTTTTCGTTTCACGTGTTCCATTCGTTTATAACCAAATACAGGCGACGGGACATCCGTTGGTCGAAATGCGCGTGATTCACCCGCTTTACGATCGAGACGATATACTTTTTTCTCAAATGAACTCGTTTGTGACGACGTTTCATATGTTCGATCTTTTCTTTTTTCTTTCGGTTCATCTGGAATTAACGGAAAGCGAAACTTTCCTTTCGGATATTCATAAACGACTTTTGCCTCCATCTCTTTATGTTCGTTTTTTGGAGCGGATGGAGAGTGTTTTCGCGTCTCTTTTATCTCATCGTTCTCTCCAAATAAATAACGAAATAATGCCTTTAACCAACCCATTCAGTCCTCACTCTTTCTTTGTACATTCAGTTTTATTTTATCACAAAAAAAGCTGACTGCCGCAACGGAAGTCAGCTGAAAAATGGTTGGCCTACTTCGTACTCATCATTCAAAACGAGAATGCCTTTCTCCTGAGGAGCGTTCGGTAAGTTTAGTTCGCGTGCAGAACAAATCATTCCGTAAGATTTTACGCCACGCAGCTCTGCCTCTTGAATGACAAGACCGCTTGGCATGACTGCCCCAACTTTTGCAACAACAACTTTTTGTCCAGCGTCAACGTTTGGAGCGCCACATACAATTTGCAACGTCTCCGTACCGACATCGACTTGACAGACGCTTAATTTATCCGCATTCGGATGTTTCTCTTTTTGTTTCACGTAGCCGACAACAAACTTCGGTGAAAAATCAGCCGCTACTTGCTCATCTACACCATTTTTTTTCAGTATATCATTAATTGTCGCAATCACTTGTTCTGTTAGTTCGACGACACCATTTCCTTCAAATGTACCGTATGTAGACGCGTGAAAAATATTGTAACCGACTGTTTCACCTGTCTGTTCATTGAAAATGCGCGCAACATCTCCTTTTTTCTCAAAAGCTCGCACTTGCGGATCAACAGCTTTCAACGCAATAAGTAACGTATCTCCGATCCCTTCACGATTGTAAAATACATTCATTGTGTCTCATCCTTTCGACGGTTTTTTCCGAGAATAAAAATGGGTTGAAGTTGCCCATCTTCGTATAAAAATGAAAGGGCAGTAATCGGCACTCGACCGCTTGCAAAAAAACTCATCGTCAACTGCGCAAGTACATCATATCCGATTTCGTTCTCAATGTCAGCAATAATAAGCACATCTTGATGAGGAACTGCCAATAACATCGTTCCCTTTATTTTTTCAGCAAACTTTTTCAAAAAAGCATCGTTTAATATACGACTTGCATCATATCCATCGTTTGTGTTCAAAAAGTAAAACGTATTGCCGGCGACACGATCTTCTTTCACCGTCGTCGGCAATGAGCGAACGTTAAAGCGCGCAACTTCTTTTAATTGTTGCACATCCCATCGCTCCGATTCGACTAAACGTTCATCAATTAGCCGATACGTTGTTCCTAAATCAAGTGCATAATAAATGCGCGTTTCTGCCGTATGTTCGTCATAAATAAACATCGTTCCTTCATTCGTCTTTGTCGGGAATGAGGTAGAACGAATGACTGGATATATATGCTTTTCTTTTCCATGTAACGACGAATGATCATGTAATGCAGTTAATGTTTGTTCGACGTAATAAACGACTTCGTCAATGGCACGCTCTTTCTCAATTTCCCATTTTGCGATAATTGGTGGCAAGGAGATCGTCACTCCTTTTTTCGTTTCCCGATGTTCAATGCGGAGTGTATCTTTTTTTCGATCCCATTGAAACTCCCATGGATAATGACATAGCCGCTGTTGAATATGATCGCTTATTTGCCGACTATTCATTGCGCCCACCTAAACTTTGTTGAATAAACGCTACAATTTCTTCTTTTGTTTTCCGATCTTTGCTGACAAACCGTCCACGTTCTCGCCCATTCTCATATGCAATAAAACTCGGGATGCCAAATACGTTATGCTCCGTAAACAAATCGAGCAATTGATCGCGATCAACCGCATAAAACGTATAATCCGAAAACTGTTCTTCAATTTCTGGCAAAATCGGCTTGATAACTTGACAATCTGGACACCAATCAGCCGTAAACATCATAATCACTTTTCCACGCTGAATGACTTCATTGTATTGCTCGATGCTTTCAATCTTTTTCATCTATTTATCCACCCTTTCTTATGCTCATATTGCCCTTTTAACATTTGAACAATATGTGTATACATATTTGTTCGATCGAGCGTTCCGTTTGTCAAAATGCCAATCGCCCCTTCATTAGAACGGACATCGCGACGATTTGCATATTCATCTATAACTTCAGCCAATTCTTTTCCATGCTTCAATTGAATCCCGATTTCATCAGGCAACGGAATACGCGCTCCTCCTGCCACAACAACAACCCCATCTCGATCAACGAGCGCTCCCCAGTTGCATAACCAAATCGTCTCATCTTGTGCAATAAATACGCCACCTTCTAAACCAATCCCGATATGCGCTTGTTGTTCACGAACAGCTAATGTCGCACGCTCGATCGCTCCTTGCAACGTTTCTTCATCGGAGAAAGGTTGCTTTGACACGCTCGGTTGCACATCACTTGCGATGATCGTATGATGCATCTCGTGAAATATAGCTTGTACCGCCTTCACTTTCGTACTGTTTTTCGTTCCAACGGCAACTTTCATCTCACATTCCCCTTAAGCATTGTGACGAATCGCATCTACTGTCGCGCGATCACATTGTTTGACAAGAGCGACTAATAGCTGTTTGGCCGCTTCGTAATCATCTATGTGAACGATGGAAGCGTGCGTATGAATATAACGGGCACAAACGCCAATGACAGCTGAAGGGACGCCGCTATTAGCGATATGTACTCTTCCTGCATCCGTCCCACCGCCTGGTGAAACGAAATATTGATAAGGGATACGATGCGTTTCCGCTGTATCTAAAATAAACTCTCGCATACCGCGATGTGTAATCATCGTGCGATCATAAATGCGGACAAGCGCGCCTTTACCAAGATGCCCAAACTCTTTTTCGTCCCCTGTCATATCGTTTGCTGGGCTTGCATCTAGTGCGAAGAAAATATCTGGTTGGATCATTGTTGCTGCCGTTTGCGCCCCACGGAGACCTACTTCCTCTTGAACAGTCGCTCCAGAATATAGTACATTCGGCAACGTTTCATTTTTTAACTCTTTTAATAACTCAATTGCTAAACCACAACCGTAACGATTGTCCCACGCTTTCGCCATCACTTTTTTTCCGTTCGCCATCGGTGTAAACGGACAAATCGGCACAATTTGTTGTCCTGGACGAATGCCCATGCGCTCCGCATCAGCACGATCATCCGCTCCAACATCAATAAGCATATGTTTTATATCCATCGGCTTTTTCCTTTGCTCTTCGTCAAGCAAATGAGGCGGGATCGAGCCGATCACACCAACAATTGGTCCGTGATCCGTTATAATGTGCACACGCTGAGCTAGCAATACTTGACTCCACCAACCGCCAAGCGGCTGAAAGCGAATCATTCCTTGTTCAGTGATGGCGGTGACCATAAAACCAACTTCATCCATATGTCCAGCAACCATCACGACTGGTCCATTTTCTTTGCCGCGCTTCACACCAAAAATGCTTCCGAGACGATCTTGCACAATATCATCAGCATATTTTTGTAACTGTTCACGCATGAAAGCGCGCACCGCATGTTCATTTCCCGGCGCTCCTGGCAATTCGGTTAACGTTTGAAACAATTGCAAATCCATCATGTTTTCCCCTTTCTTTGCTCGCTATTTGTCATTGTAGCGAATTTTACATGTAGTTTCCACTCGAACAATTCGGTATACTAAAAGAAAAATGGAGGAATGTATGATGCGTATAAAAACGTTTCTTACTGGGATCGTTGTCGGTGCAACGGCAGCATACATATGGAATGAGTGGCAACATCAACGTTTTATTTCATCTGAGCAAGCGCTTCAAAAGGCGAAAGAAGCCTTTCAACAAACGGGTGACATTACAGGATCGTGGATCCAAACGACCGTTGAAACAATCGAAAAAAATGGGCTACGCTACAACGTCTATCGAGGTGGAATTACTCGTCCAACTGGTGCATATGAGTGTCTCATTGATGCAAAAACAGGAACAATTGTTGAAGTACGAAAATTGTAAAACCCAAGCAAACGGCTTGGGTTTTTATTGACGTTTAATCGATTCAATGATTTGAAACTCATCATTCCAACGGACAGCACGATAATACGCATCGTGATAAAACGTAAACCATGCATCGTTTTCCATTCCATAAGTGAGCCATTTTTGTTTAGCGAAAATGGACGTCATCGGATAATCATCATATGCCATCACCCAAAGCGGATTTTGATGTGCATGCGTCGGCATTAAATCACCGAGATGAACGGCCGTTTCCCCTTCGGATGTAATAACAATAATTGCATGTCCATCACTATGACCGCCTGTATGAATCATCGTAACACCAGGAACAACTTCTAACTGCTCGGCAAACGTATCCACTTGTTCTACAATCGCTTCCCAGTTTTCTTTCCAATACGTATTGCGCGAACGAATATTTGGCTCTTTCATCTCCGCCCATTCTACTGCTGATGTGATGATGCGCGCATGCGGAAACGTGGGAACGAGCGTATCTCCTTCCCATTTTGTTAAACCGCTCGCATGATCAAAGTGCAAATGCGTCATTAATACAAGCTCAATGTCTTCAGGAGTTAAAGAAAGAAGCGCCAACTGCTTTTCTAAGTCAGACTCTTCTGTAACACCAAAATTTCGTTTTTGTTTCTCATTCAATTTCCCTTTTCCGATGCCGGATTCAATGAGTATGTTTTTCCCACCCACTTGTAACAAAATCGGATCCGTGCGAAGCGGAATTTGATTTTGGTCGTTGCATGGATATTTTTTCATCCAAAGCGGTTTTGGCACGACGCCGAACATCGCTCCCCCATCCAAATGTGTAATTCCCCCATCCAACCATGTCATCGTTATTCGACCGATCGTTAATTTCTCCATCTTTTCTCCCCCTCTCATGATTTATTTTAACATTACAAAAATATTCAGAAAAGAAAAAAACCTATGCCCAATTACGACATAGGTTTTCGATATTTTACTTCACAGCGATAAATGGGATTTCCTTTTTCAGAAAACTTTTGTTCATATTCTGTCATCACATTTCCTTCGAAGCCGCTTCGATGAAGATCGAGGCTGACATATTGAAGAACTAGACCGTATTGAGAAAAACTGACAAGGGAATATTCAAACAATCCACGGTTATCTGTTTTAAAATGAATTTCCCCTTCATCGACTAAAATGTTTTCATACAGCTCCAAAAATGAACGATATGTTAAACGTCTTTTTTCATGTCGCTTTTTTGGCCACGGATCGGAGAAATTTAAGTAAATACGCTCGACTTCTCCTTTTGTAAAAATGTTTATTAAATCTTTCGCATTCACATTCAGTAAACGTAAATTTGGCAAGTCGTTCTCAATAAGCTTGTCTAGCGCGCTTACGATGACGCTTTCATATAACTCAATGCCGATATAGTTGACATGTGGATGCATTTTTGCCATTTCCGTAATAAAGCGACCTTTCCCCGTCCCAATTTCAATATGAATGGGATTGTCGTTTGCAAACAATTCATGCCAACGGCCTTTATATTGTTCCGGTTGTGGAATGATATATTGTGGGTATGATGCAATTTTTTCTTTCGCCCAAGGCTTATTTCGTAAACGCACGTCTCATCCTCCGTTTCTTTGCATATAAAAAGATAAAAATGGCCATATTATAAAACGAATAGGGGGATGAACATGGCCATTAATCATGAACATCAATTAACCGTGTTAAAAGACATTTTATCAGAGCATCAACTTGATCGTTCAGGGACAGTAGCCGAATGTGAACAAATTGAACGGCTCGCCAAATCATTAATAGCGAACGATGCTGTCCATTCTGAACTCAAACAAACATTATCCCATATTTACACGTACAGTCAAAGCGGAAAAAATGCAACTGATCTTTCTTCACACATCGATCAACATGAACAACAACTCGCTGAATGGATGGATCAATTAACGTAGCACATGCTCGAGGAAATGCAACAACCGTTGCATTTCCTTCTTATTGTTCCTTCCTCTATGCCATACAAGCAACACGATCGTTTGAGCCAACGTATACCATTTCATGCGCAACAACAACTGATCATTGAGCGGTAAACCGTATTGCTCTAACCAACTTTCCCATTGTTCTCTTGGAATGTAAGCATACAACAACACCCCGATATCAATGGCCGGATCAGCAATCATCGCGCTATCCCAATCAATTAAATAGAGTTGATTATCTTCTGTTAACAACCAATTGTTATGATTCATATCACAATGACAAACGACATAACCCTCGTGATACACATCATTTACATGTTTCTCTAAAAACGCAATAGCTTGTTGCACGACAGCATTTTCTTTTACGACACATTCGTTTTTTTTCACTTCCTCTAGCAAACGATTCGGCAATAAAGGTTTTTTACCGAGCCGTTCCATCATCGCTAACAATTCTTTTGAGCGATGAATTTTTCGAAGCAGTTGGGCAACTTGTTTGCTCGTCATATCGTGCGGTTTTAATTCGCGCGCTTGTAAAAACTGCTGGGCTGTAATCACATCTCCATTTTCCATTCGTCTCGTCCATACTAATTTTGGAACGATTCCTTCTGCCGACAAAACAGCTAAAAATGGAGAAGAGTTGCGCTTTAAAAACAACTTCTTCCCATCATGCTCCGCAATATATGCATCCCCTGTCGCACCGCCTGCTGGGGAAATTTCCCACTCCTTACCTAGTAACTGTTCCAAGTGAGCTCACCTTTCGACTTAGTCAAAATAAAAATAGCGATTGTCATCTTACTAGATTTTATCTTTCTGATCGTTTCCACGTCAACATTCAATTAATACCCATGTGCCAATTCCATTTATTTCAATAAACTGTTCGTATACTTTTTCTATTTCTTCTTGATTTGAACTAAAAGCGACTTTCCATTTCCCTTCAGAAAGAGGCAATGTCGTTTTCTTTTCTTCATTATGGTGAACGACAACAATTTGTTCCCATGGACCGTACAGTCCAACATCAACAAGCTGATAAGCAATGACAGATGGATGTGTGTCATAAAATTTTATGTGACGCCGAACTTGATCAGCGGTTAAAAACCGGAACGCACCATGCTTTTTCCGAAGCTCAATGAGTTTCATTACTTCTCGCACATCTTCTTCCCACTTGCTCTTCTCATTCCAATCTACTTGGTTTACTTCATCAGGGGCGTTATAGCTATTTTCCACCCCTTTTTTCGTTCGATAAAACTCTTGACCGCTATGCAAAAAGGGAATACCTTGCGATAATAAAACGATCGCTGTCGCTAGCTTTTGACGTTTCCGTCGAATATATTCGCTCTCATGTGCATTGGCAATCATCATTTTATCCCATAGCGTATGGTTATCGTGACATTCGACATAATTGACACTTTGCCTTGGCGAAAAGAAAAGATGAATACTTCCGCGAATCGCTTCCATTACTGCTTCTTTATATGAGCAATCCCCTAATGCAAACCCTCGATCACGAACTTGAAACGTGCTGCCTTTTACATAGTCGCGAAATCGATCATTAAAATAAGCGATGCGTGGGGTATGTTTCGCGTTCGCAATCATCGTCTTTTTTTCGCGAGGCAACGGAGTAGCTAGCTCCCAACCTTCCCCGAGCAAAATGACTGTCGGATCTATCGCATCAATCGCTCGCCGCACATCATTCATCGTATCTATATCTAAAATGCCCATTAAGTCAAAACGAAATCCGTCAACACCGTATTCGTTTAGCCAATACATGACGGAATCAATAATAAATTTACGTACCATTTTCCGCTCAGATGCTAAATCATTTCCAACTCCTGTCCCGTTTGACGGATAGCCATTTGATCCGTATCGAAAATAATAACCAGGAACAAGATGTTCAAACGACGATGTTTCTCGAATATATACGTGATTATATACAACGTCTAAAATAACGCGGATACCTTCTTTTTGAAACGCACGAATCGCCTGTTTTAACTCGATGATACGCACATATGGATCGGTTGGATCAGTTGCGTAACTTCCTTCTGGGGCGTTGTAATGAACGGTGTTGTATCCCCAATTGTACATTTGAAATGGCTGAAGTTCATCGACTCCTTCAAAATCTTGCACAGGCATGAGTTGAACATGTGTCACACCGAGCTGTTTCACGTACGAAAGACTTGTCACCGTTTCGCTCGGTCCAAATGTATCTCGCTCCGTTAGACCGAGATATTTCCCTTTATGTTTCACCCCACTTTTAGGATGAATGGTGAAATCACGCACGTGTATTTCATAAATGACCGCATCTGTCATAGAAATAAACGGAGGCATGGTCGGTTTCGGGATATTTGTCTTCGTCAGGTCAACGACAACACCATATGTGCCGTTTACTGAAACAGCTTTTGCATAAGGATCAACCGCCTCACGCCAAACAAAATTCACATACGTCATATACGTATAAAAAAATCGTTCAATATTTTCATAAATGGTATACGTCCATACCCCTTTTTGTTCTCGTATCATTTCATAAGTTGTTTCTTCTTTCGTCATTGGATGAATAAGCTTTAGTAACACGTTTGTAGCAGTTGGCGCCCATACTTTAAACGTCGTTTTTTCCGGTTTGTACATTGCACCGAGATCGTTTCCATCATATGCATATAAATCATCGAACAATTTTGTTCGCATTACTGCCCCTACTTGTAGAGGGGCTTGCCATCCTTCCTCTGTATAAACAACATATCGTTTTCCTAATTCAACAATAAAAGGGACAGTACATTCATATTTTGTAAATAAGTGTTGTCTCTCTGTTGAACGAATCGTTAAACGGTATGCTGTTTGCTCTTTATCACATAAAAAAAATATCGGTGCACGCTCGTGAACGACATCGTTCGGTATTAAAATTGTAATAACTGTCAGTTCATCTAAGTAGGCTTCAAATGGTTGTTTTTTAAACATTGTCGGTCACCAACTTCCACTTTTTAAATGAATGGTTTTCGTTGTAAAATGAATAAGTAGGGGGGAGAAATTATGCATTCATGCATTTCATGTAGCGTTCCGTTTCCACTTTTACCATCTGGTTACTTACTTATTATGCAAGAACAACAAAAAAAGTATTTATGTTATTCGTATGATTCATTACAACAATTAGCGACATATGTAGAAACGATCCATGAAAAGGAAAAAATGTTAGCGACGTTATGTAAAAACCCTGATGTGCCAGAATCGTTCGTTCCACTTCATGAATTAAGTATGCGAATTATGCATGCAGATGTTGTCCAATGCATCACAAATGAACCGTTGATGAGTTATTTACAACCGATTATTCATACGAATACGGGAGAAGTTTTTGCCTACGAATGTTTATTACGTTCACAACGATTTTCACCTATTCAGCTTTTTTCCGTTGCCCAACAAACAGGTTTGCATACGTTTTTAGACCGCCGAGCACGTGAAGAAGCAATTCGATCACGCATAAAAATAAAAAAAGGGATTAAAAGTTTCATCAACTTTTTACCATCAACCATTTACAATCCTGAATTTTGTCTTCGACATACATTTTCCATCGTCGAACAATATAACGTAGCACCTGAAGATCTCGTATTTGAAGTTGTTGAGACTGAGAAAATTGTTGATATTGACCATTTAAAAAACGTATTTGCCACATATAAGCGCTCAGGTATGAAAGTCGCTTTAGATGATGTCGGTGCAGGTTTTTCAACAATCGACATGCTTACGTTATTGCAACCTGATTATGTAAAAATCGATCGGCACTACATTCAAAACTGCGACAAAGAAGAAGAGAAGCAGGCGTTTTTAAAGGAAGTCACCCGAATCGCCAACACGCTTGGCATTCACGTACTTGCCGAAGGAATTGAACGAAAAGAAGAATTAGATTACTGCCGAGAAATTGGCATTCCGTTTGCCCAAGGATATTATATCGGCAAACCGAGCCCAAATCCGTTATAAAAAGAGGCTGAACGTTACTCATCAGCCTCTTCAAATTGTTCTATAACGAGCGGATCATAGTAACGCGCATCACAATATGTCAGCAATGATTGAGCTGCCTTCAACTGCATATGCTTCAGCGGCATCGTCAATTGCCTTAGCGACATAAACCATGCCTCATAATGTCGCCGATCAATGATTTCAAGATCGCTTGGTGCATAACGATAATCAATATATCCTTCACGATTGATTAACACTTTTTTTATCGGCATATCAACGTCAAACTGTTTATAAATCGTTTGAACAACTTTTTCTGTTCGATGAAGGGAAATCATCGGATTGACGATTTTTCGTTCCACGCCGTCAACCATCTCCGTCCAAAATCGTTCAGCCGAACCGACAATAATGTTGTTTTTTCGTTCTTCTGTAAACGCAATACACCAAGTCGTTGTCGGACTAATTAAAATCGTATTTAGCTCAACAGGGGCTTTTTTCAATAAAAATACAGGTTTATACATACATAAGTATGTATCAGGAAAACGTTGCAAAAAATACTTCAATTGTACATCATAATAATATTTCGGATCAATAATAGATTCTTCTGTTAATGTTGAACTTGCCCAACGAATTTGTAGTTGAAACAGCTTTTCTAAAAATAATATTTTTAATTCTTCAAGCGTTCGCGGCTCGGACGTAATGGAAACGACAAATTCTTCCTCTTCGTTCGGCTGTTCGTTTTCATTTTCTACGTCTTTTACTTTTTTTCGTTTCCATAGTTGTTTCACTTTATCAAAAAGCGATGGCTCTTCTTCAAGCCATTTCCATGATTGTTGTGAATGTAGCTCCGTCCTCATCGCAAGCTGACCCGTCTCCCACGCCTGCTTCATTCGTTCCCATTGTTTTTTTTTCAAACGAATGAACTCGCTCGGGTAATGATAAATATCTAGTTCGTAGCGCGAAATATAGTCTTGAAGCTTAATGAGCTGTCCCACACTGTAACCTCCAGCAACAAATAGTTACTTTCATTCTACAACAAAAGCAACAACGGGCAAAGGAGAGAGGCAAAAATTGCGCTTAACGTCATAGCGACTGAGCTAATCGCCGCTTCTTTTTTCCCGATTTCAAGCGCTTTTGCGGTGCCAATACCGTGAGAAGCTGCCCCAAGACCGCTTCCAATTCCTAAAGCTGTTGTAATGTGCAAACGTTGAAAAATGATCGGACCAAACATCGCACCAAAAATTCCTGCAATCATGACATATACAGCGGCAAGCGTCGGTATACCGTCGATCAACTTCGCAATATCCATTGCAACAGGCGATGTGACCGATTTCGGAATAATGGAGCGAACAATTTGTTCTGGCAAATGAAAAAGACGTGCGAACAATAAACCGCTCCCCATTCCAATGATCGTGCCGAAAAATGTGCTACATAGAAGCGGCCATAAAAACTGTTTTAACGTGTGCCGATGTTGATAAAGTGGCAAAGCTAACGCGACAACTGCTGGACCAAGCAAATGAACGAGCCATTTTCCTCCAGCCATATATTGTTCATACGACAAATGAAAAAGCGATAACGTGATGATAATGACTACCGTACTCGTTGCAACGGGTACGAGCAACGGAAAATAAAAGCGAGCATACAATTTGCGCATTGCTATATATACGATGATCGTCCATATGAGCAAACTAACGCCAATCATGCCCCTTTCACCTCGCGCACTCGCTTCTGCTCACGTGTTTGTGCCCATTGCCCAATAAAACCAGCAAACACCATGACCATCATTGTGCTGACGATCACAATGACAATGGACCATATTCCCGTCCCTGAAAAAAGCTCAACATAGTCCATGACTCCAACCGTTGCTGGGATAAATAAAAGCGTTAAATGAGATAAAAGCATATTTGCACCACGCGCAACCCACTTTTCTTTTACGATTCCAGTCACTAATAATAAAAATAACAGCAACATGCCGATCATACTCCCCGGAATTGGAATGTGTAGCAGCTGCTGAATGAACGAACCGATCATATAAAACATATACAATACCCCGATTTGAATCATCTTTTCTCCCCCTCTTATTGAATTATGAAAGAGGAAAACGCATTAGCGGCTTATATTTTGGTGTTTCATCTATATGTGTTTCATATAATACAACGTCATGGACGAAAAAGCGAATGTCCTCTCCTTCCATTTTTCTCGGATATGTTTCAAGCGAGAACGGAAACGACCCACTCCATTTTTTCGCAAGCGTAATATGCGGTGTAAACGGTCGTGAATCAAGCGAAAAACCGATGCGCTGGCACACGTTATACACATCTTGACGAAGGGAAAACAAACGCGGCTCCTCTTTTACCCCATACCATAAAATACGAGAACCGAATGAGTACACCTCGCTCAATTGTAAAGAAAATGACTGATGTTTTTTTACTACATCTGGCATAATCTCTGAGATTTGCTTTCGCTCTGTTTCGGTTGCTTGACCTAAAAACGCAAGTGTAATATGATAATCGGCTTCATGAACGAACAACCGAAATGGCGCTTCCCATTCAGCAATAAAAGCATGCAGCCGCTTTTTCACCTCGTTCGGTAGAGGAATTGCCAAAAAGTAGTGCATCTATCGTCCCACCTTTTAATTTTCTAAATTTTATCAAAATTCATATAGTTTCCGCAACGTCTTTTTTGACTGCCAAGCAAAAATCACCATGCCACCAAATGTCAACAACCCAAAAAATAAATATACATGCTCAATCGTCCAACGTTCTAAAATATACCCTCCTACAAATGTACAAAACCAGCTTCCGAGCCCATTTCCAACTGTAGCATAAAGCGATACAGCTGTTGTACGTACGTGTGCAGGAGTGACGTCCCGCACATATTGTAGCGCGGCTGGAATAAATAAACCGACGGACGCCCCTTGTACAATGGTCGTAGCATACACGATCATTAACGGTGGTTCAAAAAAGTAAAATAACCAACGAGCGCAAGATAATGCTGTTGCAACGAATAAAACGTTCATCATGCCAAACTTTCGCACGACCCCGTCAGCAAATTTCATAAACGGTGCTTCGCTTCCTGCCGCTAATAAAAAGGCAAGTCCGACCCCTGCAAGCGTTCCACCTAAATCAGTAATCAAAATGCCAAAATAAAAATTGTTAGCATAAATTGGGCCGAAAACAAGAAACGTCGTCAACAAAAATAAAAGAAACGGTGGAATACGAACTAACTCTTTCATTCCTTCACGAATGTTCACTTTGGCACTTGACTGCTCCTTTGGCAACTTCCACGCAAGCACACTCGACGTAATGAGTAAAGCAACGAAAATGTAAAAAATGAAGCGAAGATGAAACATCTCAGCGATTTGTCCAGCAATCGGTACGGCAGTCGCAAACCCAAGCGCTCCCCAAAGACGAATCGAGCCATACCTTTCATTCGCTTTTTGTACGTAATGAAGTGTAATACTATCAGATAATGGAACAATGCCACTTTGCATAACGGCAAGTAGTGCGGCAATAATGAGCAACCACATATAAGAATGAGCGAGCGAATACATAAAACCAAAAAAAGCGGTTCCTAGTAAAGATACGATCAACACCTGAACCGGTTGACGCGTATAATCGCTTACCATTCCCCAAATTGGTTGAATAAAAATCATAACAATGGGGCTAATGGACATAATCATCCCGATTTCTGTTCCTGACAATCCAACTTCATCTTTTAAATACACAGATAACAAAGGAAAAAGCGATCCAAAACTAAAAAACTGTAAAAAGTAAAATATGCGAAAAATACGTGTATACACAAAAATCCCCCATATCAAATAAAATGACGAAAAAGTACCGTCATGAGCGACGGCACTTTTCATTATAACATATTTTTGGAAATTGTCATTTTGCTAATTCATAAATCGCTTGGGCATAAATGGCTGTTGCTTTAAACAAATCATCGATAAACATATATTCGTCTTTTTGATGCGCCACATCTGGCCGATTTGGGAATAACGGACCGAACGCTACTCCTGCTTGTAACGAACGCGCATATGTTCCACCACCGATCGCAAGCAATGATGCCCGTTCGCCCATCTGTTCTTCATATACGCGTTGCAACGTTTGAACGAGCGGATGATCTTTTGCAACATAATGTGGTGAGGAATTCGAAAAGTTTTTTAGTACGAACTGATGGCGTTTGGCTACTTGCTCAATCATTTCTTTTGTGCGCGTCATATCGTTCGTGACAGGGTAACGTAAATTGATTCCTATCTTTCCGCCACGTTCGTTCGTATACGAAAGAATACCGACGTTAATCGTTAAATCCCCAAGTTCCTCGTTTGTATGCTCAACACCTAATCGCTTCCCACGCGTATCTCCATAAAAAAATTGCGACACAAATCGGACAAATTCATTGGCTTGTACATCTAGTATTTCATTTGCTAAAAATTTCGCGAGCCATATGCCTGCATTCACCCCATTGTTCGGCTCCATCCCATGTGCAGAAACACCACGAAGGCGCAACGTAAGCGTGTCACCGTCCACATGTGCTTCACCTTCAAGCGCATGCGCACGTAAAAATGTAAGAAAATGCTCTTTCATGTCGTTTTCGGTCGTTAACTGCAATACAGCTTCTGCAGAGTCTGGAACCATGTTGTATCGACGGCCGGATCGAAACGAAAGAAGAATATCATCATGCGTTTGTTTATTCATTGGCTGCTGAATGAGGTCAAAATCAGCAATTCCTTTTTCAGCATATATAATGGGGAAATCGGCATCTGGCGCAAATCCAATTGTCGGCATTTGTTCCGTTTGAAAATATCGCTCGACACATTGCCAATCGCTTTCTTCATCTGTTCCAATAATCATGCGTACGCGCTTAGAAAGCGGCAACCCGAGCTCTTTTACAATTTTCATCGCATAAAATGCAGCAATTGTCGGGCCTTTGTCATCTAATGCGCCGCGCGCATAAACTTTTCCATCCACAATCGTTGCCCCAAACGGCTCAAACGTCCAACCGTCACCAGGAGGAACAACATCAACGTGACATAATATGCCAACAATCTCTTCCCCATCCCCCATTTCAATATGCCCCGCTAATCCATCAACATTTTTTACCGCAAATCCTTCTTCTTCGCCTCGTTTTAACATGTAACAAAGCGCTTCGTACACTTCTTTTCCTAACGGTGCTTCTTGCGTTGCGGTCTGCTCATTTCGTACACTCGGAATGCGCAAAAACGTTTGTAAATCTTGCAAAAATGCCTTCTCTCGCTTTTTTACTTCTTCCATCCAATTCATGTTCATCGTCACTTTCCCCTTTCTTTAAGAAAAATATGGTTTTAATTGTGTTAATATTGTGTAAAATTCAGCAAATTTATAGCATTTTTCTTACGTTTTCGTGTAAAATAAATAGTGAGACATCTAGTTTTTCATCTTTGTTGTACCATGCGAATGATGTGACGATAGGGAGTGATCATTTGAAACCATCTACCGATCGCATGCTAACCCGTATTAAGTCCGTCTACATGTTCATTAGCGAAAGAGGAACAGTGACAACGCAAGAGCTCGTGGACGAATTCGGCATTACTCCACGAACGATTCAGCGGGATTTAAACGTGTTAGCATACAATGACTTAATTCACAGCCCTAGCAAAGGTAAATGGACAACAACTAAAAAAAGAGTGAAGATGTCATCATAACGAAATGCATATAGACGGAACCTGATCGGTGCAGGTTCCTATTTTTTGTCTTCTCCTTTTAATAAAGCAATTTCTTCATCTGTCAACTCACGATATTCCCCTGGTTCTAACGTTTCATCGAGCGGAATCGGTCCCATTTGTATGCGTTTTAAGTAAATGACACGTTTACCAACTGCCTGAAACATTCGTTTAATTTGATGAAATTTCCCTTCTGTAATCGTGATGCGCACATCTGAACGCAAACCGGAACGAATGATAACAAGCTCTGCTGGTTTTGTTTCATATCCGTCGTCAAGCACGACACCGTGCCGAAATGCTGCCACATCATCTTCTGTCACCTCCCCATCAATAATTGCTTCATACGTTTTCGGTACATGCTTTTTTGGGGATAATAACTGATGAGCAAGTTGACCATCGTTTGTTAACAACAACAGCCCTTCCGTATCTTTATCAAGCCGTCCGACTGGGAATGGATCAAAAATACGGTCTTCCTCTTCTAGTAAATCAACGACTGTTTCCTCCACAGCATCCTCCGTTGCTGAAATGACCCCTTTCGGTTTATTCATCATTAAATAAATAAACGGTTTATACTCTACTTCTTCTCCCCATACTGTAACGACTTGTTCTTTCGGATTGACGTGTGTTTTTGCATCTTTCACCGTCATCCCATCGACTTTGACAACCCCTGCTTTCAATAATTTTTTCACTTCTTTTCTCGTTCCGTATCCCATGTTTGCTAGCAGTTTATCAATACGCAACATAAAAATCCCTCCAAATGTTTTTCATTTTTAGGCGTTCGTCCATACACCTATGTCAACTGTCACATATACTGCCTACGTAACAATTAAAGCGAAAGGAGTTTTCCAAATGGACGAACGCCAACAACAGCAACAAATGCCGGGCATGCCTTATTACGGGGGCACTCCGTTTATGCCGGGATTCCCTGGTGGATTTCCGGGCACACCAGGATTTCCTGGAACACCAGGATTTCCAAGCGGCTCGCTTGAACGTCGAGTGGATCGCCTCGAGCGCATCACAGAACGACAACAACAACAAATTAACAACTTAAATCGACGCCTCCAACGCGTTGAACGTCAGCTTGGATTTCCGTTTAGCAGCGATTTCTAATAGAAAGAAGAAGGCTATGATACAGCCTTCTTTTCTTTTTTTCGCAAAAACGAAAAACGGTTTCCAAATAACATATATAACAAGTTCGAACGTGCACTTAAATAAAAATAAACAGCCGCTCCAATGAGTCCACCAAGCACAACGATCGTGACCGATTGGATCATGCTACCGTTGTAATGAAGAAAACGGTCCATCAGTTTTGCGACAGGCCAAACGACAGCACACATGATTGTTGTTAAAATCCCCATAAACAATATACGCTTGGCAACAAAATGATACCGATAATTTGTATAACGTTGAATGACCCATAAGTTTAAACCAACAGACAAAGCGTATCCAATCGTCGTTGCCAAAATAGCTCCTACCGTTTCAAACGAAACAATGAGTATGTAGTTAAAAAATAATTTAAACAATAACCCGATACATAAACTAATGACGGTAAATTTTTGTTTATTAATACCTTGTAAAATGGCTGCCGTCACAGAAAATAAGGCAAAGAAAATAGCGGTCGGTGCGTATGCTCGCAACACCTCTGTCCCAAGCGGATCGTAGCTGTAAAAAGCGGCATATACATATTCAGATAAAAGCGCCATGCCAATGACTGCCGGCAACGTAATAAACATGACGACTTGAAACGTATCATTTAAATATTTTTTTAGTTGCTTGCTCTCCCCTTGCACATACGCTTTCGTAATCGTCGGAATGAGCGTTAAGCTAAATGACGTCGCTAATGTTACTGGGATAATGACAAGCTTTTGTGCCCATACGTTAAAAATGCCGTATGCGTCCTCTGAAATAGCACCAAGCCCGATGCTTGCCATCGCTTTATTAAACGTAAATTGGTCAATGAGTTGATATAACGGCATCGCTAAGCCAACAAAAGCAAATGGGGCAGCATAGGCAATCAATTCTTTATACATCTCTTTTAATGACATATGAATCGTGCCGCGATCTTG
The DNA here is from genome assembly GCF_050613275.1 of Anoxybacillus dikiliensis. Lineage (GTDB taxonomy): Bacteria > Bacillota > Bacilli > Bacillales > Anoxybacillaceae > Anoxybacillus. The sequence goes on from NZ_CP187112.1 coordinate 2,265,563, forward strand.
TTTTAATAGCTCATCTAAAAATGTTTTACGCTTAAACCAATACATGAATAAAACAGCTAGTCCACCAACCGCCCCGACAAATGCTGCAAACGTCGCCACTTGAATAGCCGTCACAAGCGAGCCGTCGAAGATGCGCAAAACGATGTAACTCCCTGCAAGCAAAAAGATGATGCGGACAAGTTGTTCAACGACTTGCGACAACGCTGTCGGCCCCATCGATTCATGACCTTGAAAAAATCCTCGAATTAAACTCATCATCGGCACAAGCAATAAAGCGAAACTAACGGCACGAATGACAGAAGTAACATCCGCAATCGAGTTGCCGTGTCCGTCATCATTGACAACGAACGGAGCTAATAACGGGGCACTCATATATAAAATGAACCAAGCGAAAAACCCTGTGATCGCCATTAACGTCATACCTGAACGAAACAATTTTCGCCCAATCGCATATTCGCCAAGTGCATTGTATTTCGACACAAACTTTGATACAGCTAACGGCACTCCCATCGTTGCTATACTAATAAACAACGTATACGGAACGTAACCGTACGAATAAAGCGCTCCCCCTTGTTTCCCAACAAGTTGATAAAACGGGAAGACGTATATAAGTCCTAATATGCGCGATAAAAACACGCCTCCCGTTAAAATAAATGTGCCTCTTAGCAACTTTGATGATGACATATTATCCCTTCCTTAATGGATTCATTGCTCCACCTATTTTAGCACACTTTTTTCTTTTCCATAAAATCATTATAATCATAACAGAAAGGACGTGAAAATGATGACATATGACGTCGTAGTCATCGGCGGGGGACCGTCAGGATTAATGGCAGCGATCGCTGCTGGTGAACAAGGTGGACGCGTTCTCCTTCTTGATAAAGGAGATAAACTCGGACGAAAATTAGCCATTTCAGGCGGTGGCCGTTGTAATGTGACAAATCGACGACCAGTCGATGAACTGATTCAACATATCCCAGGAAACGGTCGTTTTTTATATCGCGCCTTCTCCATGTTTAATAATGAAGATATTATTCGCTTTTTTGAGCGGCTTGGCGTTCCATTAAAAGAAGAAGACCACGGACGTATGTTTCCGGTAAGCGACAGCGCACAATCTGTCGTACAAGCTCTTCTTCGTGAGTTAAAACGATGGGATGTCGACGTTCGAATTCATACCCCTGTAAAAGACATCGAATATAAAGATGGAGCGGTGTATGGCGTAACGCTGCAAACAGGGGAGATGATCCGAACGAAAACGGTCGTCGTTGCCGTTGGTGGAAAGTCTGTGCCGCATACTGGTTCAACAGGTGACGGTTACGCGTGGGCAGAAAAGGCTGGACATACGATTACAGAACTGTTCCCAACCGAAGTGCCTATTATTTCACATGAACCATTTATTCAAAATCGAACGTTGCAAGGACTATCGTTGCGCGATGCCGCATTAAGCGTATTAAATGAAAAAGGAAAACGAATCGTCACACATCGGATGGATATGATTTTTACACATTTCGGTATTTCAGGGCCAGCGGCATTACGATGTAGCCAGTTTGTCGTCAAACAATTAAAAAAGCAACCGTCCGTTATGATGATGATTGATGCCTTGCCAGATGAGAAAGAAGAAACATTATTTCAATGCATTGTACGTGCCATAAAAGAAGAACCGAAAAAAACAATAAAAAATATTGTGAAGACACATCTCCCTCTTCCTGAACGATATATATTATTTTTACTTGAACAAGTAGCGATCGACCCACAAACGACCGCGAGTACGTTAGGGCACGACAAAGTGCGCGCATTCGTCGCAATATGCAAGACGTTTTCTTTTTCCGTTCATGGCACGTTGCCACTTGAAAAAGCGTTCGTCACAGGGGGTGGAGTGTCAGTGAAAGAAGTGCACCCAAAGGAAATGGCATCGAAGTTAATGAAAGGTCTTTATTTTTGTGGAGAAATTTTAGACATTCACGGTTATACAGGCGGCTACAATATTACCGCCGCACTCGTCACCGGACGACTCGCTGGCATGCACGCTGCCATATACGCGAAACAATAAGATCGTAAACAAGCGATCTTATTGTTTCTAAGGCAATTATCACATTTCAATTACTCAAGTTCACCATCCCAGCCAAGCATCCCATCAATGACGTTACATACATCGTAACCATGCACCTCTAAATAACGACACACATGCTCACTACGAACACCGGAACGACAAATAATGACATACGTTTCATTTTTATCTAATTCGTTCATTCGATGAGGGATATCGCCCATTTTTATATGAATCGCCGACGGAATCATTCCAAAAGCGACTTCCTCATCTTCGCGTACATCAATAACATGAACGCGCTCACCTGTTTGTATCATTTGTTTTAGTTGTGCTGCTGTTATTTCTTTCATCGATCTCTCCCTTTCTTTTAACGAGAGCCTCTCACCGTATGTGCGAGAGGCTTTTTTGCGATTAGTTTGCAACAATATTAACTAATTTTCCTGGTACAGCGATGACTTTACGTACTGTTTTCCCTTCAATTTGTTCTTTAATTTTTTCGTCTTCCATTGCTAATTGCTCAAGTTGTTCTTTCGTTGCATCAGCTGGCACATGTAGTTTTGTACGTACTTTTCCGTTCACTTGAATGACGATTTCGACTTCATCTTCAACTAATTTTGCTTCATCGTATGCTGGCCAAGCTTCGTAAGCAATCGTGTTGCTATGACCTAGTTTTTCCCACAACTCTTCCGCAATGTGCGGACAAACTGGCGATAACAGTTTTACGAATCCTTCCATGTATACTTTCGGCAATACAGGCGCTTTATATGCTTCATTAATGAACACCATTAATTGTGAAATTGCTGTGTTGAAACGAAGCGCTTCGTAATCTTCTGTTACTTTTTTCACCGTTTGATGATATACACGTTCAAGTGTATCTGTTTGTGGATTGTCAACGATTTTCGGATTTAATCGACCGTCTTCTTCAACAAATAGACGCCATACGCGATCTAAGAAACGACGTGCACCGTCAAGCCCTTTTGTCGACCATGCGATCGACGCTTCTAGCGGTCCCATAAACATTTCGTATAAACGTAACGTATCGGCGCCATGGCTTTCAACGATATCATCTGGGTTGACGACATTTCCTTTCGACTTACTCATTTTTTCATTATTTTCTCCAAGAATCATTCCTTGGTTAAATAGCTTTTGGAATGGCTCTTTCGTCGGCACAACGCCAATATCGTATAAAAACTTATGCCAAAAACGTGCATACAATAAGTGCAACACCGCATGTTCTGCGCCGCCGATGTAAATGTCGACCGGCAACCATTTTTCAAGCTTTTTAGGATCAGCTAATTGCTTATCGTTATGTGGATCGATGTAACGTAAATAGTACCAACAACTTCCTGCCCACTGTGGCATCGTATTCGTTTCGCGACGACCTTTCTTGCCTGTTTTCGGGTCAACGACGTTCACCCATTCTTCGATGTTCGCGAGCGGTGATTCACCTGTTCCTGATGGTTTAATTTCATCTGTTTTCGGCAACACAAGCGGCAATTCTTCTTCTGGCACTGGTGTCATCGTACCGTCCTCCCAATGGATGATCGGAATCGGTTCACCCCAGTAACGTTGGCGGCTAAACAGCCAATCGCGGAGGCGATACGACACTTTTTTCTCGCCTTTTCCGTTTGCCTCTAGCCATTCAATCATTTTTTTTATCGCTTCTTCTTTATTTAACCCATTTAAGAAATCAGAGTTCACGTGTTCCCCGTCACCTGTGTACGCTTCTTTTGAAATATCGCCACCAGCAACGACTTGTTTGATCGGCAAATTGAATTTTTTTGCAAACTCATAATCGCGCTCATCATGCGCTGGCACCGCCATAATGGCCCCCGTGCCGTAGCTCATTAACACATAATCTGCAATCCAAATTGGCAATTTTTCACCATTAGCCGGATTGATCGCATACGCTCCCGTAAATACACCTGTTTTTTCTTTCGCCAAATCTGTCCGCTCAAGGTCGCTTTTGCTTTGAATTTGTTTTAAATAAGTGTCAACAGCTTCTTTTTGTTCCGGTGTTGTAATTTTTTCAACGAGCGGATGTTCAGGAGCGAGCACCGCATAAGTGGCACCGAATAACGTATCGGGACGTGTTGTAAACACGGTAAACGTTTCATTATGCCCATCGACTTGGAAATGAATGTTTGCTCCTTCCGAACGACCGATCCAGTTGCGCTGCATTTCTTTAATGCTTTCTGGCCAATCAAGCTCCTCTAAGTCTTCAAGCAAGCGATCAGCATATGCCGTAATGCGAAGCATCCATTGTTTCATCGGCTTACGAATGACCGGGTGACCACCGCGCTCACTTTTACCATCAATGACTTCTTCATTCGCAAGCACCGTCCCTAGTGCAGGACACCAGTTGACCGGCACTTCATCCATATACGCTAATCCTTTTTCATACAACTTTAAGAAAATCCATTGTGTCCATTTGTAATAGTTCGGATCGGTCGTATTCACTTCGCGATCCCAGTCATATGAAAAACCGAGCGATTTAATTTGACGGCGGAAGTTATTAATATTTTTTTCCGTAAATTCCGCTGGATCATTTCCAGTATCAAGCGCGTATTGCTCAGCTGGCAACCCGAACGCATCCCACCCCATCGGATGTAGCACGTTATATCCTTGCATGCGCTTCATGCGCGCTAAAATGTCTGTCGCTGTATACCCTTCAGGGTGTCCAACATGCAAACCTGCCCCTGACGGATATGGAAACATGTCGAGCGCATAAAACTTTCTCTTCCCGTCATCTTCTGTCGTTTGAAACGTTTTATTTTCTTCCCAATACTTTTGCCATTTTTTTTCGATTTCACGATGATTAAAACTCACGTGACAAACCTCCTTTTTGTTCATTTTTAACAAAAATGAAAAACAAAAAACCTCTCATCCCAAAAAGGGACGAGAGGATTCTCCCGCGGTACCACCCTTGTTAGCGCACGAATCGTGCACTCACTCTCATCATTAACGCAGATTCACGGCGCACGCTACTTCATTCGCATACGCGACTCCAAGGCGAGTTCGTAAACAAATTTCGGTTGACTCGCACCATCCGTCAACTCTCTGTCGACCATTTGTTTACTACTACTCCTTTTCACCGTCATTTTCCATTATTTCATTATACACATTATTTTAAAAAATTTACGCCCTCGTTGCAAGTGTATTCACGTATGGAACGATATGTTTAATTTTTATACAAATAAAAAAATTGAATTTTTTATTTTATTTAATTTATAATTAAGGTGTTTTGTTATAAAATTTAGAAAGGTAGTATAATAACGGAAAAGTTGTGTCTATTCTTCTTGTCTTTCACCCTTGTTTTTACATTTCCAATCTCTTCATTGGGAAACTTTAAAAGTCGTTTACAAAAACTAATATAATGATAGTAGGAGTGCCTATGATAAAAAAATCTTTTCTCATTTTCTGTGCGCTCGTCAGCTTTCTTTTTTCCGGATGCCAGTCGGAACGCATAAAAGGATTTATTGTTTTTGGGAAATGGGACGGTGTATATGTAGCAAAAAAAGATGATCCTTTCGTTCTTAATTTTATTTTACTAAGTGACAGCCCTCTAACGAACGTAACATCTATCGACTTTCCCGAAATCGCACATGCAATTGATGACATGCAATATGATCTTATCGAAGGTGATAAATACAAAGACTTTCAATTATTTAATATCGCTGTCAATTTACATTTAAAAGAAGTAAGTAGCACGACAATATCTAAAATAACTCTCATATTTGACCAGAAATACAAAGAGACATTCCCGATCGGTCATATCAAGTTAGTTGTAGGCGAGAAGGGGATATTTACTCCACAAAATGAGTATGTGACAGCTTATCCAAATACGCAATTTTTTCAAGCAAAGCTGAAAAATATTTCAGAACACACGATTCAAATAAAGCGTGTAACTGTAGAAAACAGTTTTTTACAGATAAAAGATATAAAGATAAACGATCAATCAGAAAAACAGAGCGTAGGGGCAAACGAAACAATAAATATTTATTTTACTCTCGCTGAAAAATCAGAACAAAAAGCTGACTTTTATATTGTTACACCAAAAATTGAATATGAATTAGCAGGAAAAGCATCAAGCACATATATTGACCCTGTTTTTTACGAGGTGACAACCCTTACCCCAGAAAAACTAGACGATATGTTGAAGAAAAACTGAGCTATTCCCCACTCGGAGCATCTCCGAGTGGGGCAATTACGTTTCATCATGATATTCTGCTTTTGCTTCTTGACCTTTTTTCGCATTTCTTTGTTTCACTTCTTTGACAGGATCACCAAAATCTTTCGCATGCAACGTTTTTTGTTCTGGGTTGTTTTGTTTCGAACGTTTTTTCATCTGTTTCCTCCTAATGACGAAGTAAAATCATATCGTTTTGTAATTGTTCAAGTTGCAACCGCATGCGATGTAATTGTTCGCGTTGTTGGGCATTGCAGCTTAATGAAAAATGTGCCAAATCAGTTACCGCATGTTCAAGCATTTGCTGAGCTTTTACATATTCTGTATCGTTATAATGTTCAAGCTTGCTTGCTTCCGTATATTGCTCCTTTGCATAGCGAAGCACATCTTCACAATGTTGCAAAAACTCATCCATCGACTGTCTTGTTGCCATACGCATCCCTTCCTTTCTTCTCGATCACTTTATAGTTTGTACATTTTTTTGACGTTTATCACGATCCCGTTGAGTTTCTCACTCGAAACGTGCTACAATGCTAAAATGATGCGAGGTGATCAAAATGAATCCTTTTCCATATACAAATGACAATAAGCGCTACCATACATGGAACTACCACCTACGTCAAACATTTGGTGAAAAAGTGTTCAAAGTGTCGCTTGATGCCGGATTTGATTGTCCAAACCGCGACGGTACAGTCGCATACGGTGGCTGTACATTTTGTAGCGCAGCCGGTTCCGGTGATTTTGCAGGTAGGCGAACAGACGATTTAGTGACGCAATTTCATGCAATTAAGGAAAAAATGCATACGAAATGGAAAGACGGCAAATATATTGCCTATTTTCAAGCGTTTACAAATACACATGCACCCGTTGACGTCTTGCGTAAAAAATACGAAACAGTGTTGCATTTAGAAGGAGTCGTCGGGTTGTCGATCGCAACTCGCCCCGATTGTTTACCCGACGATGTCGTGGACTATTTAGCTGAACTGAATGAACGAACGTATTTATGGGTCGAACTTGGCTTGCAAACCGTTCATGAACAAACCGCTACGTTAATTAACCGCGCGCATGACTTTTCGTGCTATGTAGATGGGGTGCGAAAGCTACGCAAACACGGCATTCGCGTGTGCGCCCATATTATTAACGGATTACCGCTTGAAACGTACGACATGATGATGGAAACAGCAAAAACGGTCGCTCATTTAGATGTGCAAGGCATTAAAATTCATTTGCTACATTTGCTAAAAGGAACTCCGATGGTGAAGCAATATGAAAAAGGAATGCTTCGCTTTTTAACGTTCGACGAATACGTGCAACTCGTTTGTGATCAGCTAGAGGTATTGCCGCCAGAGATGATCGTTCATCGTATTACAGGAGACGGTCCGATCGATTTAATGATCGGTCCGATGTGGAGCGTCAACAAATGGGAAGTGTTAAACGCCATCGATGCCGAATTAGAGCGACGTAATAGTTATCAAGGGAAAAAATATGTACGAAAGGGAGAAAGATGATGAAACTCATGCGCATTTTGCCGTTTGCGCGCTCGCTCATCGACTTAGCTGTCAAAGAGGGCGATATCGTCGTCGATGCAACGGTTGGCAACGGTCATGATACGCTTTATTTAGCTGAACGTGTCGGGTCGTCTGGGCATGTGTTCGGCTTCGATATTCAATCACAAGCAATTGAAAACACAACAAAGCGATTGCGTGAACATCGTATGGAAGAACGGGTCACGCTCCTACAAGCGAGCCACGCGGAACTTCATACACATATCCCTTCCCAATATAAAGGACGCATTACCGGCGCGATGTTTAATCTCGGTTACTTGCCTGGGGGAGATAAACAAATTGTTACAAAACCAAACTCAACGATTGCTGCCATCGAACAATTGCTTGAGATCATGGCTCCGGAAGGAATCATTGTCCTCGTCATTTATCATGGTCATCTCGAAGGAGCAATCGAGCGTGATGCTCTTTTACAATACGTTTCAACAATCGATCAACAGCGCGCACACGTCATTCGATACGAATTTATGAATCAAATCAATCATCCGCCGTTTATCGTCGCGATTGAGAAAAGGTAAAATTCAAATAAACAACACATTTGGATAAAAATATGTTAATATATGAAATATAATTCAGAGCAACAAACATTCATTAAGGTGGGGAGAGGCTTATGCGCAATGTTTTTCTGTTACTGCTTAGCTTACTGTTCATAGCTAGTTTATCAACTCCAGCCCTTGCAAATTCGTCTTCCGCAGAAAACGAATGGTATAACAAACTCAACAATCTCAAGAGCAATGAACAAGTAATCGTTGTCACAACTGATAATGAAAACCTAAAGAGCGGAATACTCGCTTTTTATGAGAAAGAAAAAGGGGTTTGGAAAAAAGTATTTCCCGATATTCCCGTCGTTATTGGGAGAAATGGAATGACTAAAAACAAAAAAGAAGGTGACGGAAAAACTCCTTCTGGCGTCTTCCCACTCGGCACTGCATTTGGGACAGGTAAAAAACCAGCATCATTAAAAATACCCTATCGCCAAACAACAAAGTACGACTATTGGGTCGATGATCCTTCATCACCGGACTATAACCGCTGGATCCATTATCGCGGGAACCCCAAAAAACGTTGGAAATCGTTTGAACGATTAACTCATCCTCTCTATAAGCATGCTATTGTTATTCGTTATAATGATGAACCTGTTGTAAAAGGAAGAGGTAGTGCTATTTTTATACATATTTGGAACAAACCTTCCGGACATACACTTGGTTGTATTGCTACATCTGAAACCAATGTATTAAAAATAATGAAAGCTCTCGATCAAAAAAAGAATCCGATCATCGTAGTTAGTACAAAAAAAGAAAAATTACAAATGCTTAAATAGTTTGGACGTATCATGTATTGTTTTGCAATCACTTGAACTTTCAGCTAGACAAAGGCCTTGACTCCAAAATAGTTATAGCTTTCCCCCCTAACCTAAATGGCATAGGGGAGTAAAAATGAGAAGGTGTCCGTCTCTCGCACCTTCTCACGCATACATCCATTTTTGCCATTTTCGATACATTCTGCCGTTCCAATAAAAGAAGTGGGATGTCATGCCACCGGAGCGCAACAATTGTTTCGCTAGCTTATGAATACCTTCTTGCTCGTGTACTTTTTCATCTGATAAATATAATCCGAGCAAACCTCGATGAATAAAACGATGAAAATCGCGATGTGGTAACTGTGCGATATGGCGATCTGCTTCTTCAATAAAGTGACGTAAACGGGCAAATAGCGTCTCCTCATTCGGATAATAAAAACAAAAATTTAAATCCCCACCTTGCCGATCTTCCTCTTGATCAATGAAATAATCAAGCAAAATGTGCAGCCCTTGTACGTACGGAAAATAGCTGTCGCGCACACGTTGAGCAAGACGCTGATCGAACGCATCGTTGCAGGCGTAAGCAACTAAACAAAAAATGCCGAGCGTTGAACCAGAACAAGCAGAAAATTCATACCATTCCATTTTCGGCAACGATGCTTCATATTGTGCAAACCATTGCTTGAGCCGAGGAACTCGCTCTTCTTTTTCTACATGTTTATGTACTTGTAAATCACAATAATATGATGCGAGCTCGTGTAAAAATGGAGCGATCAATTCATAATGACGAACTCCTTCTAACGTTTCTTGACACGTATCGACAAGAGCATGCAAGTACCCCCCATCATCTTGCTCCGTCCGATAGCGATAATACGCCTCTTTTTTTGCCCCGACAGTTAATGCGTGCATCATCGAACCGTGCAATGCGCGAAAATCGTTCGGATCAAGTGACGTGCTTCGATCGCATAAATTATCTAAATAATCGCTCATTGTCTGATAAGCAACGATAAAACGAATGCATCGCTCCATCTCTTTTCCAGCAAGCAACGATAAAATCGCTCCCCCTTCGCAATGGAACGTTTTTGTCGCGATGCTCGCCAACGCTTGTTTTCGCAATTCTTCATTCGGAATAGCTTCAGCTCTTTTTTTCCAAACAGCTAATTCGCGATGAACGATCGGAAAAACGCGATGATATACAGCGCGCATTAAACTAAAAGGATTGGTTGGCACGTTCAATCATCTCACCTCTTTGCAACTGCAAAGTTAAAAACGTATGGGCATATAAAAATACTTGTTCACGTTCAAGTTCGTTAAAAATTTCATGATATAGTTTTGGCCATTCTTTATATACTTTTTCGCTCACCGTCAACTGATCAAACCATGATTTGACTGCACGTTTATCGACAATTTTATCATCCCCCGCCTGCATGACAAGCATCGGAACATCTGGTAATTGCGCAATTTTTTCATGAGCGATGCGGATGGCTTTCACTAACTCACGATACCAACGAACAGACACCTTTGTGACATACAATGAATCGTTTTTATCCATTTCTCGCACTTCTTCGTTTCGAGTTGCCATCTCTACTGTTAGCCCCGATGGAAAGCGTTTTTTTGGATGAATGACGTTTAAAATGCGTGAGGCGATCTCAAGCGCTTTCGGCGGATAATGAACAAGCCCTACACATGGGGACGATAAAATGACACCCCGGACAGGCAGCCGCTTTTCTTGCAATGTGCGAATGACGACAAGCCCTCCCATACTGTGACCGAGTAAAAAAATAGGCTGTTCGTACACGCTCGCTTCATGCACCCAGCTTGCCACCGCTTCGATATATTCGTCGAATGAGTCAATATGTCCTCTTCGACTGCGCGATGTCGTCCCTTGCCCTGGTAAATCCCCTGCAACAACATGAAAACCATGCATACGAAACATTTCAATGAGCCATTTATACCGACCATGATGTTCAGCGGCACCGTGAACAATGACAATTGTACCTTTTGCATTTTCTCCTTCCCATTTCCACATATACACCCCTCCTTGTTATTTACGAATAAACGAAAAATTTGTACACTAAATATAACAAAATGAAACGAAAGGGACGAGCCAAATGATTTATCCATATAAAGAACATACGCCAAACATTGCACCTTCCGCTTTCATCGCCGATTACGTCACTATTACAGGTGATGTAACAATCGGGGAGGAAACGAGCGTTTGGTTTAACACCGTCATTCGCGGGGATGTCGCCCCAACGATCATCGGCAACCGTGTAAACATTCAAGACAACTCCGTCCTTCACCAAAGTCCAAACAATCCACTCATTATTGAAGATGATGTTACCGTTGGCCATCAAGTCATTTTGCATAGTGCCATCATAAGAAAAGGCGCTCTCATCGGTATGGGCTCTATCGTTTTAGACGGTGCTGAAATTGGTGAAGGAGCTTTTATCGGTGCTGGCAGTCTTGTGCCTCAAGGGAAAAAAATCCCTCCTCGCACACTTGCATTCGGACGTCCGGCAAAAGTCATCCGAGAATTAACCGAAGAAGATGAACGTGAAATGGCACGAATTCGCCGTGAATATGTTGAAAAGGGTCAATATTATAAATCGCTTCAATGTAAACAAACCACGCGATAAATAAGCGTGGTATTTTTACATTGCCTTATTATTGACTTAACATATATATTTTATCATAAGTTCAGGGGGATTTGTTTATGTTGAGAAAATGGTACGATTGGGAATGCAAGTTGTTTTACAGCATTAATCGTTATTTTGATCGTAAGTGGCTTAACGCATATTTTCGTTCGATTACACACGCTGGCGGGGCGACATGTTCAATTACAGTTGTCATGCTAGCTGTTTGGCTGTTGCGTGGTGAATGGCGAGATGCTGCTATCGCCAGTGCCATCGCATTAGCACTTAGCCATATTCCTGTCGCAATCATGAAAAAAATGTACCCACGCAAGCGACCGTATATTTCACTTCATAACACGAAAGTCACAAAAAATCCGTTAACTGATCATTCATTTCCATCCGGACATACAACCGCCATATTTTCTGTCATCATTCCATTTTTACTATACGCCCCGGCATTAACGATTTTTCTTTTGCCCATCGCGGGTAGTGTCGCAATCTCCCGTATTTATTTAGGGCTTCATTACCCTTCTGATGTGCTCGCAGGCGGTATGCTCGGTACGTTGTTTGGCGTCGCTTCATTTTCTGTTATTTTATAAGGGAGGAATAGTCATGAAAGTGGCTTTGTTTACTGACACGTTTGCCCCTGAAGTGAACGGCGTCGCCCGAACATTAAAAAGATGGGTCGACTTCTTACAATCTCGTGGAATTGACTTCCGCGTTTTCGCTCCGGAAACGCGGGAGGATGATTTTTCAACAAATTTTATTTATCATTTTAAAAGCTTCCGTTTTTTTCTTTATCCTGAATGTCGTTTAGCTATTCCAAATGTTATAGCTTTGCGACAACAATTAGAACGTTTTCAGCCCTCGCTTATTCATATTGCTACTCCTTTTAACATCGGTTTATGTGGTTTGCATTATGCCAAAAAAATGAATATCCCCTTTGTCGCTTCATACCATACACATTTCGATCAATATTTACAGTACTACAATCTTGATTTTTTATCCCCTTGGCTTTGGCGCTATATGCACTGGTTTCATCGCTCGGCCGAAAAAATTTTCGTCCCTTCTGAAGAAACACTAAATCACTTGCAACAACGTGGCTTTACAAACTTGCACATTTGGTCGCGCGGTGTGGATTGCTCAACATTTTACCCACGCGAAAATAACGAATCGTTTCGAAAAACATACAGTATTACTGCACGACATATCGTTTTGTACGTTGGCCGATTAGCACGCGAAAAAAATGTCGATCTCCTTATTCAACTTGCTAAGCAAATGTCCCCTTCTATTCACTGGGTCATCGTCGGTGATGGCCCATTAAAAGAACAACTAAAACAAAATGCTCCTAACAACGTAACGTTTACTGGCTTTTTAAGCGGAGAGCAGTTGGCTGAAGCATATGCAGCCGCGGATGTACTAGCATTTCCATCCCCGACAGAAACGTTCGGAAATGTTGTATTAGAATCGTTCGCATCTGGTACTCCTGCTGTGTGCGCCAACCGTGGTGGTGTGACAACAATTGTAAAGGAACACCAAACAGGTTTATTGTGTCCCCCTGATGATTTAAATAATTGGCAAAAAGCAATCGAATATATGCTCGAAAATGAACAGAAGCGAAAACAAATGGGGAAAGCCGCCCGCGAATATGCCCAGACAAAAGACTGGGAACACATATGTAACGAGCTTCTTTCCCACTACGAGCAAGTCATTCACACGCGTCACTCTCATTACGCATGAGAGCGGACGTGGAATGACACCTTCCTTTAGTTTTTGAAAAAATGTTTCTCCCAACATCTCCCGAAGTAAAAACTAGCAGAAAAAGTTTAGACATTTTCCCTCTTTTGTTCTTGTATTTTTCGATAGTTCGCTGCAAGTAACTGGCCAATGATAGTTACTTGCAGTACGTTGTAAGGTAATGACAAAATCGATATGTACTTTATCAATCCTTGGTTCACAAATCAGCTAAATAGATTACTGCATGCATTTTATTTCTTCTTTCCCAAAATCATATGTACTAGCTCTACACATTTGACTAAACTAACGTATATCACTCATCGATCATGGTTTTTATCATCTGTCCCCCACTTTTTCTTTCACCACACACAAGTTTGCATTTTTTCACACAAGTACGTTAAAAAATGTATAAACTTTTCATTCTACTATTGTACAACTTTTATAAATCCATTTATAATAAGTTTGATTTTAAATATACAAGTTTTACAGAAATAGGAGGAGAAAAATGAACAGGTTACAATTATTTTTTATGGCTTTTTTATGCGTCTTCACTTTTATTTTTTTTCACCATGTTGTCGTTCATGCCAATGAGTCGTTCGTACAAACGATTGAAGAAACAAACATTTATAAAAAGCAACAAGATACATATGTCAAAGTCGGCTCCCTTCGCACAGGTGAACAGCTAAAGGTGTCAGCCTCCGACGATGATACATATTATCAAATCAAAGTTGGAGAAGAGACTTGTTACGTTGAAAAAACGAGCGTAGAAGAAATTGATACGCCAGACTATTCTTTATTTATGGATAAAGAAAATAAGACGTACTATCGCATGTATACAATAAAGGAAACAACTTTGTACTACGGCACCGAGCAGCAGGAACTAGGAACAATAGGCAAAGAACTCTCTTTTTCGATGATTGCCGATGAAGGAAATATGTACACTGTCATCGTAGCGGGACGTATCGCTTTCGTTGATAAAGAAAGCGTAGAGTTCGCGTTCCCTTCTCAATCACCTACCTTTGAAGTAGCAGTAGAAAATGTTCCTGTGTACGTAAATAAAAATGGCAAATGGACGAAAGTAGGGACTTTGAAAAAAGGAAACGTTCTTTACCGAAAGCGAGAATACGAAAGAAAATGGCACGAAATCCCTTTTGGACAAATGCTCGGATACGTACCAAAAGTAGGGACAAAACCGACAGATATCATGTTCAAACCTACATCGCCGTATCCATTCACCCACTTAATCGCAACAAAAGAAAAGACGGTAATATACAGTGAAGCAAACGGAAGTAACCCGATTTTACAAATGGATGACAAGCACGTATGGCTTGCCAAAGGAACTGTCAATAACATGTACAAAATTGTACTAGGAGGAAAGGTAGCATATGTACCAAAGCTACACATTAGCGAGACGATAAACGGAGACGGAGTCGTTCTTCCCAACCAGGCGTACACGTATGAACGACTTGTAAAAGATGTTACCCGTCTACAAATGTTTTATCCTGACCTTATTCAAGTACAAATCATCGGTCAGTCTGTTGAGGGGCGAAATATTTACGCTATTAAACTAGGTAAAGGGTCAAAAGAGATCTTTATGAATGCATCGCACCATGCTCGAGAGCATATTACGACTAATGTACTCATGGAAATGCTAGATACATATGCATTCGCTTATACAAGTTTGACAAAAGTAGATCAATACGACGCACGAACTATTTTAGATCGAACGTCCATTTGGTTTGTCCCGATGGTCAATCCGGATGGTGTTACACTCGTGCAAAAAGGACATACAGCCGTCAAAAATGGGGCACTCGCTTTAGCTATTAACAAAGGAAAACGCGACTTTTCTGCGTGGAAAGCAAACGTCAGAGGAGTGGACTTGAACCGTCAATACGATGCAAGATGGGCAACGATTCGAAGCAATCCTGGAAAGCCTGCGCCAAAAAACTACAAAGGTTCTAAGCCTTTTAGTGAGCCAGAAGCACAAGCGATGCGCCAATTTACACTCGCTCGCAACTTTGAAATAACGGTCTCTTACCATTCGTCTGGTCAAATTATTTTCTGGCATTTCCTCCAGCCGAAGGAGCACGTATATCGTGATCAACGCCTTGCATCAATGCTTTCCAAACAGACGGGATATTCCCTTGTCAAACCTGTTCAAAACCCGAGTGGTGGCGGATATAAAGACTGGTTCGTTTCTCAGTTTAAAAAGCCGGGATTTACTATTGAAGTTGCTCCGTACGTCGGAGAACGACCGGTTCCTTTGAAGCTATTTCCTTCGATTTGGAATAAAAACAAACCTGTTGGCTTAATGATGGCAAATGAGGTCAAATAGCATGAAAAAAGCTAGCCCTACTTTTGCGAGGCTAGCTTTTTTCGGCTACATTTTTTTAAGATTGGCGCGCAAATCGCTAGGCAGCTTTCTGAAAAATATGCATAGACGAAAGGAGATTGCTATGTATTTAATCGTTTATCTTCTCTTTGTTACTGCCATTTTTTCTTTTGGCTTATACCATCCTATCCATCTGTATTCTTTTTCCTTAGTCGCTTGCACATTGTGCGGGTTACTGTTGCTGTACATTGTTATTCGAAAAGAATCTCTCTCCTTTCCAACTTGGTTATTGCCTATTCCCTTTTTTTATCTGGCGACGCTTTTGTTTAGAGTTGAAACGATTGAAGGGACGATTGAACAAATAATCGTTTGGATTAGCTGTATTGCTTTTGTTATCTTATTTTCATTTGTAAAAAATAAGGAATTAGTCATATTAGGAATCACATGGACTGTAATCGTTTCGAGCTATGTCGTGCTCACGAACGTCATTTCTTTTCCGCATTTTCTTTTATCTGTTTCACAAGAAGTGTCTGGTCTAGGAGAACGCCTTAACGGTTTTTTTCAATATGCCAATGCATTTGCTTCCATATTAGGCATGTTTGTATTATTTCATCTTGGCTATGCTACTAGAGAGAACAGACCGACTATATCATTGCCCCATCAGGGTGCTGTCTTGCCCCTATGGACGCTTTTTTTACTGACTGAATCACGCGGAGCATGGGGGATCTTTTTCATTGCTTGGTTGGCTTCTTTTCTCATCGTTCCAAAAAAGCAGTATATCAAATATACGTTTTTATCCATTTATTCTTTTATCGGTGGAACTATTGTGTATAAGCTTACGATAGCGAACGGACACATTCATTTCTCCTTTTTAGCAGCAACGGTTCTCGTTGTTTCTCTTTTACTGTTATGGTTTTACGAAAAGAAAGAAATTAACAATAAATTACAAAAAATAAATAATGCGCATTTACTCCCTATATACCTTTGCATAATGGCTATGCTATTTGTAGCTGATATTTGCTTCAAAGGACTCGTATATCACATGCTTCCAATAACAATTCAACGGCGCTTATCGTTCAATTTAGATACATTAACGGATCGCATCTTATATTGGAAAGACGCATGGAGTGAGTGGGAGTCGTTCATATGGACGGGACTTGGAGGAAAGGCATGGAAGTTTATCATGTACCGTGCGCAATCCTTTCCTTACTTATCGAGTGAGTTACACAATGGCTACTTAAATTTACTCGTTGAGATCGGTATGGTCGGTACACTATATATTTTATTTCTTATTGCTCTTGCAGGAACAAAGCTTTGGCAACAACGAGCGACCGAATTCGCACCCTTTACATTTCTCATCGCTCACGCCATCATCGAGTTTACATTTTCGTTTCCTGTGATCATAATGGCAGTTCTTATGCTAGTCTCATCTGGAATACAGGAAAAATATTCGTCAAAGTATTTGTCCTTGAAAGGATCACTTACTTCTTTCATGTTTATTATTTGTGGAATAGTATGTTTCCAATTTATAAAAGCTGAACAAACATTTGCGTCTGCACAATATGCTCATACAAAAGAAAAAGCGTACATGTTAACTAAGCAGGCGATGGAACAAAATAAATGGAACACAACGTACGTTCTTTTTGCAATTGAAAATGAATTGCTGTCTTTAAAGGACGAGAAACAAGCCATTGAACGCGCATTAAAAAATGAACCAAATCACGCACTTTTATTATTTTACGCTGGAAAGCATGCGGAGAAAATGAAGAATATGAACCTTGCTGCTACCTACTATGAGAAATCACTAGCAAACGATCGATTCGATCGAAATAAGTATGTACTTTTAACTAATTTCTATCTCCATATGGAAGAAAAAGCTAAGGAAAATGGTCACTTACACGAAGCAAAACAATGGAAAGAAAAAGCAAAAGAATTACATGTACAAATGGAACATTTGCTCGAGCGAATCAAAGAAGAAAAACGAAAAGACGAACGGAGTTTCCATTTTTATAAATAAAAAAACATAAAAACTATATATTTACTAAAATTTATAATTATGCTATATTTGTTTTGTGTTCTGAAAAGTCAAACATTTATGAGGAGGATTGTATGTTTAAGAAAAACCCATTTTTACCTTTTTTCTTTTCTTTTCTCATTGCTTTATTTAGTACAACGAGTTCTATCTCATTTGCTTCCTCGTCGCTCAAAGAATTATGGAAAAGCCCTGTCGGGGGGCGATATACTTTCTTCATTTTGCCTCAAGCAGATGGAACTTTTGTCCATGTTGATGGAGAAGAAGAAAGTTTCTCAACCACAGCTATAGTTTATCGAATGGATATTATGAACATTAACCAAAAAGGACAAATTAACAAAAAATGGTCGTTGAGCACAGAAAAAATTTTTACAGGAAAAAATGGTGCTAATCAGTATTTGGTGAGCGTTCAAATGAAAAAAGGAATTGCTACAGCTTACGATTTAAACGGGAAAAAGATATGGGAATATAAGGCTGGTTCACCAATTAAATGGGAAGGACATCATAAAGACACAACTTATTTACGAGTAAAAGATAAAATTGTAGTTCTTTCTTCAGCCGGAAAACCTGTCGGCTCGTTCAAATGCAACGACGCCCCTGTTATCGGACCAGACGGCTCGCTATATGTGATTGAACGCCCGAAAGAAAACCAATTCGCATTACTAAAGTATAATAAGCTAGGAAAATTACAATGGAAGGCAAATATCCCTGCAATGCAAAAGCAAAAAGATTGGAGTACACCAAACGCCGGCATAAGTGATGTCGATCTTGATATAAGCGATAAACACGTATATGTAAATATTAAATATGCCATGTATCATAACAGGCAATCTCTTTCGAAGTCGGTAAGAATGATTTATGCAATCACATCTAAAGGAAAGGTCGCTTGGACCGTTAAAACGAATATTCAAGACGATGTTGGATACGGCTCTTCCATCACTCTAGTAGATGTAATAGACTATAAAACTGGATCGCTTTCCTTTGAAGGTAACGTTATTTACTTTATTGATAACAAAGGAAACAGAAAGAAATATTTCGAAACAAAAGACGGTGGTTTAACACTTGTTAATAATGGTTTTCTCATTTATAAATATAAAAACAAGTCTGCATCGTTAATGTCGCTAGATTTGAAAACAAAATGGACAATGCAATTCCCTAAGGGTGTAGAGGGGTATATCGATTTCATGGAAAACAACGTCGTAGCTTTCAAACCTTATGACTTCGACTTGGAAGAAGAGGAATCATACTACGATTCAGAGGAAGAAATAAATTCAGAGGAAGAAGAGACTTCTCAACCTCTACAGCAAAAGCGCTCTTACATTCAATACATGTATGTATATGGAAATTACATAGGAGCATACGAATCCGACGAGAAGTTCAACATTGTAGCCGTTGACGAAAAGAAAAGGATCATTTACATTAGACAAAATAAAACAAAAGTTTTACAAGCTTTACAGTACTAAATAATAGATTATATGCAAAAGGGGCTGTCCAAAAGTCAAAGTAATTCTCTTCTGGACAGCCCTCTTCTCTTGCTTACTTCGCTAACTGTAACGCTTGTTGTTTTAATGCTTCTGCTTTATCTGTACGCTCCCAAGGAAGATCGATGTCCGTGCGACCGAAGTGACCATAAGCTGCCGTTTGCTTATAAATCGGGCGACGGAGATCGAGCATTTTAATAATGCCTGCTGGGCGAAGATCAAAATTGTTGCGCACAACCTCGATCAAAATATCTTCAGATACTTTGCCTGTTCCGAACGTATCAATCGAAATCGATACAGGCTTCGCCACACCGATCGCGTACGCTAGCTGCACTTCACATTTATCCGCAAGACCTGCTGCAACGATGTTTTTCGCTACGTAACGCGCCGCATATGCTGCAGAGCGGTCCACTTTTGTTGGGTCTTTTCCTGAGAACGCCCCACCGCCGTGACGAGCATAACCGCCGTACGTGTCAACGATAATTTTACGTCCTGTCAAACCTGCATCGCCTTGCGGACCACCGATTACGAAACGTCCTGTTGGGTTGATAAAATATTTTGTGTTTTCATCGATCAATTCTGCCGGAACGACAGGTTGAATGACATGTTCTTTAATGTTGCGCACAATTTGATCTTGTGTAATTTCTGGATGGTGTTGAGTAGAAACAACGATCGTATCGATACGTACAGGTTTGCCGTTTTCATCGTACTCAACAGTCACTTGCGTTTTTCCGTCTGGACGTAAGTACGGTAAAATATCTTCTTTACGCACTTCTGCTAAACGGCGTGCAAGTTTGTGCGCAAGAGAAATTGGTAGCGGCATAAGTTCTTTTGTTTCGTTGCACGCGAAACCAAACATTAATCCTTGGTCACCTGCACCGATCGCTTCAATCTCCTCATCCGTCATTTGTCCTTCACGAGCTTCTAACGCTTTATCGACACCCATCGCAATATCCGGTGATTGCTCATCAATTGACGTCAATACGGCGCACGTATCTGCATCAAAGCCGTATTTTGCACGCGTATAGCCAATTTCACGAATCGTTTCACGAACAATTTTTGGAATATCTACATATGTAGATGTTGTAATTTCTCCACTCACTAAAACAAGTCCTGTTGTTACACTCGTCTCACATGCAACACGCGCATTTGGATCATTCGCTAAAATCGCATCTAAAATCGCATCGGAAATTTGGTCACAAATTTTATCCGGATGCCCTTCCGTTACAGATTCAGATGTAAACAGACGACGTTTAGGCATTCAAACATTCCTCCTCAGTATAGTGACAAATGATACGGTACTCATCCCTCTTATTATGGTCTATCGTGAAAAAAACCTTTCCTGCAGAGGAAAGGTTTTTGCATTTGTCTGCGCCTTTCACTCTTATCGTTCAAGGGCATTCCCTTGCCACAGGTTAGCACCTTTTCACGTATGTGACGGTTGCTGGGTTTCATCGGGCCTGTCTCCCTCCACCAACTCGGGATAAGAGTATCCGTTCATTTCAGCATCATATCACATCTGTATGAAGCGAGTCAACGTTTTTTCTACTGTAATGATCTTGAAAATAAATTCAAGAAAAATACACGAATTAGTATGGACTATTTATCAAAATGTGTTATACTTTTTACATAAAGATAAATCAAACAAAGGTAGGTTTTGTCCGATGAATTCCATTGAATTGACAAACAAATTATCAATACTCTTACAAAGGGATGGGGTTTTTCATAACTTATCTGTACCACAATTAGTAGAAAAAGTATTAACTCGCAAAGAAGGCGTTCTCACTTCGTCAGGCGCAGTTTGTGCAACAACTGGCAAATATACAGGTCGTTCTCCAAAAGATAAATATATTGTGGAAGAACCGTCTGTGAAACATAAAATTGATTGGGGATCTGTCAACCAACCGATTTCTGAAGAAGTATTTGATAAACTGTACAATAAAGTGATCGATTACTTAATGACGAAAGAAGAAATATTTGTATTCAACGGCTTTGCAGGCGCGGATCCAGCTTATCGTTTGCCAATTCAAGTTGTCAATGAATTTGCTTGGCATAACTTATTTGCCCATCAATTGTTTATTCGTCCAACAACAGAAGAATTACAAACGCATGAACCACAATTTACGGTCATTTCTGCACCGACATTTAAAGCGGATCCAGCCGTTGACGGCACGCGTTCAGAAACGTTTATTATCATCTCATTTGAACGTCGTACCGTGCTTATTGGTGGAACAGAATATGCAGGGGAAATGAAAAAATCGATTTTCTCGGTCATGAACTTTTTGTTACCAGAACAAGGAATCTTCCCGATGCATTGTTCAGCAAACGTAGGTCAAGAAGGAGATGTTGCACTCTTTTTCGGTTTATCGGGCACAGGAAAGACAACGCTTTCTGCCGATCCAAACCGTCGCCTAATTGGCGATGACGAGCACGGTTGGTCAAATAACGGCGTGTTCAACATTGAGGGTGGATGTTATGCGAAATGCATTAACTTATCACACGAAAAAGAGCCGCAAATTTTCGATGCGATTCGCTTCGGTTCCGTATTAGAAAACGTCATGATTGATCCAGACACACGCATACCAAACTATGACGATGCGACGTTAACCGAAAATACGCGCGCAGCATACCCGCTTGAAGCAATGGATAATATCGTCCAACCGAGCGTTGCAGGTCATCCGCATACGATCGTCTTTTTAACAGCGGATGCGTTTGGTGTATTGCCTCCAATTAGCAAATTAACAAAAGAACAAGCGATGTATCATTTCTTAAGCGGCTATACAAGCAAGTTAGCGGGCACAGAGCGCGGAATTACCGCACCTGAAGCAACGTTTTCTACTTGCTTTGGCTCGCCATTTTTGCCGCTTCCTGCAACGCGCTATGCAGACATGCTCGGACAAAAAATTGACGCTCATGGCGTGCAAGTATTTTTAGTGAACACCGGTTGGACAGGGGGCGGATACGGGGTTGGTGAACGAATGAAACTGTCTTATACGCGCGCAATGGTCAAAGCTGCGTTGGAAGGCGAATTAAATAACGTAGAAACCGTTCAAGACCCAATTTTTGGATTGCATATTCCGCTTCATGTACCAGGTGTACCTGACGAAGTGTTGCAACCAAAAAGTACATGGACAGATCAAGAAGCGTATGAACAAAAAGCAAAAGAACTTGCGGCGAAGTTCCGTGAAAACTTCAAAAAATTCACAAACGTCGATCCACGCATTGAACAATTCGGTGGACCAATCGCATAAATGAAAAGGCTGCCTGTCTTCGGCAGCTTTTTCATTTTTCATATCTTCGTACAAACCATTTCATTCAATCAGGCATATAGTAGTACATAGAAAAAAAGAAAAGGAGGCTAAAGATGAATGAACTATTTGCGATTCCTCAATTAAAAGATATACGCCACCTTCTTCCCACTCGCTCTGGCCAATCGTATAAAAAAACAACACTTGAACAAAAAACGCACATCATTATCCACCATAGTTTAACGAAAACAGGCTCGGCATTTGCATTCGCCAATTATCACGTAAGTAAAGGATGGCCAGGCATCGGATACCATTTCGTCATTGAACAAGACGGAACGATTCATTTTTGCAACGACTTAGAAACGATTAGCTACCATGTCGGCAATCATAACAGTTACTGCGTCGGCATTTGTTTAACAGGCGATTTTCGCACACAACAACCGACGAACGAGCAAAAACAATCGTTGAGAACGTTATACAACACACTTATAAACATCTTGCCGAACTATAAAGACGTGAAAGGACATAATGAGCTAAAAGGATACGAATGGAAACAATGTCCTTGTTTTAACTATGCGCAAGTATTAGCTGAAAACGAAAACGTCGAAATGAAAGAAGAAATAAAACGGTATACTATCGAACAAGGAGATACGCTGTGGGCAATTAGTCGAAAAACAGGGGTAAGTGTAAAAACGTTATTGCGCCTAAATCCAAACGTTGATCCAAGAGCATTACAGCCTGGGCAACAAATGATCATTGAAAAACGAGTAAAAAAAGAAGAAGTGAAAGCTCCATCACAACCATCCAATCAAACACCGAAACAGCAAAACATAGTCGAACAACTGATCAATAAGCTTCCAAATAAAGTATTGCGACATGGCGATCGCGGTGAAGACGTTCGCATCTTACAACAAGCGCTAAATATGATCAATTTTAAATGCGGAGCAGAAGACGGAGTATTTGGCAAAAAAACGTTAGATGCGGTGAAACGAGTGAACCTTATGTTTTCAGGCGGAAATAAAAATGGTGTTTATGACGAAAAGACGAAAAATTATATCATAAGCAAACTGAAAGAAAAAATGAAATAGCTTTTCATGACATATCTCCCCTATAATAAGGTGTAAGGGGGGATATTTTTATGCATATGGCAGATGCACTTATTTCACCTGCAGTAGGGATTGCGATGTGGGGGGCTACGGCGGGTGTAGCAAGCTACTCATTAAAAAAAATAAACGTGGAAGCAGATGAAAAAAAACTGCCGCTAATGGGGGTTCTTGGAGCATTTGTATTTGCAGTGCAAATGATTAACTTTGCGATTCCTGGCACAGGGTCGAGCGGACATTTAGGTGGCGGATTGTTACTTGCCGCTTTGCTAGGTCCTTATGCAGCGTTTTTGACGTTAGCCGTCGTTTTATTTATTCAGGCGCTCTTTTTTGCAGATGGCGGACTGTTAGCATTCGGATGCAACGTGTTCAATCTCGGTTTTTACACATGTTTTATCGCATATCCACTTTACAGACGACTCATTCGCCGAACAAACATCTGGTTCGCTTCCATCATCGCTGCCGTCGTTGGATTGCAACTCGGGGCATTTAGCGTTGTCGTTCAAACGTTGTTATCCGGAAAAGTTGAATTACCATTTACGACGTTCGCTTTATTTATGCAACCGATTCATTTGGCGATTGGTATTGTAGAAGGAATGGCTACAGCGGCTGTCATCTCATTTGTGATGAAAGCAAAGCCAGAGCTCTCAACAACGACAAATACACCGACAAATCGTCTCATCGGGACACTCGGTTTGCTTGCGCTTCTCATCGGTGGCATGTTTTCATCCATCGCTTCGTCCAAACCAGATGGATTAGAATGGTCTATTTTTCGCACGGCAGGTACGGAGGAACTACATGCAACAACAGCACTCCACACCGTACTAGAACGTCTCCAACAATCGCTCGCTTTGTTGCCTGATTACAATTTGAAAAATGGGGGCGCTTCGATCGGGTGGTTAGACATCGGCACAAGCGTTTCTGGCATCGTCGGTGTATTTATCGTTGCAATAGCAATGCTCGTACCATACATCTTGAAAAAATGGAGAAAAGAAGCGTGATCCATGCACATATGTCAAATATGAAAAAGCGACGACATGATGTTCATCCGTTAAGCATGCTCATTATAACGTTTACATACATTCTCGTCGTCGCCTCGTTTCACACATATGCGTTTATTGAACTTATTCCTTTATCTCTTTATCCGATCACAATGATCGTTTTTTATCGTCTTTCTATTCGCCATATAAAACGCGTACTGCTCGCTTCTTTACCATTTATTACAGTTATAGGGGCTTCACAGCTCTTTTTCATTCATGAACACGTATCGTTTTTTCATTGGCGTATAGAAGCAGGATGGCTGTCATTTGCTACTTTGCTTGTAAAAAACACGCTTGCCGTTCTTGCTGCAACAGCGTTGTTTTTGACGACACCGGTCGAGCAACTCGCAGGTGCGCTCCTTTCGTTGCGTATTCCTCGTTTGCTCGTTATACAATTACTTTTGACACATCGATATATTTTTTTATTTTTAGAGGAAGCAAAACGACTTCGTCAGGCGTATATGTTGCGCGCATCGCACCATCGCGCGATCCAATTATCCGTTTGGGGATCGCTCGTCGGGCATTTGTTGCTGCGAACATTTGAACGTGCCGAACGCGTGTATGAAGCGATGACATTGCGCGGTTTTTCTATTCAACGTATGCATATAAAAATAAAACGGTGGACAACAAAGGAGAAAATTTACACGTACGGAACAGTTATATTGTTCATCGTTTATCGTTTGGTGGTCATATGATGATAAACGTATCAAATATTTGTTACATATATCCAGATGGTCACGAAGCCATTCGTAATATTTCTTTTTCTGTTCAACAAGGAGAATGCATCGGCATCATTGGAGCAAACGGTGCAGGAAAATCAACGTTATTAAAACTGCTCGTCGGTTTATATATGCCGCAAAGTGGACATATCTTCATCGATAATATGCGCATGTCGAAACAAACGTTACGACATATCCGTCGCATCGTTGGCTTTACATTTCAACAAGCAGATGATCAATTATTTATGCCAACCGTTTACGATGACGTCGCCTTTGCGCTTCGAAATGAAGGAATGAATGAAAACGAAGTAAACGAGCGAGTAACAAACGCTTTAACGCTTGTCGATGCGATTCATGTCAAAGACCGCCCACCTTATCGTTTATCAGAGGGAGAAAAGCGGCTCGTCACCTTAGCAACTGTTCTCGCCATGGAACCGAAAATATTGCTGATGGACGAGCCGACGGCAGCGTTAGATCCAAGAGCAAGGCGAACGCTCATTCATCTCGTTCAATCGTTATCACATACAAAAATCGTAACAACGCACGATCTCGACTTTGTACTTGAATGTTGCGAGCGAACAATTGTACTTGCAAACGGAACGATCGCATATGACGGTCCAACAGAAGCTGTGTTAACGAACGAACCGTTTTTACATGAGCATCACTTAGAACTTCCCCTTATGTTGCAAGGGAAGAAATAAAGCGTGGCTCATTGGCCACGCTTTATTTTTGCTTCACCATTTTTTGTTTGACTACAACATTTTCTTTCGTTTTGTACGAAAGATCATCTATGTTTAATCCATTCCCGAGCGTTCCGTATACATATCCTTCGCGCGGCTCGATGAGTTCTGTTTGTTCATAATAAAGCCGCGGCGTTTTCCATAGCGCAATTAACGCCTTTGTCATTGGCATTTCATGATACCGTTCTGGCCATAGTTGTTTAATATATCGTTTGACTAGCGGATAATATTTTGAGCTCATTGCCGGGAATAAATGATGTTCTGTATGGTGTGAAAAGTTAAAATGCAACACATCCACCCACTTTGGGACAATGACCGTTAAGCTATTAGCTAGTGGATCGTTAACTGGAACGAGCGGATTTAAACGATGGTTCGTCGAGATATATCCCATAACGATTGCATTTCCAATGAGCAATGGAATAACGAACGCGAAGAGCCATTTTTCCACTCCGATCATCAGCAATAACCCAATCCATACTGACCATGGCAATACAAACTGCCAAAATACTGCGCGACGACTTCCTTTTTCAAACTCCTTCCAAAAATAAAGAAGCATATGAAGCGAATGAACAGTAAACATCCCTGCTAAAGACAAAAACGAAAAAGCCGCACGAATCGGAAACGGAATGCGATAGATCCAACGGAGGAAACGACTTTGAGCTAAACGTTTTATCGTTGGCCATGCGTCAGGATCAAGCTCCTCATGTTGTGTATGCACATGATGTGTCGCGTTATGCCACTTTCGCCATAGCTTCGGACCGGTGCAAAGCGGTAAAAACGCAATGCCACCTAACAAATCACGAAGCCATGCCCGTTTGACTACCGTCCCATGCAAAATTTCATGCCCTAAAAACCCTAAACCAGCAAAACAAAATCCAATAACAACTGCAAGCAATCCGTTCCATAACCAATGGAGATCAAACAAAGAAATCGTTACAACGCTACTAACTAAAACGAGCATGTAAGCAAGGCCACCAAACAGACGAGACGGAACGGGACGGAACGCTTCCTCAGGCAAATACGGGGCAATGCGAGCCGCGTACCACCCGAATGAATGAAATTGTTTCATGTAACAAAAAACTCCCCTCATACGTAAAAACTTCGCTTCAAAAAGAAATGAATATTCAAACATCTCCCTCTAAAGCTTACTGTCATCGTATCACTTACATTCTTGTCCTGTCAACAACATTTATTACCTGATCATATTATTTATTTATATTATGTAGTATAAATCCCTTGAATACAGTTGTATAACAACGATAAATGTGTTTCAATGAAAGTGAACATACTGAGAAAGTTTGGGGTGAAACAGATGGGCATGCCGTTAGAAATACAAACGATGATCGTCACAAACGGAAAAGAAAAACGAATTGAACACAACTTATTTTTGTTGCAAAAAGAAGGCTATCGCTTATATCCACTTGACGTTCCGTTAGAAGTAAGGCGCACAAAACACGGAGAAGCAACCGGACAAGCTGTCGTTAAAAAACTTGTCCTTGAGAACGGAACAACGATCGTTACATACGAATTAATTGCTTTACATTCGATTAATTAAACCGTCGAGCGATGTGCTCGGCGGTTTTCTTTTTAGGTCATTCACACATTTTTATTAGGCGCATACGATAAAGCAAACGAAACGAAAGAGGGGAAAACAATGCGAAAATGGGTATTTTTGCTTGTTGCTTTTATGTTTTTACTTTCGGCATGCTCATCCCATGATGTAAAAACGTTGCGCGTTGCGGAAGTGACTCGTTCTATTTTTTATGCGCCTCAATACGTCGCAATTGAAAAAGGCTTTTTTGCTGAAGAAGGGCTTCATATTGAACTAAATACGACTTGGGGCGGCGATAAAACGATGACGACGCTTCTATCGAATGGAGCAGATATTGCACTCGTCGGCTCAGAAACGTCTATTTATGTGTATAGTCAAGGAGCCATCGATCCTGTCATCAACTTTGCACAACTGACACAAACGGACGGAACATTTTTAGTTTCGCGCAAACCGATCGCTGACTTCACATGGGATCAACTGAAAGGAAGCACATTTTTAGGTCAAAGAAAAGGTGGCATGCCGCAAATGGTCGGAGAATACGTTTTAAAGCAACATGGAATTGATCCACATAAAGACTTAAATCTCATTCAAAACATTGAATTTGCCAATATCGCCAATGCATTTGCGAGCGGAACAGGCGATTTCGTCCAGCTCTTTGAACCGACTGCTAGCATTTTTGAACAAGAAGGAAAAGGGTATATTGTCGCTTCCTTTGGAACGGAATCTGGTCATCTTCCATATACGACGTTTATGGCAAAACAAAGTTTTATTGAGAAAAATAAAGATGTTATCGGGAAATTTACACGCGCTCTCTATAAAGCACAACAATGGGTGCAAACACACAATGCAAAAGAAATCGCAACAGTCATTCAACCGTACTTTGAAAATACAGATATCGCTCTCATTGAGAAAGTCGTCGAGCGCTACAAAAACCAAGGCTCCTATGCAACAGACCCTGTTTTAGATGAAGAAGAATGGAACCATCTCCAAAACATCATGAAAGAAGCAAATGAGTTGCCATCACACATTGATCACTCGATTTTAGTGAATACATCGTTTGCCGAAAATGCACAAAAGAGGTGAACACCATGCCCATTTTAACAATTGATCAAGTGATGCATGCCTACGTGACAAACCAATCGGCTGTCTTGGCGCTTGATCATTTGTCGCTAACTGTCGAGAGAGGAGAATTTCTCTCCTTTCTCGGCCCAAGCGGCTGTGGAAAAACGACGCTTCTTTCCATTATCGCTGGACTAATTGAACCGACGAAAGGCCGTGTGCTTATCGAAGGAAAAGAAGCAAAAACGATGCGTCAAACGATTGGGTATATGCTACAACACGATTATTTGTTTCCGTGGAAAACAATTGAACAAAACGTCACACTCGGATTAAAACTGACAGGCAAATATAGCGAGAGAACGAGAAAACAAACGCTCGCCCTTTTACATCAAATTGGTCTACGCGACGTCGATGACCGCTATCCTTATGAATTGTCAGGAGGGATGCGTCAGCGCGCTGCACTCGTTCGCACCTTGGCAACTGACCCGAAAATTTTATTGTTGGATGAACCGTTTTCAGCACTCGATTATCAAACAAAACTAAAACTAGAAGATCTCGTATGGGAGACATTAAAACAATATCGAAAAACAGCGCTTCTCGTCACGCACGACATCGGTGAAGCAATTGCGATGAGCGATCGCATCGTTTTATTTACCGCAAAACCAGGAAAAATTAAACGAATTGTTTCCGTCCCCGATTCATTAAAAGCGTGTACACCGTTCCAAGCTCGCCAACATCCGAATTTTTCACCAATTTTTCAAATGATTTGGAAGGAGTTAGAGAGCATTGAACAAACATGAATGGTTGCAACGTATATACGATCAACATATAGCATATGAAAAACGCGAAAAACGAATCGTTCGTTTTTTCCAAACGATCATTGTCATTGCCTTCTTTAGCTTATGGGAAATCGCAAGCCGTTTTCATTGGATTGATCCTCTTTTATTTAGCTCACCGTCTTCCATTTGGCATTTGTTTATCACGAAAGTGCGCGATCACACATTGCTTTCACATACAACTGTCACATTAACAGAGACTGTACTCGGTTTTATTGTTGGTACGATTGCGGGCATTTGTTTCGCTGCGCTACTTTGGTGGTTTCCACGCGTATCCAAAATTGTTGATCCGTATTTAGTCATTTTAAATGCGATGCCAAAGGTGGCGCTTGGACCGATTCTCATTGTGGCGCTCGGGCCGAATATGACATCGATCGTCGCGATGGGAGCAATCATTTCTATCATTATTACAACGATGGTCGTTTACACATCGTTTAAAGAAGTAGATGCAAACTATATGAAAGTGCTTCAAACATTCGGTGCAACGAAACGACAATGGTTCACAGAAGCCATTTTACCAGCTTCCTTTCCGACAATGATTTCAACGTTAAAAGTGAACGTCGGTTTATCTTGGGTCGGTGTCATTGTCGGGGAATTTCTCGTTTCTAAACAAGGGCTCGGTTATATGATTATTTACGGATTCCAAGTGTTTAACTTTACGCTCGTTTTATTAAGTTTGCTTATGATTGCGTTACTTTCAAGCATCATGTATCAACTTGTCAGTTGGTTTGAAAAAAAGCTAATGAAACGTGCATAGCCCCACATGCAAAGAAAAGGCGGTGGGGCTTTAAACCATTCCCCGCCGCTCTAACTGCTGTTTCGTATATGCCCATACGCCATCTTTCATAATAAAACTAAATCGTTCATCTTTTGCTATGTCATCTGGCATATGCTCAATGAGCACAGGACCATTTGTTTCGAAATACGACTCCCTTTGTTCAAAAGACTCAACATGAGCAAAATAAATATTTTTTACAATCGTTTCATTCGGACGTTTGACTTCATACTGCCCGATGTACACGATCTTTTGAACGATTCCTCCTGTTTCTTCCCTTACTTCACGAACCGCTGCCTGTTCCGCCGTCTCCCCCTCTTCTACTTTCCCCCCGGGGAATTCCCAGCCTCGTACAGCGTGATTAGTCAATAACCAACGACCGTTGTATCGACAAATAACAAGGACATGTTTCGGATGTCGTGAAAAAGGATGGTCAGAAAAAGAAAGTCGAACGTCGTATCCGTAGTCATCTTGAAATACAATCATCGCCGCCTACCCTCAACTGCATGTTTTCTTCATTGTACCACACAATCAAATGGTGGACAGCTTTTATGGCTGTATAACTCCCATCGTTTCAATTTGTTGTCTCGCTTCTTCATCCCCAAGCTCATAAATGAGTTCATACACTTTTTTTATCGTATGATCATACCCATCATTCGGACGGTCATAATGATATTGCACATATGGCACATGTGCGCGCCAAAACGATTGCCAATCAGATGAATACATTTCATCAAAATACTCTCGTAACTGAATAATTTCTTCATCTGTCGCCGCAATTCGAAATTCCCACGGTGAAGCCGTTTTTACCTGCGAAATTTCACCGCGTGCCACCGACACATAATACGTTTTCTTCATCGCCCCACCTCTTTTCCATTTATTACGGTTAGTGTGAGTCGATCCATTTGTTTTCATGCAAAAAACATAGAGCAATCCCCTATTACCTTTGAAGTGATAAAACAAGAAAAAGGTGGGAAATCCCACCTCATCCGAGAAACGATTTTAACATCCACACATGTTTTTCTAAACTTTGATGAATGCCTAAAAGCATATCACCTGTCGTTTCATCATTAATTTCTCCAGCATAATCCATGCCGTCTTTGAGCTCATGAATCATCGTTTCAAAATCACGAACGATTTCTGCCACCATTTCTTCCGCTGTTTCATTTCCTTTTGCTTCATGTACAGACGCTACCGCTAAATACTCTTTCATCGTCGCTAACGGCTTTCCACCTAGCGCCAATAGACGCTCTGCTAATTCATCAATATGTAGTGCAGCTTCATTGTATAGCTCTTCAAATTTTGTATGCAACGTAAAAAATTGTGGGCCTTTCACATACCAATGGTAGTTGTGCAGTTTAACATACAATACGTTCCAATTTGCAATTTGCTTGTTTACAATGTCAATTAATTTTTCCTTCATGTTCATTCCCTCCTCAAGTATAAACTTTCCCCTTATTTATTGTAACAAACAAAAAATTTTTTGGAAAATGGTACGCTTTCACATTAAAATAGAGCATGGAGGGGTTGGATATGTTGCTCACTTTTATTATTTCTATCATCATTGTATTTGTCGTGCTCATCTTAAGCGTTTTAACGATTTCAAAAGCATACAAATACAAACACACCATTGATGAGTTGCCAACTGAAAAAAGCAAAGGTTCAGACATGTAACGCCTGAACCTTTGTTGTTTTAGCCAAACACTTTTTTCAATTCTTCTTTTGGTTGCGATATCCAGTAGCGCATAAGTCGCTTTGCTCCTTCTAAATCATGCAACTTCGCTTGACCACACTCTTTTTCTGTTGCGGCTGGAACCTCTGTGACGGTTAGCGCCTCATTCATTGTTGCCTCTAGCAAGTCAATAATTTCTTCAACGGTTGGCGTGCCACTAACGACTAAATAATAGCCTGTTTGACATCCCATTGGCGAAATATCAATAATATCAAAATGGTCGTATTTTTCGGCGTGCTTACGAATGTGCACCGCTAGCAAATGCTCGAGCGTATGAATCGCTGCAGGCTGCATTGCTTCTTTGTTAGGCTGACAAAAACGAATATCAAATTTATTCACAACACCGTCGCTGCCGACTTTATGAACGCCGCAATGGCGAACGTACGGTGCTTTGACCGCACAATGATCAAGCTCAAAACTTTCTACTGAAGGCATACCTGTCACCTCTTTTTCAATTGTTACGTTTTTATCATACACAAAAGTCCGACTTTTTTCATCTTTTTTTGTTGGAATGACTTCATTCAACTATGTTAAAATAAACAAAAATAGGGGGAGGTGTATGATATGAAACATATGCTCATTTTACTTATTCGTTTTTACCAACGGTTCATTTCCCCTTTAAAACCACCGACATGCCGCTTTTATCCGACTTGTTCACATTACGGATTAGAAGCTATTCGCCGTTTCGGTGCACTGAAAGGTGGCTACTTAACGATAAAACGCATTTTAAAATGCCATCCACTTCATCCTGGGGGATTCGATCCTGTCCCGGAGAAAGAGCAAAAATAGTTGTTCTTTCTCTTTTTTTTCGATATGATAGACGTTGTAAATCGTAATAATTACGTTTTAAGAGAGGGGAAACATGTATGAAAGTGCCTGTGACTGTATTGAGCGGATATTTAGGTTCTGGAAAAACAACGTTGCTTAATCATATTTTAAACAATCGTGAAGGATTAAAAATTGCTGTTATCGTCAACGACATGAGCGAGGTGAATATCGACGCTGAGCTCATTAAACAAGGCGGGTTTTCACGTACAGAAGAAAAACTTGTACAAATTCAAAACGGCTGTATTTGCTGTACGTTACGAGAAGATTTAATGAAAGAAGTCGAAAAACTTGTTAACGCTGGAGACATTGATTACATCGTCATCGAATCATCCGGTATTAGTGAACCAATTCCTGTCGCTCAAACGTTTACGTACATCGATGAGGAGTTTGGCATTGATTTAACGTCAACATGTCGATTAGATACGATGGTTACCGTTGTAGATGCCAATCGTTTTTGGCATGATTTTGCCTCCGGTGAAACGTTATTAGATCGCAAACAAGCGGTCGACGAAACAGATACACGTGAAGTTGTCGATTTACTAATTGATCAAATTGAATTTGCGAACGTGCTCATTTTAAATAAAATCGACTGCATTTCTCAAGAAGATGCCGACGAATTAGAAGCTCTTCTTCGTAAATTAAACCCAGAAGCAAAAATCATTCGGACAACATACGGAAAAGTGGAACTTCATGACATTTTAAACACTCGTTTATTTGACTTCGAAAAAGCAAGCCAATCAGCCGGATGGATCAAGGAACTAAATGAAGAGCATACACCAGAAACAGAGGAATACGGCATTTCTTCTTTCGTATATCGCCGCCGTCGCCCGTTTCATCCTGAACGGCTTATGCACTGGCTCGAACAATGGCCAGTTGAAATCGTTCGCGCCAAAGGCTTTTTCTGGCTCGCTTCCCGCAACAATATGTGCGGACTTCTTTCACAAGCTGGACCGTCCATTATGATTCAAGGAGCTGGGGAATGGATTGCAACATATCCTCCACATGAACGGGAGGAAATTTTCCAAGAAGAACCAGAGTTACGCGCAAAATGGGACGATACGTACGGCGATCGCATGACAGAGCTCGTATTGATCGGCATTGGTATGGATGAACAAATGATCGCCTCTTCTCTTGATGCATGTTTATTAACAGACGAAGAAATGAAACAAGATTGGTCTACTTTTGTTGATCCGCTTCCACCATTTACAAGTGCATCATAGTTTTCAAATCGTAACGATTACGATATAATAAAATAGGAGAAAAAGGATGTTTTCATAAACATCCTTCTTTTTTGAGAGGAGGAAAAATATGAAATTACATGCGATGTTAACTATTATACTCGCAAGCACACTCACATTATTTGGCTGCAACCAACAAGATAATACAACTCCATCAACTAGCAAAGAAACAGACGATCAACTTATCATTTATACAACGGTATACCCACTTCAAGACTTTACCGAAAAAATTGGTGGCGAGCACGTTCGTGTCGAAAGTGTATACCCTCCTGGCGTCGATGCACACACATATGAGCCAACAGCAAAAACGATGCAACAAATTGCTGATGCGCACGCTCTCATTTACATCGGTCAAGGAATGGAAGGATTTGTCGATCGTATGAGCAAAACGCTAGAAAATGAGCGCGTGAAGTTCGTACAAGCAACGGAAAACATACAAGTACTTTCGGTCAATCATAATCATGAAGACGAACATGCTCATGAAGACGAACATGCTCACGAGGACGAACATGCTCATGAGGACGAACATGCTCATGAGGACGAACATGCTCACGAGGACGAACATGCTCACGAGGACGAACATGCTCATGGAGATATCGATCCTCACGTCTGGTTAGATCCGATTTATTCCATTCAAATGGCCGAAACGATTAAACAAACATTAATAGAACTTAAACCTGAAGCGAAAGACGATTTTGAACAAAACTTTGCTTCGTTAAAACAGCAGCTTGAACAACTCGATCAACAATTTCAACAATTGATGAAAGAGGCGAAAAGAAAAGATATTCTTGTTGCTCATGCCGCATACGGCTATTGGGAGAAACGATACGGCTTAAAACAAATAAGCGTGACTGGACTATCACCGACAAATGAGCCGTCACAAAAACAGCTTACTTCTATCATTAAAAAAGCAAAAGAGCACGACATACAGTATATCTTTTTTGAACAAAATATTACATCAAAAATTGCCGAAGTTGTAAAAAATGAAATTGGAGCGGATGTACTCATTCTTCACAACTTAGAAGCGCGCACAAACGATGATATCGCAAACAATAAAGATTACTTTGCGATCATGAATGACAATATATCCGCATTAAAAAAAGCATTACAATAAGCGATCGTTACGGTCGCTTATTTTTTTTGCATATTTTTTCCCTTTTCAAATCAAACTAGGAAACGACAATGTATGGAAAGGGATGAACTTTTCGGTATGGATCACGTATTAACAGCAAGAACGTTATTTGGCACAACGATGGCGTTTCATATTATTTTTGCGACGCTTGGAGTCGGTATTCCGCTTATGATTTTATTTGCCGAGCTACTATATCAAAAAACGAAAGACAATGACTATGCGCTTATGGCAAATCGCTGGACAAAAGCACTCGCTATTTTGCTCGGCGTAGCGATTCCGTCTGGCACTATCGCAGGGGTACAACTTTCACTTTTGTGGCCAGGCTTTATGGAAGTAATCGGAAAAGTGATGGCACTTCCGTTTCAAATCGAGATTTATGCGTTTTTCGTCGAAGCGTTATTTTTATCTATTTACGTATATGCAGCTGACCGTATTTCTCCGACGATGCGCATCATCAGCTTGACACTTGTCGCCATCGGAGCAGCCGCTTCTGCCATTTTAATTACGAACGTTCACGCCTTTGAAGGAACACCGACTGGCTTTCGTATCGAAAACGGTCAAATTGTTGACGTCAATCCGTGGGAAGCATTTTTTAATCCAAGCTTTGCCGTCACAGCAACACACGTCGTTTTGTCAGCGTATATGACAGGTGCGTTTACGATCGCTTCAATCGCAGCATATCACATGTTGAAAAATAGGCACCATGAACGCATCCAGCTTTTCCATAAAAAAGCGCTCATGCTCGGTTTAACAGTCGGCGGCGTATTTTCTTTACTAACAGCAATAAACGGCCATGAATCAGCTCAACTTCTCCATGAATATCAACCAGAGAAACTAGCAGCTGCTGAAGGATTGTTTGAAACACAGTCGCACGCTCCGCTCGTCATTGGTGGCTTTACAGATCGCGAAACACAAACAGTCAAATGGGGGATTGAAATTCCTTGGCTACTTAGCTTTTTAGCCGGCAATCGGTTTGATACTGTCGTTGTCGGATTAAATGACTTTCCAGAAGAATGGTGGCCACCGTTGTTTGTCCATACACTTTTTAATGCAATGGTCGGAATCGGCATGTTTCTTCTCCTCCTTTCGATTGTCGGATTCGTTTGGCACCGCATAAGAAAGCAACACATATTTCCGAACTGGTTTATGTGGACAGTTGTTACTGCTGGACCGCTCGCTCTTCTCGGCATTGAATTTGGCTGGATTTTCGCTTGCACAGGCAGACAACCATGGGTCATTTATCGCATGATGACAACGGCAGAAGCTGTAACACAGTCAACAAATTTAGGAACGCTTTTTCTCTTGTTTACGTCCATTTACGTATTTTTACTCATCGCGGTCGTGCTCGTCTTGCGTTCGTATTTCCGCCGCCATCCGATTGAACAACACTTATCTACGCACATGTAGAAAGGAGCAAGATGATGACAGATGAATTAATTGCGATTTCAATTTTATGGGGATTTATTTTTATTTACGCGGTCATGGCGACGATGGACTTTGGAGCAGGGTTTTGGTCAATGGTATATATCAATCGTCCACAAACGAAAGCAACG
This sequence comes from Anoxybacillus dikiliensis, assembly GCF_050613275.1. Taxonomy (GTDB): domain Bacteria; phylum Bacillota; class Bacilli; order Bacillales; family Anoxybacillaceae; genus Anoxybacillus. Next base: position 2,302,434 of record NZ_CP187112.1, read on the forward strand.
AAAATCGCAAACCGATATTTGTCGCCGACATGGGAAGTGACAAACGTCTTTATCGTTGCGATCGTCGTGGCGCTCGTCAGCTTTTTTCCTGGAGCAACGTTTATGCTGGGAACCATTTTACTTATCCCGGGAAGCATTATTTTACTTTTGCTTACTGTACGTAGTGCGTTCCTCGTCTTTTCGCACGTTGCTCCTAAATATGAAAAAGTGCTCGTTTACATTTCTGGCATAAGCGGTTTACTTATTCCAGCGTTTTTAATTAGCGTCTTGCCAATTACACATGGGTCTTTTGTTGAAACAATGAATGGTGTTAGTCGTCTCCGGCTTGATCGCTTATTTACAAGCCCACATGAATATGCATTTATCGCCTTTGCGATTACAAGCACACTCTTTCTTTCGTCACTTTTATTAGCAGACTACTCAAACGAAGCAAATGAAATCGAAGCGTATACGATTTATCGCCGCGATGCGCTCATCATCGGGCCATTTGCTCTTCTCTCCTCTATTCTCATTATGGTCACGATGCGAAATGAAGCGCGTTGGCTATATGACGGAATGATTGCGCATTGGCCGTGGCTTGCCGCTTCTGTCATATTATTTCTCTTAGCTGGTGGGGCGCTTTTTCTCCCATCATGGAAAAAGAAAAACGGGCGCGGAATGCCACGCCTCGCGGTTGTAGCAATCGTATTACAATACTTTTGTGCAAGTTACGCATATGGTAAAGCCCATTTACCATATATGATTTATCCAGATGTGACAATCGAATCCGGATTTACACATCCGAATACGTTTCGTGCTCTTTTTGTGACGTACATCGTCGGCTTTGCAATTTTATTTCCAGGTTTCATTTATTTTTGGCGGCTGTTTATGAAAGACCGGCGCTATTTAGCAAATGATGAAAAATAATGATTGCAAATGTTGAAATTTTTCGTTATAGTTTTAAACGTAAACCCTTTTTATACAACATATTGTGATAAAAAAACGAAACAACAACTATATATTGAAACCGGCAAGTGAAGGTGTCCGAACGGACTTAATAGGGAATCTGGTGCGAATCCAGAGCTGTCCCCGCAACTGTGTGCGCAGACGAAATGGAAACGACACCACTGTATATGTCAGCTTTTCAGGCGCATATATGGGAAGGAATCCAAAGTAGGAAGAAGCGCGAGTCAGGAGACCTGCCTTCCTTGTATCGTTTCATATTCTTCGGGGATTGAGAAGATGAAACGATGGTGAAAGCATGCCTTTTTCCATCGTTTCATCCGCTCAACGAGAGCGGATGTTTTTATTTTTTAGGGGAAGGGATGTTATATGGTGTACATAAAACAACAAGCTGAAGTCAATGAAGAAACGATCCGCACATTATTGTTTCCTATTTTCAAAGACTTTCCGCACTTAGCGAGCGAGCGATACATCGAACGTACTGTCCGAGCACTTGCCTATACACAGCGAGACAACGACATGATGAATAAACTCATTTTAAATGCGCTTGATGAAATCACAGTAGAACAGCCGGATTGGACGTTTGTTGCAGCTCGTCTCTATTTGCAACAGCTATACGACGTGGCAGCTAAAAATCGCGGCTATGATGTATCCGAAACGTATCGCTACTTTTATGAATTGCAAACAATGCTTGTTGATCTCGGCATTTACGACTCTTTTTTATTGGAACGATATACGAAAAAAGAACTGCAAGAAGCGAGCACATGGATCGATGCGAAAAAGGACGAGCTATTTACATACATCGGATTAAAAACGCTCGTTGATCGCTATTTGGCAAAAGGATATAATGGCGAAATTTACGAACTACCACAAGAGCGCTTTTTAACCATCGCCCTTACGCTTATGGCTTATGAAGATAAAGAGAAACGAATGAAACTTGCCAAAGAAGCGTATTGGGCGTTATCGAATCAATATATGACTGTCGCGACACCAACATATGCAAACGCAGGAAAGTCTTATGGTCAGCTCTCCAGCTGCTTTATTGATACAGTCGATGATAGTTTAATTGGCATTTATGAATCGAATACAGACGTCGCTCGTCTATCAAAAGGCGGTGGAGGCATTGGCGTATATTTAGGAAAAATTCGCGCAAGAAATTCCGATATTAAAGGGTTTAAAGGCGTTTCCTCTGGCGTCATTCCATGGATGCGTCAATTAAACAATACCGCTGTATCTGTTGACCAATTGGGCACACGACAAGGAAGCATCGCGGTATATTTAGACGTTTGGCATAAAGACATTTTCTCGTTTTTAGACGCAAAGCTAAACAACGGTGACGAACGAACAAAAGCGCATGATTTATTTTACGGGGTGTGTATTCCTGATTTATTTATGGAACAAGTCGAAAAACGCGGCGATTGGTACTTATTTGACCCGCATGAAGTGAAAAAAGTCATGGGATGGAAAGATAAAAACGGCAATCCATTAGGACTCGAAGATTTTTACGATGAAAAACGCGGTGAAGGCTCATTCCGACAAAAATACGAAGAATGCGTGAATCATCCTGAATTAAGCAAAGAGCGCGTGCCTGCCATTGAAATCATGAAGCGTATCATGAAATCGCAATTAGAAACAGGAACGCCTTATATGTTTTATCGTGACGAAGCCAATCGCATGAACCCGAATAAACATGCAGGCATGATTTATTCGTCTAATCTATGCACAGAAATTATGCAAAATACATCGGCTACAACAGTTACAAAAGAATATACACAAGACGGTGAAATTATCATTCATAAAAAACCGGGCGATTTTGTCGTTTGCAACTTGTCAAGCATTCATTTAGCCCGTGCCGTACAAGATGATGTATTAGAGCGACTCATTCCAATTCAAGTGCGTATGCTAGATAATGTCATTGACTTAAATGAAACTCGCATTGAAGTGTTGCAAGCGGTCATCACCAATAAAAAATATCGTGCCATTGGTTTAGGCGCATTTTCTTGGCATCATTTATTGGCGTTAAAAGGCATCAAATGGGATAGTGAAGAAAGTGTACAACTTGCTGATCGGTTGTTCGAAAAAATTGCTTACCTCACGATCAAAACGAGCATGGAATTGGCGAAAGAAAAAGGAGCATATCCAGCATTTGAAGGCTCTGATTGGCACACAGGAAAATACTTTGAACTTCGTGGATATTCTTCTCACGATGATTTAGATTGGGATGGATTGAAGAAGCAAGTCATGCAATACGGGATGCGTAATGGCTATTTAATGGCGCCTGCACCAAACGCTTCCACATCCGTTTTAGCAAACGGAACGGCATCATGCGACCCTGTCTTTAACCGTTTGTACTTTGAAGAAAAGAAAAATTACAAAATTCCTGTGACCGTCCCTGATTTAAACGCAAAAACGTTTTGGTTTTACGATAACGCCTATGAAGTGGATCAAAAGATGAGCATTCGTCAAAATGCCGCAAGACAAAAACATGTCGATCAATCGTTAAGTTTTAATCTATATGTATATAACACGATCAAAGCGAAAGACTTGCTTGACTTGCATCTCACCGCATGGAAAGAGCGGTTAAAATCGACGTATTACGTTCGTAGCACCGCAGTAACGATTGAAGAATGCGACGTTTGTTCATCGTAGGGGGATAAAAAATGAATGTTCTTATTTGTTACACATCGAAAACAGGGAACACAAAAGAAGTGGCGCTGTTAATAGAAGAAGCTTTTTGCTCATATGGACATGCGGTGAAAACGATCAATGTTGAACATATGTTTGTGATCGAATCGCTCATTCATGAGGCACAGCTTCTTTTATTCGGCTCATATACGTGGGGAAATGGACAACTTCCGGATGAAATGAAAAGGCTACTTCGCTTTCTTATTAAAGAGCGAAACCTTTCTTTCCCTCCTGTTGCACTATTTGGTACAGGAGATCAAATGTGGCCATACTATTGCCGCGCTGTCGATGAAATGGCGTACCATTTACGAAAAGTGACGACGGTACTCGGCACGTTAAAAATTGAACAATCCCCGCGTGGCCATCAACAACATTTGCCATCTGTTTTCGTCCACCAACTGCTTAAGGAGGTCGAACGTCTTGTTACTAACGAAAGTAAAATTGCTCGAGCCGTCGCATCCAAATAAAGCAACAAGCATTATTAACGGAAAAGCAAGCGGCATTTTAAACTGGAACGATATTAAATATAGCCATTTTTATGATATATACAAAATGTTGCTCGGCAACTTTTGGACACCATTTGAAATTAACATGTCGGATGATATTAAACAATGGTACCATTTAAGTGAGCGGGAACGTGATGCATTTTTACACATTATCGGGCTGCTTTCGATTTTAGACTCTGTGCAACCGAACTTTATCGGAGCGATGAAAGAATACATTACCGACCCGAGCGTCAAAGCGATTTTTTCGATTATTGAACAACAAGAAGTCGTCCATAATCAGTCGTACTCGTATGTGCTTGCATCTATTGAGAAACTATCCGAGCAAAACCGTGCCTTTGAAATGGCGCGCACAAATCCGCACATTTATAAACGAAATGAACACGTCATTCGCGTATACGAAGCGTTTCGTGAACGACCAACTGTTGAAACGTTTTGCCGTGCTCTTGTCGCTTCGCTCGTCTTAGAAGGAATTAATTTTTATTCCGGGTTCGCCTTTTTTTACAACTTAGCGCGAAATCAAAAAATGCTGAAAACATCTACAATGATTAGCTATATTAATAAAGACGAACTATGCCATAGCTACTTCATTTCCCAACTCGTGCGCGCTGTATTATGGGAAAATCCGCATCTAGACGAAGACGGATCATTTTCAACATGGATATATGATTACATCGATGAAGCGATTCGTTATGAAACAGAATGGTCGCGCTTTGTGTTGCGCGACATTGACGGCATTGATGTAATTGAAATGGAGAAATATATTGAATATCTCGGAAACAAACGACTGCGTATGCTTGGCTTAGAAGACCGCTACGATGCAGATGAAAACGCTATGCCTTGGATTCGCGTCTTTAGCGATGAAAATGTGAACTTAGGCAAAACCGACTTTTTTGAAGCTCGTCCACGTTCATACACGAAAACAACGGATATTAATGGATTTGACGAATTGTAAAAAAAAAACCGGGTAATTGACCCGGTTTTTTTACAACAAGTGTGTACAATATGTATCACTTGTCAGCGCAACACAAGATAAGTGATTTTTCATCACATAATATATTCGTATCGTTCTCGGGGTTTGACCGAATTTATTTTCAAATTGTTGTATAGCACGCAATGAAGGAATGCGGTCAACAACAAAAACATTCATACATGACGGGACAACGCATGTGTCAGACGTGTATGATGCAGTAATTAACGCATCGTGCTCGTCTAATATATGAACAAATGACCGATCATTGGCAACAAAACGAAGCAAGTAATCCGTCATTTTCGCAATCATTTTATAGTATGTAACGGGAGAGTCACAAGAAGCGATCGGAAACGATGATGTTGCCCGTTCAATTCCTTTTAGCAACGTAAGCGATGAGCGATGAGGTGGAGATATGCTGTAATGATAAGTTAACACTTCATTCAAAAACGATTGCCACAATGTCCTCTCCTCCTTAGTTCACTCGTTTTAGCTCCCCCATTTGCTCAATGACAGATTGAATGGAGCTCCATGAACGTTTAACAAAGTAAATGGGTTTATGCTGATCTTTTGCTTTTTGTTTAATGACTTTCGCTAAATTATGGTTAATATAATCAGTCATAACAAATACGATATCGACGTGCTCCGGTATTTGTCGTTTCACCATATTCACTTTTCGACCATCTAAATGAATAATTTCCTTAAATCCTGAGCTTTTTAATTTATCCGTAATGTTTCCTAAATGATCCGCACCAACAACTAATAACGATGACATATAACTCCCTCCGACTTTTTGTCTTATATTGCACAATTTCATTCTAATTGAGAATGATTATCTATGTCAACATTTATTGATAAAAATTCTCACTATTTTTGCTCATTTTTTCATGTTATGTCTTGTCAATGTTTTGTCTACACTAACATCAGCATAAAGAAAGGAGGGACGCATCATGGCAAAAGACGTACTTTGTGAAGTGCAAAATTGTCAGTTTTGGTCACAAGGTAATCGATGTAGTGCGGACGCAATCTACGTCGTAAGTCACTCAGGAGCAACGGCAACAAGCTCGACAGAAACAGACTGTAAAACATTCCAACCGACCGAATAACAGCACGACCTCTTGCTCATCGCAAGAGGTTTTCTCTTTTTTCATGTTAATAATCGTGAATAGACACATTTTTTTAAAATTATCGCCACAGTTTTGCAACATTTCTCTCATCTCTTCTTCACGGATTGAGGTTACTCTTATACATATGAAAAATATTTAGTATATCGGAGGGGGATATATGAGCGACGTACTTTTACTTAGCCGTTTTCAATTCGCCATTACGGTTTTTTATCATTTTTTATTCGTTCCGTTAACAATTGGTCTTATTGTTTTGATTGCATGGATGGAAACACAACATGTACGAACAAAAAACCCGCTTTATCGACAAATGGCAGACTTTTGGGGAAAACTGTTTGCCATTAACTTCGTCCTCGGTGTTGTAACAGGGATTACAATGGAATTCCAATTCGGGACAAACTGGTCGGAGTATTCGAAATATATGGGGGATATTTTCGGCTCTCCGCTCGCCATTGAAGCGCTCGTTGCTTTCTTTTTAGAGTCGACATTTATGGGCATTTGGCTATTTGGAAAGGATAAAATTTCACCAAAGCTTCGTGCCTTCTCCATCTGGATGGTAGCACTTGGTACAAACATTTCAGCACTTTGGATTATCACAGCAAACGGCTTTATGCAAAATCCGGTCGGATATATCGAAAGAAATGGTCGCATCGAACTACAAAACTTTTGGGAAGTTGTAACAAATCCATATGCCTGGCATATGTTCGTTCATACTGTTGTTAGCTGTTATATCGTTGGGGCATTTTTTGTGATGGCGGTTAGTGCTTGGCATTTGTTACGTAAACAACATATCGAATTTTTCAAAAAATCGTTTAAATACGGACTCATTTTAGGATTAATCGCAGCAACAGCTACGCCGTTTATTGGTCATAAATCCGCATCATTTGCGGCAAAAATGCAGCCTGCCAAAGGGGCAGCTCTCGAAGCCGTGTGGGAAACAAAAGAAAGTTTACCATTTCACATTATTCAAATTCCTGACCCAGAAAACGAGCGTAACATCGTTGAATTTTTAACGATTCCAAAGCTCGGAAGCTACTTTTATACGCACTCGTTTGATGGGAAAGTCGTTGGATTTGATCAAATTCCAAAAGATGAACGTCCGAATGTCAACATCGTCTTTTATTCATTTCGTTTAATGGTGGCACTCGGTCTATACTTTGTCGCTCTATTTTGGTACGGATTTTATTTATATCGTAAAAATAAATTAGTTGAATCACGACGTTTCTTAAAACTTGTCATGTATTCTGTGTTGCTTCCGTACGTCGCTATCAACGCTGGCTGGGTCGTTGCGGAAGTCGGGCGTCAACCGTGGACAGTATATGGATTAATGCGCACAGCTGAAGCCGTATCACCTATTTCGCTTTCACAAATTGTTTTCTCACTCGTCAGCTTAGTTTTGTTTTATACTATTTTACTTATTGCAGACGTGTACTTAATGTTGAAATATGCGAAAAAAGGACCGTACACATCCACGGCTACGAAAGGTGGGGAAATTCAACATGTCTCATGAAACCGTTGCAATCATTTGGTTCGGCTTATGGGGACTCATTTGGACGATATACTTTGTGTTAGATGGATATACGCTCGGTACAGGTATGTTGTTTCCGTTTTTAGCAAGAAACCGTCAAGAGCGAAATCAGTTGCAAGAAGCTGTCGGACCGTTCTGGGGCGGAAATGAAGTATGGTTAATTACAGCCGGAGGGGCAACGTTTGCCGCATTTCCAGCCGTTTATGCAGATTTATTCAGCTTCTTATATACACCGATGATGCTCATTTTATTCGCGCTCTTTTTCCGCGCAGCCGGATTAGAGTTTATGCATAAAGACGATGCGCCGCTTTGGCAAAAAAGCTGGAAATGGGCATTTACAATTAGTAGTTTTGCTTTAGCGCTTCTGTTTGGTGTTGCCTTTGCTAATTTGTTTTACGGTTTAAAAATTGGTCCATCTGGATATGAAGGAACGTTGTTCAGCTTGCTTCATCCGTACGGTCTTTTAGGCGGCTTATTATTTATTAGCTTATTTGCTGTCTCTGGTGCCCTATGGGTCATGCTAAAAACAGTTGGAGATGTGGCAGAACGAGCTTATAAAGTGGTTCGTCCAGCTTCTGTCGTTGCAACGGTCGTATTATCTCTTTTCTTCGTTGCAACAAGCAATCGTACCCCGCTATTCAATAATTTCACGAAAGCACCAATTCTTTGGATCGTGCCAGCACTTGCTTTCGTATGTGCATTGCTCATGCTATTGTTCGTCTGGCAAAAACGAATTGGACTTGCGTTTACAAACATTTGCTTAACCATTTTCACGCTCATGGCAACCGGGTTCATCGGCATGTTCCCAAACATGCTCCCTTCGCGCATCGATGATGAATATAGTACAACGCTTTTTGAAGCCGCAGGGAGTGAATTAAACTTAAAAATTATGCTCGGTGTCGCCATCATCATGGTGCCGATCGTGGTGGGCTATCAGCTTTGGAGTTATAAACTGTTTAAAGAAAAAATCACGAAAGAAACAGCAAAAGGATATCAATAAGAGGAGGCGTTGGCTGCCTCCTCTTATTCATTGATCCAGTTTTTCAACTTATGGCGCATCAGTTTGTTTGCGGCATTGCGCGGTAAATGATCAACGATATAAATTCGCTTCGGCACTTTATATTTTGCTAGTTTATTCATACAAAACTGCTTTAATTGCTCTTCTGTCGCTGTTACATCATGCAATACGACAAACGCGTATGGCACTTGCCCCCATGTTTCATCAGCAACTCCGACTACACCTGCTTCTTTTACTGCCTCATGTTGCAAAAGCACCGATTCAATTTCAGCCGGATATACGTTTTCTCCACCAGAAATAATTAAGTCTGAACGGCGGTCAAGCACATATAAAAACCCTTCGTCATCCATATATCCGATATCTCCGGTGTATAACCAACCGCCTTTTAACACAGCGGCTGTTGCTTGCTCATTGTTCCAATACCCTTTCATGACGCTCGGACCTTTTACAACAATTTCTCCCACTTCATTCGCATTCAGCGGTTTCCCCTCTTTTTCAATACGAACGTTCATATGGAAAAGCGGCTTTCCTGCTGAACCATATTTATGGCGAGCATCTGGGGATAATGTAGCTACTTGCGAAGCGGTTTCTGTCATGCCGTACGTTTGGTACACCGGTATATTCCAATAAACACATGATTGCAACAAAGAAAGTGGCACAGGACCACCACCGACGAGCATACAACGAAACGATGGAGGATACGGATATTTTAACTCTTGAATCATTTGTTGCACCATGGTGCTTACAGCGGACATCATCGTAATGTTTTGTTGAAAAATGAGCTCATTGACACGTTTCGCATCAAATGATGACATCACATAAACGCCTATTCCGTAAATGACGCTCCGCATTAAAATCGATAAGCCGCTAACATGAAAAAAAGGAACAGCCGCAAGCCAACAATCATCTTCACGTAATCCGAGATTCAGAGCAGAACCGATTGCACTCCACCAATGATTTCCGTACGTTTGCATAACCCCTTTTGGCTTTCCTGTCGTTCCCGATGTGTACATAATTGTTGCGACATCGTCTAGATTGTACATCGTTTGCCATTTTTCATCTCGTTCACGAAGTTTGGCAAACTCCTCCCATTCGATCGCTCGTTCATCTCGAAACGGTTCATCACAAATGACAAATCGCGCCCCGCTATGTTCTAATTGCCATTTTACTTCTTCCACAGATAGACGTACATTTTGTAATAAAACAATCGCACCAATATAATGAAGGGCGTGAATGACTTCAACCATATGTGCGCTATTTTTCATCAAGATAGCGACAACATCCCCCTTTTTTACACCGAGATAAGCAAATTGTCTTGCCCTTTTTTCCGTCCGTTCGTGAAGTTCAGCAAATGAAATGGCTTCTGTCTTATCATATATCGCTATACGATTCGGCGTTAAATATGCACGTTGAAGCAACCAATTTGGAATCATCTTAACACCACCTTCAAAAAAACAGCTTGATGTGCATACATCAAGCTGTCTTCATTTTACGGAAAACGCGGGAATTGTTTAAAGTCTGGTTTTCGTTTTTCTTTAAATGCATCGCGCCCTTCTTTCGCTTCGTCTGTTGTGTAATAAAGGAGTGTCGCATCCCCTGCAAGTTGTTGAATGCCTGCAAGTCCATCTGTATCTGCATTAAACGCAGCTTTTAAGAAACGAATAGCTGTCGGACTTTTTTCTAAAATTTCTTCCGCCCATTTCACCGTTTCTTCTTCTAATTGTTCAAGTGGAACAACTTTGTTGACTAATCCCATTTCTAGCGCCTCTTGAGCGTTGTATTGACGACATAAATACCAAATTTCGCGAGCTTTTTTATGTCCAACAATACGTGCGAGGTAACCAGCACCATATCCTCCATCAAAGCTTCCAACTTTCGGCCCTGTTTGACCGAAAATCGCGTTGTCTGCTGCGATAGTTAAATCACAAACAACATGCAGCACATGGCCACCGCCAATCGCATAACCTGCAACCATCGCAATAACCGGTTTTGGAATGACGCGAATTAAGCGCTGTAAGTCTAATACGTTTAAACGCGGAATTTGGTCGTCACCTACATATCCACCATGCCCACGCACTTTTTGGTCGCCACCTGAGCAAAACGCTTTGCCGCCTGCTCCTGTTAAAATAATGACTCCAATATTTGCATCGTCACGAGCATACGCAAACGCATCCATTAACTCTATAACTGTTTTTGGTCGGAACGCATTATGTACTTCTGGACGGTTAATTGTAATTTTGGCAATGCCATTATACGTTTCATACAAAATATCTTCATATTCTCTTTCTTTTACCCATTCAATCGCCATGCAATAAACCTCCTCTTAACACAAATTGTTGAACAAGTGTACAAAATCGTTCACGCTGCTCTAGATGCACAACGTGCCCAGCATTCGGAACGGTGATGAGCGTCCCGTTTGGTAATAATTGTACCATTTCTGACGCAATTCGACAAAACTTTTCATCATCTTCACCACAAATCAACAATGTCGGAAACGTTAATTGAGGCAACGCTTCCCACCAAGAAGGTTGCGCTCCTGTTCCCATGCCACGCAAACTGTTAGCTAATCCAATCGCTGTATGCTGTAACCGTTCTTCTCTTAACCGCTGTTGTACATCTTCGGGCAATCGCTTTAAAGAAGAAAATAACGGGATGTTCTCCCACCGATCAACAAACGGGGCAACATCATGTTGTTCAATAAACTGTGCTAATCGTTCATCTTCCTCCCGACGCTTCATGCGCTCTTCTTCCGTCTTTAGACCCGGAGAGCTACTTTCTAATATTAACGTTTCCACATACTGAGGATAACGAACTGCAAATGTTAACGCAAGCCGACCACCCATCGAATACCCTAGCACATGGGCTTTTTTTATCCCTAAATGTTCCAAAATCATAGCAACATCTTGGGCAACCATATTGATATCATATCGTTGTACAGAAGAAGGTGCATCCGTTTGTCCATGACCAAGAATATCGATTGCTATGCATTGCATATGTTTTTCCCAAATCGAAACAAACGGATGCCACGTTTGACAACTACCTGTAAATCCGTGCAGCAACAAAATAGGCTGTCCCTTTCCGTACATTTCTACATAATACGTTTGCCCTCGAACGACAAACTTCATGTTCATTCCCCTTTGTTCAACAAGTTGGACATTTCCTGGGAAACATCTTTCCACAATTTCCGATGAACTCCGACATTGTATTCACGAGATGAAGGGACTTCAATTACATTTAATGTCGGGCGTGCGAGCGCATCTACTACCGCACGACGAAAATGGTCCCACGTTTCTACTTTTTCATAATGTCCATCATACATGTTTACAACATGATGAAACGATAAATGTGTCGGTGTGCCGAATAACCGTTCAAAATGTTTCGGCTCATTCGCCTGGGGCAAAAAGGAGAAAATGCCTCCCCCGTTGTTGTTTAAAACGATGATTGTCGCATGTAGCTGTTGCAATTTAGCTGCAAGTAAGCCATTTAAGTCATGATAAAATGACAAGTCACCAATAACTAGTACAAGTGGTTGCGCAACACAACTCGCACCAAGGGCGCTTGATACGACTCCATCAATGCCGTTTGCCCCCCGATTCGCCAATAAACGAATTCGCTTATGTGATGACAAAAAAAACGTATCGGCATCGCGAATAGGCATACTATTTCCGACGAAAAGAGTTGCTCCATCTGGTAATAACTGGGCGAGTTCAATAAATATTTTTCCTTCAAACATCTTTTCTTCTTCTTTTGCCTGCAACAACATTTGCTTTGCTCGTTCATTCATTTTTTTCCATTGGGTTATCCATTGTGACGAACGAGATGTAGTAGAAGCGCGGTTAGCTAGCTCATGACAAAATTGTACTTCGCTCGCTTCAATAAGTACGTGAAGCGATAAAGTCGGATCGCGCCATTGCCCCGCTTCATCGACAATTATTTGTTTTACTTGTTTATGGCGTTGCAACCAAAGGTAAAGCGATTTTGATACAGGCATCGCTCCAAAACGAATAACGACATCAGGAATGAACGCATCTGCAAACGTTTCGCATTTTAACATCGCATCGTACGATTCAATAACAAGCTGCTTTCGATGTGCACCTGTTCGCAATGAAGAGAGAGGATCAGCTAAAATAGGATATTGCAACGCTTCCGCTAGCTCGACCACCGCATCAGCAAACCCTTCCACGTGCAAATCTCCACATACAATGATCCCTTTTTCGACATGACGTAGTTGTTCATATAATTCATCCATCATTTCTTGTGAAAGGTGTTTATTTCCTCTATACACCGTGCGAGTTACGGACGATGTAGGAAATAGTGATTCGTTAATCATTGGAACAAGCGGTTCACGTAACGGTACGTTAATGTGAACGGGCCCTGAAGGAACAGACGTTGCGACACATACCGCACGAGCAGCTACCATTTCTGCATAACGAAGCATTTGCTCATTTCCTTCTGGAAGTGCCATATCAACAAACCATTTCACATATGAGCCGTACATATGCAGTTGATCAATCGCTTGCGGTGCTCCGACATCGCGCAACTCATGAGGTCGATCGGCTGTAATGACGACGAGCGGAACGCGTGCATAATATGCTTCAACGATAGCTGGATAATAATTCGCTACCGCAGTACCTGATGTACAAACAAGAGCAACCGGTTTTCCAGAAGCCTTCGCCATGCCTAACGCAAAAAAAGCAGCAGAACGTTCATCAATATGCACATGAATATTTAACTGAGGATGTTCTGCCATGACCATCGCAAGAGGAGTGGAACGAGATCCTGGGCTAATCACCACTTGCTGTATCCCCGTATGAACGAATTGCTCAACAAAAGCAGCAACATATGCGGTCATTTCATTCATCGTCGTCCCCCCTCTAACGCTAGTAACATCGGCTTAAACTTTACATTCGTTTCCTCATATTCGCTAAGCGGATCAGAATGAGCAACAATTCCACACCCCGCAAACAAATGCGCCTCATTGTCTTCAAGCAATGCGGAACGAATGGCTACAGCAAATTCTCCGTTTCCGTTCGCATCAACCCAACCAATCGGAGCAGCATACCATCCGCGATCAAGCGGCTCAATCTCTCGAATCGTTTGTACCGCCTTTTCTTTTGGGAATCCCCCAAGCGCTGGGGTTGGGTGAAGTCGTTCAACGAGCGAAAAAATCGAAACCCCTTCCTTTATTTTCGCCTGAACAGGTGTGTACAAATGTTGAATATGTCGCATTTTTAAAAGAGTCGGCTCACTCGGAACAATCACCTCCGTGCATATTTCATGCATGGCTTGTTCAATCATATCAACAACAAATGCATGCTCACGACGATTTTTATCGTCTTTTAGCAGCCATTGTCCGAGCTCCTCATCCTCTTTCATCGTATACCCCCGGCGAACGGAACCGGCTAGGCAAGCCGTTTCACACGTGTGCCCGCTTTTTTTCACCAGTTGTTCCGGAGAAGCACCGATAAAGCAAGATGAGCCGTTTTCAAACGCAAAAATGTAGCTCGTTGGTTGTTGTTCTCGCAAAGAGCGTAACACATGAGAGCGATCAATTCGATGAGAAAAAGAAAGAAATAACTCGCGCGCTAAAACGACTTTTTCAATCTCCCCATCTTGAATAAGATCGGTTGCATGACGAACAGCATGAAGCCAACGATCACGGGCAATTTCTTCTTTTTGGACAACTTCAACATCGTAGCTATCGCTTTCATCATGTGTGATAAATAACGAATCAATCATTTTTTCCAGTTCCGCAAGTGATTCATGAACAACGTTAACTGTAAGCCATGTTTCCTCAGCGCGCTTTGTTAACAAAAATTTCGGGATTACAAACTGAGCGGGAGGAAAATGACTCCAATGCTCAGCAGAACGTTTCATCGGATCAAAAGCGAACCCCCCGAACATCAATGGCCCTTCTCCTTCAATGAAAGCGCCTTCTACAATTTGTTGCCACGCCTTCTCCACTTCCCGAAAACGCTTTTTCGTCTTTTCTTCACTTTTTATCACTTGTGCATGTCCAAGTCCAACAAACGTGTGATCGTGAAAGCAGTCTGACCAATAAAAGCGCTGACCATGAAATAACGTTTCACCAGCGGCAAAAAAGGAAAGAGGATCTTGCTCCACTCTTACAGTCACACTAACCATATGCTTTTTTTTCTTTAACGCATCACGCAATTGGTCAATAACTTTGTTTTGATATAAAGTAACCACCTTGTATCACGCCTATACTTAATCTTTTTGTCCCTTTTCCATTATAATATTGTTCTTTTGAGATAGGAAACAATTTATATTGTCAAGACATTGACACATTTTCCCCACTTCCCTACACTTATTGTGAACGACATTTTAATCAAAGGAGAAGAATGGTATGCCAACACCAGTACGTTCAAATGCTCAAACTGTTCACTATAAACGAGACTGGCGCGTTTGGTGGCGCTTATTGCGGCCACATACGCTGACTGCAGCGTTCGTTCCTGTTTCTATTGGTACTGTGCTTGCAGTAGACGAAGCACCAATTTACTTTCCTTTATTTTTTGCCATGCTCGTAGCTTCGTTATTTATCCAAGCAGCAACAAATATGTTCAATGAATATTACGACTACAAACGCGGTCTCGATACACCTGAATCTGTCGGAATTGGTGGAGCGATCGTCCGTGATGGGATTTCCCCAAAAACTGTGTTATTGCTTGCTTGGTCTTTTTTTGCAGTCGCTATGCTGCTTGGGGTTTATATTTGCGTCAATAGCAGTTGGTGGTTAGCCGTCATCGGCACGATTTGCATGGCTGCAGGATATTTTTATACAGGTGGTCCTATTCCGATCGCTTATACTCCATTCGGTGAATTAGCGGCAGGTTTTTTCATGGGGCTCACCATTATTTTAATTTCATTTTTTATTCAAACAGGCACAATTACAACAACACCTGTTCTTGTCTCTGTTCCAATTTCCATTTTAGTCGGAGCCATTTTATTAGCGAATAACATTCGCGACTTAGACGGGGATAAAAGAAGCGGTCGAAAAACGTTAGCGATTTTACTTGGAAGAAAGCGTGCCATTTGGCTATTAGGCGGCATGTTCGTTACATCATTTTTATGGATCGTATTGCTCGTTTTTACAAAAACGATTTCGCCATGGACATTGCTTGTATTGTTTAGCGTTCCGAAAGCGTGGCAAGCAACCAAAGGATTTATTGGAAAGACAAAACCGATAGACATGATGCCAGCAATGAAAGCGACTGCTCAAACGAATACACAATTCGGATTTTTACTCGTCGTTGGTCTGTTTATTCATTATTGGCTACAGTAATGATCCAGAAAAAACCATAGCCTTTGCGCTATGGTTTTTTCTTTTTAGTCCATACTATAGTGTAGTCTAATTTGAGGAGGGATGATATGCAAACTTTACGTGAACGCTTATTGCAACAAAAACAGCAAATTGTACAACGGCTAAAACAAAACGATCATTTCGGTCTCATACGAGCATCTGCTCATGACTCGATTGGGGAACTATCGAATTATGACAATCATCCTGCTGATAGTGGAACAGAACTATATGAGCGAGAAAAAGATATCGCCTTAAACGAACATACGAAACGGGAACTTCACGATATTGAGCGGGCGCTTCAAGCGATGGAAGATGGAACGTACGGAATTTGTGAAGTATGTGGAAAGGCTATCCCATTCGAACGTCTTGAAGCCATCCCAACGACGACATTTTGTAAAGAACATAGCCCTGACCAAGTTGTTTCCCAACAACGCCCGATCGAAGAAAGCATCTTGTCTCCTCCATTTGGTGAATTTGTCATTCATAAAGAAGCAGAAACATTTGATGCCGAAGATAGTTGGCAAAAAGTTGCTCGCTTCGGTACATCAGAAACACCTTCAGATGTTCAAGAAGATACTGTACATTATGATCGAATGTATATCGATGCCGGGGAACAAATCGGTTATGTCGAGCCGTTTGAAACATTTGCAGCGACAGACCTTTATGGAACAGGTATTACGATTTATCCAAACATTGTACATGAACAATATGAACAAGTGCTTGACGAAGAACAGCTTATGTCCCCGTTTGGCGACCTGCCTGCATACGAAAAAGATCCTTATACTTCTTAAAAAAGTCCTGTGAGCATCTCTGCTTACAGGACCTTTTATTAACGAATATGCCAAATATCATGAGCGTACTCTTCAATCGTTCGGTCGCTTGAAAAATATCCTGAACAGGCGATATTCATAACGCTCATTTCCAACCATTTTCTCCGATCTTCATACGTTGCACCAACTCGTTGTTGCGCCTCAGCATACGATGCGAAATCGCGTAAAACAAAGTATTGATCATTATGAGCGAGCAATGAATCGTAAATCGGTTCAAAATGATCGTACGCATCAGGAAAAAAGCCATTCACCAGTTGATTAACGACTTGATGAATGCGTTGGTCATGGTGGTAATATTCATACGAATGGTAGCCACCGTTTGCATAGTAGTGCAATACTTCTTCTGCCGTGAGCCCGAAAATAAACATATTATCATGACCAACCCGCTCTAAAATTTCAATATTTGCTCCATCCAGCGTTCCGATCGTCACAGCTCCGTTCATCATAAATTTCATATTCCCAGTTCCAGATGCTTCTTTACTAGCGGTCGAAATTTGTTCACTTACATCAGCAGCCGGGAAAATTTTTTCCGCTAATGAAACACGGTAATTTTCTAGGAAAATGACTTTTAGTCGTCCGTTAATTTGCTCATCGCTATTTACTTTTTGTGCAACGGAATTAATTAGCTTAATGATTCGTTTCGCATAATGATATCCCGGTGATGCCTTTGCACCAAAAATAAACGTGCGTGGAGGTATGTCGAAATGCTCATCTTCTTTTAATCGGTTATACAAGTGCATAATGTGTAGCACATTTAACAACTGTCTTTTATACGCATGTAACCTTTTCACTTGTACATCAAAAATGGATGAATCGTCCACCGCCACACCTGTTTTTTCATAAATATATGTCGCCAACTGTCGTTTATGGTAATGCTTTACTTTTGCTAATTCATCTTGAAATGAATGATCATTTGCATACTTTTTTAGTTGAATCAACTGTTCGGGTTGCTTTATCCATTCCGTTCCGATCGCCTCTGCAATAAGGGAAGAAAGCTGTGGATTGGCTTTTAACAACCACCGGCGATGTGTGATGCCGTTCGTTTTATTATTAAACTTTTCAGGAAAGTATTCGTAAAACAGTTTCATTTCACGATGCTTTAAAATTTCAGAATGTATTTTCGCCACACCGTTCACACTATAGCTTCCTACAATCGCTAAATGGGCCATTTTCACAAGCCCATGGGCAATAATGGCCATCTCCTCGATTCTTTTCCAATCACCAGGATATCGATTCCATAAGTCGCGACAAAAGCGTTCATTAATCTCTTGCACAATCATATAAATTCGTGGCAATAGCGGTTGAAAAATATAAATTGGCCATTTTTCCAACGCTTCCGACAATGTTGTATGGTTTGTATAAGAGATCGTGTTTGTCGTAATATGCCACGCTTCGTCCCATCCCATTCCTTCTTCATCCAACAAAATACGCATGAGTTCCGGGATGGCTAATACAGGATGTGTATCGTTCACATGAATCGCTACATGACGGTGAAAATGTTGCAAGTGCCCGTACCGTTGCCGATAATCGCGTACGATGCTTCCAATGCTTGCAGCAACGAGAAAATACTGTTGCTTTAGTCTTAAAATTTTTCCTTCGTCATGTGTGTCGTCTGGGTATAAAAATTCGGAAATCGCTTCTGTTTCTCGCTTATACTGCATGACATGTTTATGAAGCGGAAATTTTGCAGGCTCGGCACTCCATAATCGTAACGTATTTACAGTCGTCGTATCATATCCAATGACAGGCATATCATAAGGAACAGCCATCACTTTTTCGACATCATAATGTCGGAATGTTAACCGACCATCTTGTTCGTAGCATTCTACTTTCCCCCAGAAATTCACTTCTACCGCTAAATCTTCTTTTTTCACTTCCCAAACATTACCATGACGCAACCATTGTTCCGGGAGTTCCACTTGATAACCATTCACTATTTTTTGATCAAACAAACCGTGTTTATAACGGATGCCTTGTCCATGTCCAGGAAGGTCAAGGGAAGCGAGAGAGTCTAAAAAACAAGCAGCGAGACGCCCAAGCCCCCCATTTCCTAGCCCCGCATCAATTTCCACTTCTTCAATATGAGTTAACTCAATGCCTAGCTCTTTCAATCCTTCTTCCACGACATCTCGTATGCCAAGATTCATTAAATTGTTCCCTAGCAAACGTCCTAATAAAAATTCAATCGACAAATAATATACTTGCTTTTTATGTTGGGCACGGTATCGTTCATTCGTCTGAATCCAATGTTTACTAATATACTCGCGAATCATATGGCCTAACGTATTGTACTGATCGAGAACCGTCGATTCCCAAAAACGTTTTCCATACATCATTTCTAGTCGTTTCAAAAACGTTTGTTTAAACTCTTCCTTATTCGTGAACATAGATGCCACTCCCAGTCATTAGTTCATCGTATAGTTGGTTATATTTAAATGCTGACTTTGCCCAGCTGTAATCCCGACTCATTGCCTGCTTCATGATCATTTCCCATACTTCTTTTTGTTCATAAAATGAACGCGCACGTTGAATCGTATATAACATGTCATGTGCATTAAAGTTTTTAAACGTAAATCCTGTTCCTTTTTTTGTGAATTCGTTAAACGACTGCACTGTATCGTTTAATCCACCCGTTTCTCGGACGATCGGTACAGCTCCATACCGCATCGCAATCATTTGACCAAGACCACACGGTTCAAATTTAGACGGCATTAAAAATATATCTGCCCCAGCATAAATTTGATGTGCAAGCTGTTCTGAAAAACCGATATATACACGCACACGTTCTGGATATGTCAGCGACATCTCATGAAAGAAATGTTCAAACTCCCATTCTCCTGTTCCAAGGATGATCATTTGCACATTTTCGCCAATCATTTCGTGAAATACACATTTTACTAAATCTAATCCTTTTTGTTTCGTCAACCGTGAAACAATAGCGATGACTGGGACATCTTCTTCTGACGGCAATGAAAAATGTTGTTGTAACACTCGCTTATTAATACTTTTTCGTGCAATTGTCGTCACATCGTATGGCACTGCAATATACGGATCTTTTTTCGGGTTATATATGTCCTCATCGATTCCATTTAAAATTCCAACTAAGTGCGAACTTCTCGCGCGCAATAATCCGTCAAGCCGTTCGCCATAATATGGAGTTTGAATTTCTTCTTTATACGTTGGGCTAACCGTCGTGATCATATGTGCAGAGACGAGCGCACCTTTCATGAAACTAACATGCCCGTAAAACTCTAAATGTTCAATCGAAAAATAACGGTCGCTTAAATTTAGCAAATCCCCTAAAATCTCGCGTGGAAAAATGCCTTGAAATTGCAAATTATGAATAGTAAATACCGTTTTCATTTGCGCGTAAAATGAATTTTTCGTATATTCTTCACGCAACAAAAACGGGATCATCCCTGTGTGCCAATCATGACAGTGAATAACATTTGGCTGAAAGCCGATGACAGGGAGAGAATCGAGAACCGCTCGACAAAAGTATGAAAAACGCTCACCGTCATCGTAATGCCCGTATAACGAATCTCGCTTAAAGTAATATTCGTTGTCGACGAAATAGTATGTCATTCCTTCGTATTCTAATTGTTCAATACCACAATATTGTCTTCTCCAACCAACACGAACGACAAGCTCAGCAATTTTATTCATTTTTTGGCGCATATGTTGTGGAATAACTCCATATTTAGGGAGCATCACACGCACATCTGTCCCAAGCTTTTTCAATTCTTTCGGCAATGCGCCAGCAACATCAGCTAAACCGCCTGTTTTCACAAACGGTACACACTCTGATACGACAAATAATACTTTCACGATTTCATCAGCGCTCCTTGTATTGTCCCTTTTCGAATGACGATTGGCTGATTCGGTGTTCCAATTAATTTCACTCCATCACCAATGCGAACATCTTTATCAACGATCACATATTCAAGAATACAATTATCCCCAATTTGACTTTTTTGCATAATAATACTGTTGCGGACAACAGTTCCTTTCCCTATTTTTGCTGCTCTAGAAATAATACTATTCTCAATTTCTCCTTCAATGATACATCCATTCGCAATCATCGCATTACGCACGCAAGCATATGATGTATATTTCGTCGGTGGCTCATCTTTTACTTTCGTATAAATCGGTCTTCCTTTTAAAAACAACTGCTTCCACACTTCTGGTTTAAGAAGTTCTAAACTATGATGGAAATAACGTTCGATGCTATCAATAACCGCCACATATCCATCATATTCATAATCACATACGGTTAAACCATTTCCTTCATCATTCACAACATCAACAATACTGCGATATTGATTTCTTTGTTGGTTAGCGATTAAATCAAGCAATAATGACGTTTCTAAAATAAACATATCAAGCGACTTTCCACGATAACATATACGGGTAATGTCGCACTCGTTAGTAATATGACGTCGCAACACTTCCTCATAATCAATATTGCACACCGTATAGCTGTTGCAAATAAGAGCATATTTTTGTGTACTTCGCAAAAAGTAGTCAATATGTTGTTGGAAATGTTGAAACGAACCGATATGGGAAATTGGGAGGTCAGGTGAAGGGAAAAAGAACAGTCCATCACGTTTCCGATTCAAATCCCAATTCTTACCTGATCCAAGGTGGTCCATTAATGAACGATATTGATACTTTGGGAAAATGGCGACACTTTCAATACCTGAGTTCACCATATTTGATAAAACAAAATCGATTAGCCGATAGCGACCAGCAAACGGAACAGCTGCGATAGAACGCTGAAATGTCAAATCACTCATTTCTGGTGTATATGTCGTCGCATCAATGACCCCAAGCATTAATTTTCCCACGTTTTCTCATCCTCTCTCTCAGAAAAATGTCCCAAAATCTCTTCTGTCACAAGAATGACTTCCCCGTCATATTGATCCGCACAAATAAACGTTCCGTCAGGAATTTCCACATTTGGTGGAACAATCGCTTTTTCAATGTATGCGTTTTTTCCAATTACTGCATTAGGCATAACAACACAATCTTTTACTTTCGCACCTCGTGAAATGTGCACCCCTTGAAACAAAACAGAATGCTCCACATTCCCTTCAACGATACATCCTTCATTCACTAAAGACTCCTTCACTTGTGCGTATGGAGCAATATATTGCGGTGGTTCATTCGGGTTTACCGAATAAATACGCCATGTATGGTCAAATAAATTTAATGCTGGGGCATCTTCTAGTAAATCCATATTTGCTTCCCATAAACTTTTGACCGTCCCAACATCTTTCCAATATCCTTTAAATGGATAGGCCACGAGCCGCTTTTTTTCTTCAATCAGTAAAGGAATGATATCTTTACCAAAGTCATGGCTTGAACGGTCATTTCGATTGTCCATTTCTAAATACTCTTTCAAAATAGACCATTTAAAAATATAAATGCCCATAGACGCTAAATTGTTTTTCGGATGAGCTGGTTTCTCCTCAAACTCTACGATTTCCATCTCTTCATTTGTGTTCATAATTCCAAAACGGCTTGCTTCTTCCCATGGTACTTCAATAACAGAAATCGTAACATCTGCCCTTTTTTCGATATGGTATTGGAGCATATCCGCATAATTCATTTTATAAATATGGTCACCGGAAAGAATGAGGACATACTCCGGATCATATTGCTTCAAATAGTTTAGATTTTGATAAATGGCATTCGCTGTTCCTTTATACCATCTCATTTCCGACGATTCAGCATACGGAGGGAGAACGGTTACCCCCCCATTTTTCCGATCCAAATCCCATGCACTTCCAATTCCAATATACGTATTTAACTCTAGTGGCTGATATTGGGTGAGTACCCCAACAGTATCAATACCAGAATTAGCACAATTGCTTAATGTAAAATCAATAATGCGGTATTTTCCTCCAAACGGAACAGCTGGTTTAGCTAAATTTTTTGTTAGCGAACTTAATCTACTCCCTTGTCCCCCTGCGAGTAGCATAGCGACGCACTTTTTTCGTACCATGGCTTTCCTTCCCTTCTCTTTTTCTTATTGGTCGTAAAATTGTTATAGCATACGGCGGGATTGTCATTCGAATATGATACGGCTTTCCGTGATACGGCTCTTCGTGTGCCACAAGCGTTTTTTTGTTTATGTGTCCCGCACCACCGTACATCACATCATCGCTATTAAATACTTCTCGATACGATGTAAGCAATGGCACACCAATTTTGTAATCTTCATACACGATATTAGTGAAATTGCAAACAACAATTAACGCATCTTCTTCTTTTTTTCCTCGTCGAATAAAAGAAAAAATACTTTGTTCAGCGTTGTTCACATCAATCCATTCAAACCCATTTGGATCGTGATCACATTCATATAATGCTCTTTGCTTTTTATAAAAATGAGTGAGAGATTTCACGTAGTCATCCATTTTTCGATGCATATCAAAATCAAACAACACCCAATCGAGTTGTTCTAAATCTTTCCATTCATCAAACTGTCCGAACTCTCCACCCATAAACAACAGTTTTTTTCCGGGATGCGTCATAAAATATCCATAAAGGAGGCGAAGTTGAGCAAATTTATCCCAATAATCACCCGGCATTTTATTTAATAACGATTTTTTTCCATGCACCACTTCGTCATGGGATAAAGGTAAAATAAAATTTTCCGTGTAAGCATACAACAAAGAAAATGTCATTTTATGATGCATATATTTCCGATCATGCATGCTCGTTTCCATATAACTTAATACATCGTTCATCCATCCCATGTTCCATTTGTAGTTAAATCCTAGCCCACCATCGTACGTAGGTGCCGTCACT
This sequence comes from Anoxybacillus dikiliensis, assembly GCF_050613275.1. Taxonomy (GTDB): domain Bacteria; phylum Bacillota; class Bacilli; order Bacillales; family Anoxybacillaceae; genus Anoxybacillus. The sequence continues at coordinate 2,326,168 of NZ_CP187112.1, forward strand.
TTCGGCCAATCTGTTGAATCTTCTGCAATCATTAATACATTCGGATCAAAAGCAAATACAACCTCATTTAATTTCTTTAAAAATGAAATGGCGTATGGATTCGGATGCAGTACATCACTATTCGGCCAATAAAGCATATTCGCAACCGCATCAACACGAAAACCGTCAATATGATAATGTTCTAACCAAAACAAAGCATTCGAAATTAAAAAGCTATGCACTTCTGGTTTTCCTAAATCGAAATTTGCTGTTCCCCACACAATATTTTCGCGATCTTGCATATTCATATATTCATACGTCGGCTCACCATCAAACATATATAACCCATGTGCATCTTTACAAAAATGTCCCGGTACCCAATCTAAAATGACTCCAATTCCTTCCTGATGACAACGATCAATGAAATACATGAAATCATGAGGCGTTCCATAACGGCTTGTTGCAGCATAATAACCTGTTCCTTGATATCCCCAAGAACGATCGAGCGGGTGCTCAATAAGCGGCAAAAGTTCAATGTGAGTAAATCCATGTTCAACAACATAAGGAATTAACTCATCTGCCATTTCCTTATATGTATAAAAATTCCCATCATTTTTCTTTTTCCATGTACCAAAATGAACTTCATAAACAAACATCGGTTGTTCATAAATCGGTTTTCGCTTCTTTTTTCTTTGCCACGCTTGATCATTCCATTTATATCCTTTTAAATCATACACAATAGAGGCTGTATTGGGGCGTTCTTCTGCGTAAAAAGCATATGGATCTGATTTAAGAATGATATGTCCATCTCTTGTCATTATTTCGTATTTATATAAATGTCCTTCTAAGTTTTCATGGACAACAATCATCCATACCCCTTGCTCGTTTATTTTTGTTAACTTGTGCTTTTCTCCGTTCCAATCATTAAACGTTCCAACAAGACGAACTTCTTTTGCGTGTGGCGCCCATACACAAAAACGCGTTCCGATCATTCCGTCTTGTTTTACAAGATGTGCGCCAAACAAGTGATAACTTCGATAAAACGTTCCTTCGTGAAATAAATGCATCTGCAAATCGGTTGGACTCATTGTCAACAAATGTTCATCCATCCTTTCTTCAATGGGTACGGAAACAATTCCGTACTGAATATATTACACAACGTCATATAAAATTCCTGTAAGAAAATTAAGATATTTTTCGACAATGTTCAACAAATCACATGTTAAATGAAAATCAATCCGAACGTCCATAAATTTGTCGCTTGAGTGACAAATGATAATTATATAAAATAGTTTATAGTAATTATTATTTATTTTTTTTAATATTAATTTTAAAAAAGGAGAATGCATATGTATGATTTTCATCATTTGCCGCATATGAAAATACAAGCAACATCAAAGAAAGCACTTTGGACAACACTGTTATTAACAACTTTTTTCACTATTGTTGAAATTGTAGGAGGCATTTTGTCTAATTCGCTTGCTCTATTATCAGACTCAGCCCATATGGCCTCTGACGTCATCGCATTAAGCTTAAGTATGGTTGCCATTTATTTAGCTTCTCGCCCACCAAATAAAACATTTACATTTGGGTACTTACGGTTTGAAATTATCGCTTCATTTTTAAATGGGCTCGCGCTTGTCATCATTTCTATTGGAATTTTCATTGAAGGAATTCGTCGTTTTATTCATCCTGAAAGCATTCAATTTTCCCTCATGCTAACCATCGCAACGATCGGATTTGTTGTTAATCTCGTATTAACAATCGTTTTAAGTCGGAGCATGAAAGAGGAGGAAAATTTAAATGTAAAAAGCGCCTTATGGCACTTTATCGGCGACTTACTTAGCTCCATTGGCGTCATCATCTCAGCCATTTTAATTTACTTTACAGGACTATACATGTTCGACCCACTCATTAGCGTCGTCATTGGTACCATTATTTTTATAGGAGGGGCAAAAATTGTTCGGGAATCGTATTTTATTTTAATGGATGCAGTGCCACATGAATTTGACGTGGATCGTATTCGTGCTGATATTCTTTCTATTGAAGGGGTAGAAGATGTACATGAGTTGCACATTTGGTCGATTTCAACTGATCATTATTCCTTAACAGCACACGTTCTTATTCACGAACGTATTCAACCATTTTGTGTCATTTTAGCTATTAATGAAATGTTAAAAGAAAGATATAACCTTTCCCATGTCACCATTCAAGTTGAACATCCTTCTATTCATCAACACGGGGAATATGGAAAAAAATTTTTGGAGAAGAAAAATAAAACGAATATAACATTTGATGAAATGTAAAAAAGGACATCTCATATCACGAGATGTCCTTTTTTACTAGTGACCCGTACGGGATTCGAACCCGTGTTACCGCCGTGAAAGGGCGGTGTCTTAACCACTTGACCAACGGGCCGCATGTGGCAATGGCGGAGAAGGCGGGATTTGAACCCGCGCGCCGCAAAACGCGACCTAACGGTTTAGCAAACCGTCCCCTTCAGCCACTTGGGTACTTCTCCAAATGGCTCCGCAGGTAGGATTCGAACCTACGACCGCTCGGTTAACAGCCGAGTGCTCTACCACTGAGCTACTGCGGAATAGTAATAAAAGTGATTCATACTGCCTAACCATTATTTATAGTTTGACTTTACCGCCTCTTCCTCTACTAGCACAACCAACGATGATAAATGCGTCGAGGTAACTCGCAGTTTACTCAATGATGCATTGCTCGTCACTGAGCTACCGCGGAACAAACACCATAATGGGCCTAAGTGGACTTGAACCACCGACCTCACGCTTATCAGGCGTGCGCTCTAACCAGCTGAGCTATAGGCCCATGTAAGCGGGTGATGGGAATCGAACCCACGACATCAGCTTGGAAGGCTGAGGTTTTACCACTAAACTACACCCGCGCAATAAAATTATTCACATAGCTATTTTTTAATTCTACACTTTTTTATGCCTCTTCCTCTACCAGCATACTCAAGGATGGTGGATGCGTCGAGGCAACTCGTAGTCTATTCAGCGAAGTGTCGCTCGTGGCTGAGGTTTTACCACTAAACTACACCCGCAAAATCAATATAAAATTTATGGGGCGACTAGTGGGAATCGAACCCACGAATGCCAGAGCCACAATCTGGTGCGTTAACCACTTCGCCATAGCCGCCACAATGATGCCGGCTGCAGGACTTGAACCCGCAACCTACTGATTACAAGTCAGTTGCTCTACCAATTGAGCTAAGCCGGCACAATATGAAGTGCATCGAATTTTTATACCGTTTGTCATTTGTGTTCTTTCTTAATTAAGAAAAAGGAACTAAAATCAATTTATGGCGGAGGAGGAGGGATTCGAACCCCCGCGCGCCTTTCGACGCCTCTCGGTTTTCAAGACCGACCCCTTCAGCCAGACTTGGGTACTCCTCCGTATAATATGAACATGGTGGACCTTGTAGGACTCGAACCTACGACCGGACGGTTATGAGCCGTCTGCTCTAACCAGCTGAGCTAAAGGTCCTAAGCTAGTAGCGGCGGAGGGAATCGAACCCCCGACCTTACGGGTATGAACCGTACGCTCTAGCCAGCTGAGCTACGCCGCCATTATATATATATGGTGGAGCCTATCGGGATCGAACCGATGACCTCCTGCGTGCAAAGCAGGCGCTCTCCCAGCTGAGCTAAGGCCCCTTGAAAATGGTCGGGAAGACAGGATTCGAACCTGCGACCCCATGGTCCCAAACCATGTGCTCTACCAAGCTGAGCTACTTCCCGTCCTCATTACGCTATAAACATGGCGCGCCCGAGAGGATTCGAACCCCTAACCTTCTGATCCGTAGTCAGATGCTCTATCCAATTGAGCTACGGGCGCTTATAAAGTGCCGAGGGCCGGACTCGAACCGGCACGGTAGTCACCTACCGCAGGATTTTAAGTCCTGTGCGTCTGCCAATTCCGCCACCCCGGCATAGGCATGTTGGAGCGGAAGACGGGACTCGAACCCGCGACCCCCACCTTGGCAAGGTGGTGTTCTACCACTGAACTACTTCCGCATTATGCGGGTGGAGGGACTTGAACCCCCACGCCAGAGGCGCCAGATCCTAAGTCTGGTGCGTCTGCCAATTCCGCCACACCCGCATCATGGTGAGCCATGGAGGACTCGAACCTCCGACCCTCTGATTAAAAGTCAGATGCTCTACCTGCTGAGCTAATGGCTCAAAACAATCTGGTGCCGGCTGCAGGACTTGAACCCGCAACCTACTGATTACAAGTCAGTTGCTCTACCAATTGAGCTAAGCCGGCATGATATAAAACAATATAGGCCGACATCATCCAAAATGGTGGCTCGGGACGGAATCGAACCGCCGACACAAGGATTTTCAGTCCTTTGCTCTACCGACTGAGCTACCGAGCCATTTAAGTAATTCACTTATCTTCATTAATGAGTCTGAAACAAATCGTCCTTCGTCCCGCTCTCAGTTTGCTTACTCAAGAGGAAAATCGAGCGGTACGCTGCAGTTTCTCAAAGAAGTTTATTCGGTCGTGCTCTACCGACTGAGCTACCGAGCCATATATAGTGGCGGTCCCGACGGGACTCGAACCCGCGATCTCCTGCGTGACAGGCAGGCATGTTAACCACTACACTACGGGACCAACATTGGTTGCGGGGGCAGGATTTGAACCTGCGACCTTCGGGTTATGAGCCCGACGAGCTACCTGGCTGCTCCACCCCGCGACGATGAAATAAAAATCTATTCACTTCATAACATATGGTGGAGGATGACGGGATCGAACCGCCGACCCCTTGCTTGTAAGGCAAGTGCTCTCCCAGCTGAGCTAATCCTCCGTTATTGATGTTGCCCGGCAACGTCCTACTCTCGCAGGCGGTGTCCCGCCAACTACCATCGGCGCTGGAGAGCTTAACTTCCGTGTTCGGGATGGGAACGGGTGTGACCTCTCCGCCATCGTCACCGAGCAATAATGTTTTAGACAAGTGTTATTATAACGGAATATTTTTTGTTGTCAAGCATTTTTTATTCCTTCAAAACTAGATAACAGGGCTAAACAGTCGCCTACGCCTTTCTTGTTGTCTAGCTTCGAACTAACATCCTCCTACGCCTTCGCTTTTTCCGTTCGACGTGCACGCACGTCTTCGTCAAAAGCTTTTAGCTCCGTCGGATGTTTTCTTGACTACGTCAAGAACCGTTCTCCGCTTTTCTTACTGTCTAGCTTCGGCTCCTAGCCCCTCGAATCGCTTCAGTCCTGCTGTGGCGGCAACAGCCTCCTCGCAGGCCTTCCGCGCTCTTCGTGGCTGAACAGTCGCCTACGCCTTTCTTGTGTGCTTAGTTAAGTCCTCGATCGATTAGTATCCGTCAGCTGCACGTGTCGCCACGCTTCCACCTCGGACCTATCAACCTTGTCATCTTCAAGGGATCTTACTCGCTTGACGCGATGGGAAATCTCATCTTGAGGGGGGCTTCACGCTTAGATGCTTTCAGCGCTTATCCCTTCCGCACATAGCTACCCAGCTGTGCCCCTGGCGGGACAACTGGTACACCAGCGGTGCGTCCATCCCGGTCCTCTCGTACTAAGGACAGCTCCTCTCAAATTTCCTACGCCCGCGACGGATAGGGACCGAACTGTCTCACGACGTTCTGAACCCAGCTCGCGTACCGCTTTAATGGGCGAACAGCCCAACCCTTGGGACCGACTACAGCCCCAGGATGCGATGAGCCGACATCGAGGTGCCAAACCTCCCCGTCGATGTGGACTCTTGGGGGAGATAAGCCTGTTATCCCCGGGGTAGCTTTTATCCGTTGAGCGATGGCCCTTCCATTCGGAACCACCGGATCACTAAGCCCGACTTTCGTCCCTGCTCGACTTGTAGGTCTCGCAGTCAAGCTCCCTTCTGCCTTTACACTCTTCGAATGATTTCCAACCATTCTGAGGGAACCTTTGGGCGCCTCCGTTACGCTTTGGGAGGCGACCGCCCCAGTCAAACTGCCCACCTGACACTGTCTCCCACCCCGATCAGGGGTGCGGGTTAGAATCTCAGTACGACAAGGGTGGTATCCCAACGGCGACTCCACCTAGACTGGCGTCCAGGCTTCTCAGTCTCCCACCTATGCTGTACATGTCGCACCAACATTCAATATCAGGCTGCAGTAAAGCTCCACGGGGTCTTTCCGTCCTGTCGCGGGTAACCTGCATCTTCACAGGTACTATGATTTCACCGGGTCTCTCGTTGAGACAGTGCCCAAGTCGTTACACCTTTCGTGCGGGTCGGAACTTACCCGACAAGGAATTTCGCTACCTTAGGACCGTTATAGTTACGGCCGCCGTTTACTGGGGCTTCGGTTC